>CAYZVO010000104.1:0-30220 GCA_964481655.1 uncultured Enterobacterales bacterium | reverse complement strand
CTCCCTCGACCAGGTGGGGGTCCGCAAGAAGGGGTTCGTCGGCTCGAGCATCGCTCCGGTGCCGGCACTCAAGCTCAAGACCGACAAGTTCGTGGACGACCAGCTCCTGGGCGACACCGAGCGCATCACGCTCAACAACAACGGCAGCGATCCGACCTACATGGTCACCTGCCTCGTCTACCAGATCTTCGACGCGGCGGGGTACCCGGCGCCGCAGTGCAACATGGCCAGCGTGATGGTCAACGACCAGGCCGTCGGCCCCTATGCCCATGTGGAGGCCATCAAGAAGCGCTTCCTGCGGCGGGCGTTCGGGGACGACAGCGGCTCGCTCTACGAGGGCGTCTTGACCGACTTCGTCGAGGGGTGGCTGCCGCGCTGGGAGATCAAGACCGACGACACCGATCCCAGCTACGCACCGCTGCTCGGGGTCGCCGAGGCGCTTCAGGCCTCCGACGACGAACTGCTCGCCGCCCTCGAGCCCGTCCTGAACGTCGACCGCTTCATCACGTTCTGGGCGCTGGAGATCCTCGTCCTTCACTGGGATGGATACGCCATGGGTCGAAACAACTTCTACGTCTACTTCGATCCCAGTGACGGTAATCGCGCGGTCTTCATTCCCTGGGGAGTCGACGGTGCTACCGAAATGGCCGAAACAGACGAAATGGAGGAGTACGTACACGCTGAGCTGCCCAGGCGACTTTCGCGGCTTCCCGAGACGCGCAATCAGCTCGAGGACGAGCTCGCCCGGTTGATGGCCGAGGTCTGGGACGAGCAGGCCCTGTTGCAGAGCATCGACCGCATGGATGAGCAGATCGGCTCGGCGCAGGAACCCGACAGGGGCTACGACAGGGCTGTCGAGGCCTTGAGAGCTTGGGTGCGGGATCGCCCGGCAAGGGTGGCCGACTTCCTCGAAACGGGACTTCCCGCCGGGGCGCAGGAGCGAGTGTTGTCCTGCGATTGACGCTTCCTCCGGGCGGTGGCTGCTCGGACGGGACAACTGCTGAACATGAGCGACCTCGCGCGCGATGTGGACATCAGCCAGCCCACCGCCAAAGCCTGGCTCTCGGTGCTCGAGGCCAGCTGGCAGGTGGTGCTGCTGCAGCCATCGCCCTCATCGGGTTTCGTGGCCCATACGGTTCAGGTGAGGCACCACAGCGGCAACAGGAAGGTGCGATCGTCGAGCTGTGCCGGTTCGCCGTTGTGGACCAACACCCGGTAGGGAATCGCCAGACCCAGGCTCGCGTGGTCGGCCTCGAAGGCGTCCAGGCCCCGCAGCCACTTCGGCTGGAAGCGCTCACCCAGCTTGATCTCGAAGGGGATGTGGTAGCCGCGGTTGGAGACCACGAGGTCCACCTCGGAGACGCGGGTCTTGCTCCAGAACCGTAGCTCGGGCGCCGTAGGCTCCAGGGCACACCACTTGGTGATCTCACGGATCACCGCGAGCTCCATGTACGCACCCAACATGCCCGACGCCTGCAGAAGGCGCAGGTCCTCGAAGCCGCGCAGCCCCCAGAGCAAGCCAGGATCGGAGAGGTAGAGCTTGGGCGCCTTGGTCACGCGTTTGACGGGGTTGACCGCGAAGGCGCCCAGCCGCTGCAGGTTGTAGGTCTGCTCCATGAGCCCCGCATATTTGCGCAGGGTCACCGACGTGGTGCCCACCTCCTGCGCGGCTGGCTCCCACTTGAAGGGGCTCCCGGTGCGTGCAGCGACCTGGCGCAGGCAGGAGCGGAACAAGGCCACATTGCCCACCGCCGCCAAGCTCTGCACGTCCTTCTCGATGTAAGTGGAGAGGTAGTCGCGCACCCACAGCTCGGGCTGCTCGGAGCTGCTGGGTTCCGGAAAGAGGGGGTGGCGCAGGTGGGCGGCGGCGTAGGCCTGGCGCGCCGTCGCATCCCAGCGAGCGCGCTCGACCATCGCGTCGAAATCCTGGGTGGAGAACGACCCCGACAGGAGCTTCGACATCGCGGGGGCGAGGCAGTCGCCGGTGCTGACGCTCTCTCTCGAGTGCGCGAAGCCCTCGGCCAAGGAGAAGGGATGGAGGACGAGGATGCGCGCCCGCCCGGCGAAGGACTCCGCGACAGGATCGTGGATTCCGAGCGCGGACGAGCCTGTGACCATGATGGACAGGCGTTGGCGATCCCGGTCGTGCAGGGCCTTCAGGATCTCGAACAGTCCAGGCGCGCGCTGGGCCTCGTCCACCACCAGGTGGAAGCGCTCGATGGCGCTCCAGGGGCGGCCAGCCTTTCGCTCGATGGCCGCCATCAGGGCTCCTTCCTCACCGACCAGGCGATCGCGCAGGAAGGGATCATCGAGGTTCAGCAGGAGCTTTGCCTCCTCGGGTTCCTCGGCCAGCAGGGCGGCGGAGAGCGTGGACTTTCCTGTCTGGCGCGCACCGATGAGTACGAGGATCTTCCGTGCCTCGAGCGCCGCCTGGCACAATGGCTCGATGAGTCTTGGGGTGTAGCTGGGCATGGAGCCCTCGGTTTCGGTGTCGTTCAACAAGGAGACTATCTGTTTTGCATTGTAAAGTCGATAGACCACTACTAAAACTGTCGGCTGGCGGCCTTGATGCGGGTTCGGCGTCCCCCCCACCGCCACACGGTCTGTAGGACCTCAACCACCACCTGATATTGCTGGCATGACCCCGGAGGCGGGCCGTATGGGGCGTGCCAGCGTCGGTCGAACAGGGGAACGTCAGGCGGAGGGATGCAGTGAGCCCCTCGCCCGCGTGGTCCCGGTGGGGCTGTCCCAGACGAGGCTTCGACTCGAACACGTCGTGGTATCGACCTGACCCCTGGCCTGGATCCCTGGCCTGCGAGGCGGCCGATTCATAGATGTACCGCCTCTCCCCGGGCCACCATCGATCGCGTCCGCGGGCGCCGGCCTGATCTCGAACAGGAGACCACGCGTGACCGACAGCCCGCACCAGCCGCCCACCCCCACCGCGTCGCCCAGGGCCTGGTACCGCGAGCTCCACTGGCAGGTCCTCGTCGCCCTGGTGCTGGCCGTGCCGGTCGGGCTCTTGGTGCCAGAAGCCTATGTCGGCTGGTACGACTGGATGGGGCAGCTCTTCCTGAAGCTGCTCAAGATGGTGGTGGTGCCCCTGATCGTGAGCTCCATCATCGTGGGCATCGCGCGCATCGGAGATCCCCGCGAGGTCGGCCGCCTGGGTGGGCGCACGCTGCTCTACTACGTGGTGACCTCGGCCATGGCCATCCTCACGGGCTTGGTGATGGTGAACCTGATCAAGCCCGGCGTCGGGGTCGACCTGGGCCTGCCCGCCGATGCTCACATCAAGGCGGGCGAGGCGCGCTCGATCCTGCAGCTCCTGCTGGACATGGTCCCGGTGAACCCCATCGGCGAGATGGCCAGCTTCGGGCTCGAGTCCGGCGGTGGCGGCGCCGGCATGGTCGGCGTGATCTTCTTCGCCGTCCTCTTCGGGTTGGCCACGGCCGCGCAGGCGCCCAAACGACGGGACGCCCTGCTGGGCTTCTTCGACGCCGTCTTCGCGGTCATGATGACCATCACCAACGTCGTGATCCGGCTGACCCCCTTCGCCGTCTTCTCGCTGCTGGCGGTGGTGCTGGCCAAGACCGGCGCCGACGTCGTGGTGCCCATGCTGGGCTACATGCTGACCGTGATCGCGGCCCTGGGCGTGCACGTCTTCGTGACGGTCCCGCTGCTGATCCGATTCCTCGGCGGGCGCTCGCCCTGGCTCTACATGAAGCAGGTCGGGCTGGCCCTGGCGACCGCCTTCACGACCGCATCCAGCAACGCCACCCTGCCGGTCTCCCTGGAGGTCGCCGAGAAGAAGGCCGGCATCGACAACAAGGTGGCCGGCTTCGTGATCCCCCTCGGCGCCACCGTCAACATGGACGGCTCCGCGCTGTACGAAGGCGTGGCCGCCCTGTTCGTGGCCCAGGTCTACGGCATCCACCTGGGGCTGGGAGACCAGACGCTGATCTTCGTGACCGCCCTGCTGGCCTCCATCGGAGCCGCCGGCATCCCCCACGCCAGCCTGGTCATGATGGCGATCGTCTTCGAGGCCGTGGGCCTGCCGCTGGACGCCATCGGGCTGCTGCTGGGCGTGGACCGGGTGCTCACGATGTGCCGCACGGCCACGAACGTGTGGGGCGATCTCGCCGGCGCCGCCGTCATCAGTGGCCTGGAGAAGCGCTCGAAGGCCGCGGAGGAGGCGGGTTCGTAGCGGGCGATCCCGCCACGAGCCTCACCGGCCGTAGGTGGTCCCCTCGAGCAGGCTGCCCCGGCTGTCGAGGGTGATGGCGCCGGCGTCCATCAGGTCCACGTAGCCCTGGCGATCGACGGTGGCGGCCTTCAGGGTCTCCGGCAGGGTGATGCAGCACTGGGAGACCGGGTCGTCGCTGGGGACGGCCAGCTCGATGCCGCCGTCGTACTCGGCCACGGTGATGGGGCCGATGTCCACGTAGCCGCCGCTCTCGCTCGCGGGGACGCCCAGGGGCTGCAGGTCCAGCCCGCCGGCGCTCTCCTGGATGATGATGCCCACCAGGTCGGTGGTGTCGCTGGCCGCGACGGCGTCGGCCATCGTGGTGGAGACATCGGCGGGCTCGACGGTCCAGTCGAAGTCGTAGACCAGGCCGCGGGACAGCTCGCCGGCGATGAGCTCGACGCCCGTGCCGGCGCCGTCGTCGTAGAGGTAGCCCACGTGGACGACCCCGAGGGTCCCGTCGGCGGCTTCCCGAACGGCGCCGAGGGGCTGGACGCCGTTCCAGCAGCACAGCGTGAGGGTGTCGTAGCCGAAGGAGTCCTGGGCCACAGCCGGGACGGCGACCGCGGAGGAGGCGAGGAGGACGAGGGCGATGGGGAGGGTCTTGGCGTTCATGGTGTCGTTCCTTCTGGATGACTCGAGGGTGATGGGGTTCGGCGTGTCCGAACGCTCGCCAAGGTGAGAAGCAAACCCCGTGCCGACCCGCGACGCCCATCATGCTCCGTGGATATTCAACCGGTTACGCCCCCGACGCCCATCGACAGCCACGCCCTCCCCTCCACTGGAGTGGACGTCGGTCTCCACAGCGATGCACAGCACGAGCACCGCAACCGGGGGGCCCGGCCTGCTAGGGACAGCCCGGCTTCCAGCTCCCCCCAAAGGTCTTGTCGAGCTGATCCTCGAGCCTCGTACGCAACACCTCCACCGGCTCCTGGCTGGCGCTGCGGTCCGCCTGGCAGTCCGCTCGGCGCAACAGGGCCAGCTCCTCATCGGCCTGACCGGCCTGCCCATGGAGCGAGGCAGCCAGCCAGCAGCCCCGCAGCCGCTCATGGCTGCGGGCGCGGGGGATGACGAACGCCGCGTCCTCCAGGACTCGGGCCTGGTCCCCGGTGCAGTAGGCCACCACGGCGCGGTCCAGGCGCAGGCTGACGTCGTCCGCGGTGAGGTCCAGGGCCGCGTCCAGATCTGCCCGCGCGCGCCGCCACGCCTGCATCGACATCGCCAGCCGGGCCCGGCAGCCCAGGGCGGTCCGCTCGGTCAAAGCCAGCGGCTCGATGCGCGCCCACAGCGCCCCGGCCTCGGGCAGGTCGCGGCTGGCGGCCAGACAGGCGGCGGCACCGATGGCGCCCTGGTGGTGCGGGTCGAGCTCCAGCGCCCGCTCGTAGGACGAGTACTGCGCCCTCGGGTCACCGTGGGCCAGCGCCAGGCAGAGGCCGTGGGCGTAGTGCTCGCTCGCCGTGCCACCCGCCGGGGGTGCCTGGCAGACGGACGGATCGCCCGCGAGCGCTGCGGCAGCCAGG
Source organism: uncultured Enterobacterales bacterium (assembly GCA_964481655.1). Lineage (GTDB taxonomy): Bacteria > Myxococcota_A > UBA796 > UBA796 > JAFGLY01 > CALDOK01. The sequence goes on along the minus strand of CAYZVO010000104.1, from coordinate 24,454 downwards.
AACAACAAGCCGACCATGTCCCGTCCTCCACGCTGGGGTGCTCGAATGGATCGATGGGAGATGACATCATGCGTCGACGACGCATCGCTGGCCACGAACCCCCAGGGCCCGGGTGTCATCCCGACGCGGAGACCGCGGAACACGGGCTCCCGTCAAACGGAGGATGAGGGGTTATCGGTAGCCCTCGTCCACGCTTCTGGGAGACGCCTCCATGTGGGTGCTGTGCATCGGTTCCGCGCTGGCCCTCACCGTGGCCGAAGTCCCCAACCCCCGCGGGGGAGCGTCCTGGGTCAGCGACGTCGCCGAGGTGCTGGACGAGGCCACCGAGCAGCGCCTGGACGCGCGCATCGACACCCTGCACGCCGACCTGGACGTGGAGATCGCCGTGGTCACCGTGCAGCAGGTGACCGGCACCCCCGAGGACTTCGCCACGGACCTGTTCGCGCACTGGGGCATCGGCGACGCGGACACCGACAACGGCCTGCTGGTGTTGCTGGTGACGGGCGAGCGCCGCCTCGAGATGCAGACGGGCCACGGCCTCGAGGGGGGCCTGCCCGACGAATGGCTGCGCACCATGCAGGTGAGCACCATGGTGCCCCACTTCCAGCGAGAGGCGTACGGCACGGGTATCGAGGCTGGACTGGTGGCCGTGGATGAGCGCCTCCGGAGCGACCCTGGGCAGGTCCGCGCCGACGCGGGCTCCATGCCGTGGTGGTTCCCCGCCGGCCTCGCGACAGGGATCTACGCCCTCGTCTGGGCGGCGTTCGCCGCCTGGCGCCGCAGGCGCGAGCGGTTCTGCCCAAGGTGCAGGGTGGCCATGCCCTGCCTCGGCGAAGACGAAGACGACGCCCACCTGGCGCCCGGTCAGCAGACCGAGGAGGCCATCGGCTCAGTGGACTACAAGGTCTACGTCTGCTCGACCTGCGACTTCACCCGGGTGATCCCGCGCAAGAAGTGGCTGTCGGGCCATCGCCGCTGCGGGCAGTGCGGACACCGGACCTTGCAGACCTCGAGCACCAAGGAGCTCACCGCCACCTACGACCACGGCGGACGCGTGCGGGTCACCAAGAGCTGCGCCCACTGCTCCTACCACCACAGCACCACCATCGACACGCCGTGCGAGGTGCCCGACCACTTGGCCTCCGATTCGAGCTCGACCAGCTCCGGCGGTTCCTCGGGGGACAGCTCCTTCGGCGGCGGCTCATCGGGTGGCGGCGGCGCCGGCAGCAGCTGGTAGGAGACCGCCTTCACCCACGCTCGGCAGGTGTGTCCTCTTCGGGCGCCCCGGGCGGCCCACACTGGCACTGGGGCCCACAGCCCCCGGTCGTGACCGCCTCCGCCGGGGGCTCGACCCCGTGACCGTGGCGCAGGGGCAACTCCCGGAAGGCCACCAGGCCCATCCACAGCAGGACCATCACCCCGCTCACGATCACGATGACGAGAAGGAGCTCGATCATGGGCTAGCCGAAGTCGTCGAACATGATGTTCTCGGGCTCGACCCCCAGAACGGAGGGTCCCGCCTCGACCCGTTGTTCCGGCGATCCAGCCAGGGGCAGCCGCAGGCCGCGACGGGTCGTGTGCAGGGTGGGCGACAGCGAGGGCATGGACTCCAGAGGGGCTCCCCTCCAGAGGGTGCCCCATCCGAGAGCGGGCGTTGTACGCCTCGGGCCGCTGTGTGAGCACAGCTACGCACCCCACGACGGCCGCCCCTGCGCAGGTCCGCGCTAGTGTTCTTCCAGGGGCGGCACACAGAACGGCGGGAGCTCCGGCCAGTCGCCGTGGACCATCAGCACCGTGTCGCCTGCCACCGGCCGCGGGCGGGCGTAGGGGGCCAGCCGGTCGGGCCCGAACCAGAGCACCACCTCGTCGAAGGACCAGGGGCAGTGCGCCAGCAGCGCGTCGAGGCTGGGCAGCCTGCGGGCCGCCACCTGGTACAGCTGCAGGCTGCGGCCATCCAGCTTCCAGGCCACCGCGGCGTCCAGCTGCTCCACCCGCTGGAACAGGCTCAGGTCTCCGGTCCACAGCACCCCGTCGATGCCGAGCAGCCAGCCGGGATCCCGGGCAGCGAAGCACTCGGAGAGAGGCGCGCGCTCTGCCAACAGGGCCTTCAGCCAGGGCAGCTCATCCTCGGTGATGGGGCGAGCGTCGCCGCCACCCGGGCCGGCCACCTCGACCACCGCGTGATGCTGGGGCACCACCCGCCAGCCGAAGGGCTGGTAGACCTCGGGGATCTCGGTGGAGAGCTTGGCGGCACCGTAGCGCGCCTCGATGTGCTCCATCGCCCGGGTCATGGCCTCGGTGAAGTGCCCCCGCCGGCGCTCGTCGGGCAGGGTGCAGACCCCGTGCACCCCCGCGATCATCCGGTCCTCCCCCCCCAGCCTGGCGGGGAAGCCCAGCACGCCCACGTGGCTGACGATGCGCCCCTGCGCGCGGGCGACGAAGGGTGTGGACACCGCACCCACGGGCCAGCCGTGCCCGGCGGCGATGTCGAAGCGCCCCGGCAACCCGGGCCAGGTGGCCTCGAGCAGGGCCCAGAGGGCGGCGTGGTCGCTGGAGTCGGCGTAGACGGGATGCACGGTGAGGTCCTTTGGCGAGGTAGCGAATCGTTGATATCGTCCTGGGCGCATTCGGCGTATCATCCGCCCATGCCTCGTATGCATGACGCCCTGCTCGACAGCCTGCCCTGCGGCGCCGCGTGGCTCGATGCCGAGCTCACCGTCCGCTACTGCAACCGCAGCCTCGAAGGCTGGATCGGCCGCCCACGAGCAGCGCTGATCGGGGCAGATCTCGCCGAGGTCTTCGGGCCCGGGCTGGCCGCAGAGCTCGAGCCCTTGGCCAGGCAGGTGCTCGAGGGTGAGACCGCCACCCGCCAGGTCCGCCTGGACGGCAGCACCCACGGCCCCCACGACGTCCTGATGCGTCTGCGGCCTGAGAACGACGAGCGTGGCACCGTCTGCGCCGTCCTGCTGTCCGCCGAGCTCGTCGAGCAGACCGACGCCGAGCACAGCCGCGCGCGGCAGGGCCTCGAGGAGGTCCAGCGGGTCGCGCGCATCGGCACCTACCACACCGACCTGAAGGCCAACACCTGGACCGCCTCGGAGGGGTTCTGTCGCATCTTCGGCTTCGAGCCCGGCGGGGTGTACTCCCAGGAGGAATTCCAGGCCATCGTGCATCCAGAAGACCTCGAGCGGGTCATGGCGGAGTTCGTCGCATGCCTGACCGAGCGGCGCCCGTTCGACTTCGAGTACCGCTGCATCACGCGCGGCACGGGTGAGGTCATCGACGTCCGCTCCACCAGCCAGATCTTCTGGGACGAGGAAGGCAACCCCGACCACATCATCGGCATCAAGCAGGACATCACCGAGCGCACCGAGCTGCAGCGCCAGCTGGTGGCGTCCCAGCGCATGGAGGCCGTGGGCCGACTGGCCGGGGGCATCGCCCACGACTTCAACAACATGCTGGCCGCCATCATGGGCTTCACCGAGCTGTCGATGATGGATCTGCCCGCCGACAGCGGAACCCGCGAGCAGCTACACCAGGTGCTCGCGTCCAGCCACCGGGCCAAGGATCTGGTCCAGCAGCTGCTGGCCTTCTCCCGACGCCGCATCGTGGCCCCCAAGGTCCTGCAGCTCAACGCCACCATCCACGGCGTGGACGCCTTGCTCCGTCGCCTGCTGGGAGAAGACATCGACCTCGACACCCAGCTGGCCCCGGGTCTATGGGAGACCCGCTTCGATCCCGGGGCCATCGAGCAGGTGATCGTCAACCTGGCCGTCAACGCCCGGGACGCCATGCCCGCCGGCGGCAAGCTCACCATCGAGAGCGCCAACGCCAGCCTGGACACCCCCTCGGGCGACGGGACCGGTGGGGCCGTGCCCGCCGGCGACTACGTCGTGATCGCCGTGAGCGACACCGGCTGCGGCATGGACGATGAGACCCGGGCCCGGATCTTCGAGCCCTTCTTCACCACCAAGCCCGAGGGCGCGGGCACAGGCCTGGGCCTGGCGACCTGCTACGGCCTGGTCACCCAGGCCGGCGGCCGCATCGCGGTCTACAGCGAGCTGGACCACGGCAGCACCTTCAAGGTCTACCTGCCACGGGTCGAGGGCAGCCCGGAGCCCGCGGTCGAGGCGGAGCCGGCCCATGTCGTCGGCGGCGACGAGCGGATCATGGTGGTCGAGGACGACGAGGCCGTGCGTCGCATGACCGCCGGGATGCTGGCGCAGCTCGGCTACCGGGTGATGCTGGCGGCCAACGCGAAGGCCGCGCTCCAGCTGCTCGAGCTGACCAGCAAGCCGGTGGAGCTGCTGATCGCCGACGTGATCATCCCGGACATGACGGGGCCCAAGCTGGCCGAGGTGATCCGGGCCCGCAGCCCCCGCACCCGCGTGCTCTACATGTCCGGCTACACCACCAACGCCATCGTGCATCGGGGCGAGCTGGACGAAGGTGTCAACCTGCTCGAGAAACCCTTCGGCTACGAGGATCTGGCCGCGGCGGTGCGCGGCGTGCTCGACGCCTGACGGCTACTCCCCGGTGCTGGCCACCGCCGCGCCCACCGGCTCGAGCCAGGGCTCCGTGCCCCCGCTCCACCCGGCCTCCGACCAGGACACGCCCACCCAGGCCGGCTGGCTCGGGTCCGAGCCGACGGTGATGTCCGCGCCCAGCTCGTTGGCCTCGTCGATGACGTCCTGGGGGATGGCGCCTGTGGCCACGATCTCCTCGAAGCCCCAGCCCGAGAGCATCGGGGTCTGCACGGCGTCCGCGGGGTCGAGCCCCAGGCCCAGGACCGCGGCCAGGCGCTGCACCTGGGCGTAGTGCACGTTCCCCACGGTGCTCCCGGCGAGCACGGGCAGCCCGTCGCGCAGGGCGATGGTGGGGTTGAGGGGGGTGGGCAGGGGATCGCCGGGGGTGATCTGGGCCAACAGCTGCTGCTGGAAGCTGGCGGAGTCGGGGATGCTCACCCCATCCACGAAGATGCCCGTGGTGCCCCACATGGTGGTGTTGATGGAGTGGGTCAGGGCCACGGCGTTGCCGCGGGCGTCCATGACGGCGATGGCGTCGGAGTGGGCCGAGCTGCCCCGGCTGTAGCCGAACAGGTCCATCAGCTCGTTCCAGGTCCCGTCCTGCACGTACTGCACCAGCAGCGCGGCCTGCTCGGCGCTCACCCGGGCGTCGTCCTCCAACACCACCCCCGGCAAAGCGTCGGTCACGTAGCTGTCGTAGTCCGGGTAGTAGTCCTGGATCCAGGTGAGCAGCTGGTTGACCTGGGTGATGCGCACCAGCCAGAACAGGGCCTCGCCGCTCTCCCACCAGGGCCCCATCGACGCCAGGCCCACGGCCTCGGCCATGTTGAGGGCCTCGATGATCTGCACCGAGCCCAGCTCGCGGTCGCCCATGGTGACCACGGTGTGCTCGGCGTAGCTGGTCTCGAGGGGCTCGGTCCAGGCGGCCTCGTAGGCCGCGAGATCGTCGGCGCTCACCGCGCCGCCTTCCTCGCTGACCGCGGCGACGAAGTGATCGGCCCAGGCGCCGGTGTACATGTAGGCGGAGCCCTGGTCCGCCACGGCGCGGAGGGTCTCGGCCAAGGCGGGCTGGGTGATGGTGTCGCCCTCCGCCCAGGGCTCCCCGTCGTCGTCCGTGAACACGGCCCAGGTCTCGTCCCGGCGGGACAGCACATCCTGCTTGTAGCTGATGTAGTAGTCCAGGTAGACGTCCACCTCGAAGCCGTCCTCGGCCAGGGTGATGGCCGGCTCGAAGACGCGGCTCCAGGGCAGCGCGCCGTGCTCAGCGTGAAGGGCCTCGGCCGCGGCCATGTAGCCGCCGACCATGGCGGTGCGGCCGGAGGGCTCGTCCGCGGGGATGCTCATGGGATCGGTCTCGCCGGCGAAGGTGCCGTAGTTGCCGTGCAGGCTGGACAGTTCGCCGGTCTCGGCGTCGTAGACCACCGCGCCCAAGATGCCCGCGAAGCTGTTCCAGGAGCCCACGGTCAGGGTGATCTGGCTCATGGCCACGGTCATGGCGGCGTCCACCGCGGTGCCGCCCTCGTCGAGCACGGCGAGCCCGGCCTCGATGGCGGGGGTGCCGCTGGTGGCGGCGATGATGCCCCCGCTGGGCGGCGGGGCGGTGTCCGTGAGGGGGGCGGTGTCGTCGACCTTGGGCGGGGTGCAGCCCAGGGCCAAGGCGGTGATCAGCAAGGCGCGGTTCACAGGATGGTCCTCCGCTCGCCGGTGGCGAGGCTGGCGGTGGCGGCGTCGAGGCAGGCGAGCCGGTGTTGCAGGGCGGGGATGGTCAGCGCCGGTGCACCCGGCACCATCGCCGCCCAGGCGCCAGCCCAGCCTCCGACGGGGGGCTCGGGCTCGAGCAGGGTGTCGCCCCGGTAGAGGCGCAGGGGGGGCACCGCCCCGGGTCCGCCGCGCAGGCGACCGACCCAGAGGATGCCCGCGGTGCCGGTGATCTCGAGGCTGTCCTCCCGGGGCTCCACCGGGCTGACGATGGTGAGGTGGGGCAGCAAGGACAGCTCGAGCACCCCGTGGCAGGCGTGCTCCCGATGTCGCCAGGTCACCAGGGAGGTGCAGGGCGGCTCCCGGCGAGGGGCCTGGACGTGGATCTCCACCACAGGGCCCAGAACGGCCTCTGCGATGGGCAGCACCCGCGCCAGCTCTCGACGCAGGGCGTCCTCGAAGGCCAGCTCGAGGGGCGGCTCCCGCTGCGGGCAGTCCGGCTGCAGGCCCGGGTCCCACCCTCCTGTCCCCGCGACGATGCTGCGGAAACGCACCTGCTGCAGGCGCCCGATGTGGTTGGCGTGGACCCGGCGCAGGCCCTCGCGGAGGGCGGGCAGCCAGGGCGCCACCGCCGCGTCCCGCAGCAGCCCGGGGCCGGCGCAGGCCAGGATCTCGAGGTCCCGTGGACCACCGAACACCGGCGGCGCCGCCAGGACCGGTCGGCCCAGGTCGAGGGCGCTGGACAGCAACCAGGTCCGCTGGTGCAGCCCGCCGAGCACGTGCAGAGCCTGGACGGTCGGATCATCGAACAGCGCAGCCCGATCGCAGACCGCCTCGACCCCCAGCGCCACCGCCCGCTGGCGGCACAGCTCGGGATCGTCGACATAGACAGCCACATCGGGGAAGCGCCCGAAGGCCCGCCAGGCGCGCAGGGCCAGCCAGGCCTCGCCGCCGGAGCCACCGCAGATCACCGCCCGGGTCGTCATGGCAGCCTCCGCTCATCGAAGACCAGCACACCCCAGAGCATGTCCTCCAGCTCCGCGCGGGTGGTGCCCGCCACCATCCGGCGCAGCAGGGTCGTGCCCGGCGGGCCCTCGGCCAGGATGTCCGCGGCCTCGACCAGCACACCCCGGGTGTCCGCCGGCAGCGGGAGCCTCACCAACAGCCGCAGGCCCCTGACCCAGGCCCGATCGCCGAGCCTGAGGGCCACGGCCCGCGCCACCAGCAGGGTGGTGGTCAGCGCGCGGATCCCCAGGGAGTGGCGGATGGTCACGCTCCACCCCCGATGTCGGCGGGCCGCACGGTCTCGCCGGTCTCGCTGCTGCGCATGGCGGCCAGCGCGAACTGGATGACCTCCCGCCCCCGCTGGCCCGTCAGCCGCGGCTCGCCTCCGTCCAGGATGCAGTCCACGAAGTGCTGGGTGGAGTCCACGAAGCTGTCCAGCCAGTCGTGCCGCAGGTCGGTGAAGGCCGTGGTCTCGCCGCCTCGATGCAGCAGCAGCGGCGGCCGCTCCCACAGCCGCGCGGTGCAGCAGGTGACCTCGAGGCAGCCCTCACTGCCCGTGATCTCGATGCGCTCGTCGATGGGGTAGTACTTCGACGGCGTGGTCATGTGGGGGGAGAAGGTGGCGTCCAGGACGCCCGTGCGCCCGCCTTCATGGGTCCAGCTGATCATCGCCGGCGAGTCGATGGCGCCAAAGCTGCGGTCGATCCAGGCGTGCACGCGCTCCACGGGCCCCATCAGGTGCAGGGCCACGCTCAGTTTGTGGTTGCCGTCGTCGAAGATGGTGGGTCCGCCCCCGCAGCTCTCCTCGTTCAGGCGCCAGACCCAGGACTTCAGGGGCACCGGCCAGCCCCCGCGCGTGGTCGAGCCCAGCTTGGTGCGGATGCAGAGGGGCTCGCCGATGGCGCCGGCATCCATCAGCTCCTTGGCCTTCACATAGGGGGGGAAGAAGACGAAGTTCTCGAAGACCTTGAGCAGCCGGCCGGCCCGCTCCCCCGCCGCGATCATGGCGTCGCAGTCGGCCACCGTCAGGGCCATGGGCTTCTGCACGCTGACATGCTTGCCCACCGCGAAGGCGTCCTCCACCAGGCTGCGGTGCAGGTGGTGGGGGGTGATGATCTCCACCAGATCGATGTCGGGATCCGACAGCAGCTCCCGGTAGTCGCGGTAGGCCCGCTCCACCCCCCACTCCGCCTGGCGCCGGGCCAGCAGGGCCGGGTCGATGTCGCAGATCGCCAGCAACCGCGCCCGGTCGCTGCGCTGGTAGCCGGGCACGTGCATGTCGGTGATGCGGCCGCAACCGATGATGCCGACGTTGAAGGAGCTCATGCGGCCTCGAGTATACCGGACACCATCAGCCCCCGAGGCAGGGCAGCCCGCCATCGGGCCCGCAGACCACCGGATGCACCGAGAAGACGTCGGGCACCCGGACCGAGGCCACGACCTCGAAGGCGCCGTGGGGATCGTGCACCCGCAGCAGCTCGTTGGCGCCGTCGGCCACCATCAGGGTGCCGTCGGGCAGGAACCAGGCGTCCCGGGGGAAGGACAGGGCCGAGGCGCGGTGGTCCGCGGGGACCCGCCACTGCTCCACGCCGTCCAGGTCCAGGGCGACCACCTGGCCGACGGAGGACAGGCAGACCAGCACGTGACCGTCGTCGGTGAAGCGCGGGCCGTGGGGGAAGAGCAGGCCGTCCGCGGCGTCGAGGTCCCAGGCCCAGCGCTCCACCGGCGGGGCCTCGCGGCCGCTGAGCTCGAGCATGAGCAGCCGCTGGGGGGCCCCTGCGCGCTCGAGGGTGCTCACCGCGAGCAGCGCGGTGCCGTCGCCCGCGTCGTGGATGGCCACCCCGTTGGGGGAGCCGCCCTCGCCGTGCTCGTGCAGGGCGTAGCTCCACAGCTCATCGCCCGCCTCGTCGAAGCCGATCAGCTGCCCGCCGGTGGTGTCCAGGGCGATCCAGTCACCGTCGGGCGTGGCCACCACCCCGTGGGAGAAGCCCAGGCCCGCGATGAAGAGGTGGTCGTAGTCCCAGACCAGGGTCCCGTCGGCCTCGATGCGGACGATGGAGGAGCTCAGCTCCGGCGGCACCGTGGAGGCGGCGAAGACGGTGTCGCCGTCGTCCGTCCGCCAGGCACCCTGCACACCACCCTGCAGCAGCCCGAAGCTCCAGCGCTGCTCGAAGGCCAGATCCAGCTCGAAGATGGAGTCCTGGGCCGGGGTGCTCGGCAGCCCGGTGGCCAGCAGGTGCAGGGCGTCGGGGTCGAGGGTCTCCTCGAAGGGCTCGGGCGCCGGGCTCGAGTCCCCCCCGGTCTCGGGGGGTGCGAGCCGCTGGCAGCCGGCGAGCAGCAGGAGCAGGGCGAGCCTCACGGAGCCTCCCCGGCGCAGCGCACGCCGCAGAGGGGGCATGTCATGCCCTCGACGGCCACCTGGCGGTTGGAGGCCCGCAGGGCTGCGTCGCTGCTGTAGATGGCCACCCCGCGCAGCTGATCGAGGGCGCTGGTGTCCGGGCCGGTGGGGTCCTGCTCGGGGCTGTCCTGGTAGTAGTCGGCGTCGTAGCCGTCACTCACCCACTCCCAGGCGTTGCCGCTCATGTGCAGCGCGCCGACGGGGCTGGCGCCGGCCTCGAGGGAGCGGACGGGGAGCAGGGGCGCTCCGCAGGACCGCCCGTTGGCCAAGGTGCAGTCGGGGGCGGCGTCGCCCCAGGGGTACAGCCGGCCGTCATCGCCCCGGGCCGCCCACTCCCACTCGGCCTCGGTGGGCAGGCGCAGCCCGGCCCACCCACAGACCAGCTCGGCCTGGGTGCGGGTCAGCCCGGTCACCGGCAGCTGGGGTCGCCGGTCCGCCCCGGGGGGCAGCAGCAGCTCGCCGCAGACGCCATCGTCCACGCAGGCCTGCCAGGCGGCGTGGGAGAGCTCGGTCTCCATGATGCCGAAGGCCGAGACGCTCACGGGATGGGCGGGCAGCTCGTCGGGGTCGCAGGCGGGATCCCGGCCCGGATCGCAGCCCATGGTGAAGGAGCCCTCGGACACCGCCACCAGCGCCACGCTCCAGCTGGTGTCCACCGCGCTGTCGTCGGGGACCATCGGCTCGCTGTCACCGGGGCCGGCGTCGCAGGCGGCGAGGAGCAGCAGGAGGGGGAGAGACCGCACGCGCGCTCCTACAGGAAGTCCAGGTCGGCGCCGTCGTCGGCCTGCAGCACGTGCTGGGCCTGCAGCCGGGCCCAGCCGCGGGGGGGCAGAGGCGGAGGCTGCCAGGCTGCGCGGCGTCGGGCCAACTCGGCCTCGTCCACCAGCAGGTCGATGCGCCCGCTCTCGACGTCGAGCCGCACGGGATCGCCGTCCTGCACCAGGGCGAGGGGGCCGCCGACCGCGGCCTCCGGAGCGCAGTGAAGCACCACGGTGCCGTAGGCCGTGCCCGACATGCGGGCATCGCTGACCCGCACCATGTCGGTGACCCCCTGCCGGGCCAGCTTGCGGGGGATGGGCAGGGAGCCAGCCTCGGGCATCCCCGCACCGACCGGGCCCGCACCCCGCAGGATGAGGACCGAGTCGGGGGTGACCGGGAGCTCCGGGTCGTCGATGCGGGCCGCGGCGTCCGCCGGTCCGTCGAAGACGACGGCGGGGCCGGTGTGCTGGAACAGCGACGGCGTGGCCGCGCCAGCCTTGAGCACCGCCCCGCGGGGGGCCAGGGAGCCGTGCAGCGTCCGCAGCGCGCCAGGGGGTTGCAGCGGCGCGTCGAGGCTGTGGATGAGATCCTGCCAGTCGCCAGGCCCGGGGTGATCGGTGAGCTGCTCGCCGAGGGTCTGTCCCGTCACTGTGGGGGCCCCGAGACGGAGCAGGGGGCGCAGGGCCGCCAGCAGGGCGGGCACACCACCGGCGTGGTGCAGATCCTCCATGTAGCGGCTGCCCGCCGGCTTGCAGTCCACCAGCACCGGCACCTGCCGGGCGATGGCGTCCAACCTGGGCAGCAGCGCGCCCAGCCCGGCCCGCCGGGCGAAGGCCGCCAGGTGGACCACCGCGTTGGTGGAACCAGAGAGGGCGCACAGCACGGTGATCGCGTTGTGGAGTGCATCATCGGTAAAAATCGACCGAACGGTCGGGCCGCCATCGGCGGCCAAGCTCACGGCCCGACGGCCGGTGGCGACGGCCACGCGCAGCCGCGCCCCGCTGCCCGACGGCGGAGTGGCGGAGCCCGGGAGCGCGAGCCCGGCCGCCTCGAGCATGCACGCCATGGTGCTGGCCGAACCCATCACCATGCAGGTGCCCCCGGTGGAGCAGAGCTCGAGGGCGGCAGCGTCCAGCTGATCCGCGCTCAGCTCCCCGGCCCGGTGCTGGGCCCACAGCCGGCGGCAGTCGGTGCAGGCCCCCAGCCGCTGCCCCTCCCACGATCCGGTGCGCATGGGGCCGGTGACCAGGTGGATGGCGGGCAGATCGACGCTGATGGCCGCCATCAGCTGGGCGGGCATGGTCTTGTCGCAGCCCCCCAGCAGCACCACCGCGTCCATGGGCTGGGCCCGCAGCAGCTCCTCGGTCTCCATGGCCACCAGGTTCCGCAGGAACATGGTGGTGGGCGAGGTGAAGATCTCGTGCAGCGAGGCGGTGGGGAAGGCGAAGGGCAGCCCACCGGCCTGCAGCACACCCCGCTTGACGGCCTCCACCAGCGCCGGCATGTCCCGGTGGCAGGGGTTGTAGTCGGAGGAGGTGTCCACGATGCCGACGATGGGGCGCTCGAGATCGTCGCCGTCGAAGCCGGCCGAGGCCAGGAACGCGCGGCGCATGAAGCGCGAGAAGCCAGGATCGCCGTAGGAGGTCAGGCTGCGACCCAGGCCGCGGGGTTGGTCGGAGGACATGGGCGCTCTCTAATGGGGCCAGGGCGTGCGCCAGATCTCGCCGCCCTTGGCGTCGGGATCGTCGGTGGTGCGGTAGTAGAGCCACTCCTGGCCCAGGATCTCGATCACGAAGGGGTTGTCGTCCTTGACCCCGCGCTCGAAGAGGGGCTCGGGGGAGCAGCGGGTCCAGTGGATGGCGTCGGTGCTGGCGGCCAGACCGATGCGCTTGCCGGTGCCGATCTGCTGGGAGTCCCACTCGGGGTCGATGTCGCGATCATGGCCCGAGTAGAGCATCAGCCAGCGCCCGTCCTCGAACCACACGTGGGGGCCGCCCACCAGGGTGGAGTCCCAGCCGTCGTCGCTGGGGGGGAAGATGGGGTTGGTCGGGTCGGGCTCGAAGTTCATGCCGTCGTCGCTGTACGCCAGCCCGATGGCCGAGTCCCGCTGGTTCACGTCGGGGCTGCCCCGGTAGTAGAGCCAGAGGCGATCGTCGGGGCCCTCGATCACGTGGGGGGCCATCATCGCGTCCACGGCCCATTCTTCGTCGCCGCCGTAGTAGCCGGGGTTCATGGTCCAGCGGCAGCTGTCCTCGCTGGTGGCCGACGCCACGCGCTGGTGGACCTCCTCGTCGTCGGCCCGCAGCCACATCCACCACTGCTTGTTCCAGGGAAACACGGTGACGGTGCCCACGCTGGCCACCCAGTCGTCGTAGTCCACCCCGCAGGGCTCGTGGACGTTCCAGGTGGCGCCGTCTCCGGAGCTGAAGACCCGCACCACCGCGAAGTCGTCGCTGCTGTTCTTGGCCTTGACCCAGGCCCGCCAGCCGCCGTTCTCCCAGGGCAGGGCCCACATGCCGGTGAGCTTGGTCCAGGGCTGATCTTCGATGGTGGTGAACTCGACCTTCTCGCCGATGTCCAGGGGTACGTGCTCGGGGCAGAGGGCAGCGGCGGTGTCGCCGGTCTCCAGGGGCGGAGCCTCGGTGTCGTCCGTGGCGGGGGGCGTGCAGCCGAGGGCGAGCGCGATGAGCCAGGTCGAGCGGCGCATAAGTCCTCCGTCAGGTGCCCAGATCGTGCCGCAGCTTCTGGGTGTCGGCCACCCAGTTGCCCACATTCCAGCGCCCGAAGGCCCCCAACCCACCCAGAGGATCGTCGCCGTAGTAGACGGGCAGGTGGATCAGGGAGAGCCCGCTGTGGGCCCAGGCCTGCTCGAGGGCCGCGTGGAGCTGCTCGATGGTGTGACCGCCGTGCAGGGCCAGCACCCCCTGCACCGCCGCGCCCAGCTGGACGTAGTCCACCGGCACGTGATCCCAGGTGGCGTGCTCGGCGCCGTACTGGGCCTTCTGCAGCCCGGAGATCGCGGCCATGCGCTGGTTGTCCATGACCAGCAGGCAGCCGCGCGCGCCCTGGGCCACCGCGTCGATGAGCACCTGGGGGTTCATGATGAACGAGCCGTCTCCGGTCAGCGCAAGCCCGTAGAAGGGCCGCGCGGCCAGGGAGCCCGCGAGCAACGCCGAGGATGCCCAGCCCATGTAGCTGGCCCCGGTCTCGGTGAAGACCCGACCCAGCCGGTCGCACTCCACCACCTGGAAGCCGTTGGCCTGGACATCGCCCGCGTCGAAGAAGCAGACCGCGTCCCGGCGACGGGCCCAGTCGGTGGCGAGCTTGATGGCCGCGGGCTGGGTGAGCACCGTGCGCCCCCAGAGGGGATCGTGCAGGCCTGGATTGTGGTAGCGCTCCGCCTTGAAGCGCTCCCAGGCCTCACGGGACTCCCGGCAGGCGGTGAGCCAGGACGAGGGCCCGTGGGGGACCTTGGCGGGCTGGGCGGCGAGGCGCTCGTTGAGCCTGTCGAGGGTCGCCGCGGCCTCACCCACCAGCGCGATGGAGCGCCCGTAGTGCAGGGCCGCGTGGGCATCGGTGTTGATGTTGAGCATCCGCTGGGCCGCGGGGTAGCCGGTGCGCGAGCTGTCGCTCTGACAGACCGCCCGCGCGCCCAGAGCCACCACCAGATCGGCCTGGTCCATGGCGTGGTTGCCGCACAGGCTGCCCTTGGAGCCGCCCACCAGCATGTTGCGGGTGTGCTCGTAGGGGATCACACCGCTGACCAGGGGGCTGAGCACCGCCACACCGTCGGTCAGCTCGAGGAAGCGCTGCAGCTGGGGGCCCGCGCCCCGGGCGCCGCCACCGACCTTGACCACCACCCGCTCGGCCTCGAGCAGGGCCTGGACAGCCGCATCGTAGGCGCCATCGTCCCGGGCCGCAGGCAGCGCCGGGGGACGCTCGATGGGCAGCTCTGCCAGGTTGAAGCCCTCGAGGGCGGCCGGCTGGGTGTTCATGGGCAGCAGCAGGAAGAACGGCCCGGCCCGGTGGGGGTGGTCCACCGCCAAGCGCCCCCGCCGCAGGGCGGTGGGCAGGGCCCAGGGGGTGTGCAGGGTGTAGGTGTCCCCCATGGCCGAGAACATGCGGTGGAACAGGCCCTGCTCGTGGCGGGGCACCTGCTGCATGTTGGGGCCCTCGTCCTGGGTGGTCTCGTCGCCCAGCAGGTACCAGACCCCCAGGCCGTCGCTGGCGGGCACCAGGCTGGCTGCCAGGGCCTGCAGGGCACCGGGACCGATGCTGGTGACCACCGCCGCCTTCTCGCCCGTGACCCAGCGCAGGGCCGCCGCGGCGTGGGAGGCCTCGATCTCGCTGCGACAGGGCACGGTGCGCACCAGGCCCGCCTGCTCGTAGACCCGCAGCACCTCGCCCAGATCCGTGGAGCCGTGGCCCAGCACCGTGAGGAAGCAGCGCACGTCCTGCACCAGCAGGCCGAGCACCAGGGCCTCCACGGTGGTCAGGTCCACCCGCTGAGGCAGGGCGCCCGCGGCGATGGCGGCGCGCACCCCTCCGGCCGCGGCGACGGCGCGCGCCCGGGCGAGGCGCCGAGCGACGAGATCCTGGTGGGCGTTGTCGGACATGGCATCCTCCTGCACCCATGGCCTATCCCAGCGCATGGCCACCGGGCGCGCTAGGACACCCCCACCACCGCGGAGGCCCCATGCTGCAGGAAGTCCACGTCGATCTGGAGGCCGGCTCCGTCCGGGTGCAGGACGTCACGGGGCTCGAGTTCTTCGGCAAGGAGCTGGCGGTCGAGCGCATGACCCACTGCGCCGATCCCGACAAGACGGTCTACATCAGCGGCTACACCCCCACCACGGCCAGCGGCTTCCCCTTCGCCGGCAAGCTCAACCTGTACGGCGTGAGTGAGCTGGGGGGCAACCTGCAGGGCAGCCGCGGCGGCGGCCTGATGGGCCGGGCCCTGAGCGCCCAGGGCGTCGCGGGCATCCAGATCGTCGGGCGCTGCGCGGCCCAGCGGGTGCTGGTCATCGGTCCCGATGGTCGACCGAGCCTGCGCCCCCTGAGCGACTACGGCCGCGGCATCGCCGGCACCGTCGCCCTGGCCCGCGCCCTGTACGCCGCGCACGGCGACGACGTCGCCCTCGCCGTGGTGGACCCCGCGACGGTGGCCTTCGCCTACAACGCCCTGGTGTGCAACCGCCGTCACGGCGGGGTGCCGAGCCGGGCCGCCGCCCGGGGCACCACCATCCTGGGCCGCAACGGGCTGGTGGGCATCGTCGTCGCCAAGCCCGACGCGCCACGCCACCCCATCGACCCCGCGCGCCTCGCCCGGGCCCGCCGGCTGCAGGCGGCCATGGCCCGCAAGCGCGCCAACCGGGCGCTGGCTGGCAGCGACGACGCCGACAACCCCCTGCTCGGAGGCACCTACGGCGCCGCAGCCCGGGGCCGCATCGAGCAGGGACACGGCCTGACCAACCTCTTCCGAGACGCCCACGTGCCCGACCCCGTGCTGCGGGCCGTGCTGCCGGACACCATGGTGCTCACGCAGCTCGGCCTGGCCCGCCAGCACGGGCTGAAGCGGGGCCGCCACGGCTGCATGCCCGGCTGCCCCAACCGCTGCGACCAGACCGCCATCGTGCCCAGCGGCGACGGCGGGGCGCGGGTGGTCAAGGCCGGCGAGTGGGAGACCTACCAGGGGCTCATCAACCTCGGGCTGTTCCACGACCTGCCGGCGACAGCCGCCTGGGTGCTCGAGCACTCCAACGACCACGCCTACGACCACATCGAGGCCCTGGTCGCCGTCGCGGCGCTCGCGCTGGCCAGCGAGGCCGGGGCCGACAGCGGGGTGCGCTACAGCGACGCCGCCTCCGTGCGGGCCGCCCTCGAGCAGGCCGCGGCGGGGGACACGGATCTGGGCGTGCTGATCCGGCAAGGCGCCGCCGCGGTGGAGGCCCACCACGGCCTCGAGCGGCACTTCACCGTCGGGGGCCACGCGCTGCCCTTCCACAACCCGCGATCCATGCTGCAGACCGGGGTGGGCCTGTCCTGGACCTACGGCCGCCACGGCGAGTGCTGCGCGGGCGCGGGGCGCCACAACGTCCTGGGCCTGCCCTACGATCCGGCCGACCACAGCCTGCCCCCCGCCGCCCACGTGCTCAACGCCGTGCACGCCATGGTGTTGTACGGGGCCATGGACGCCGCCGGCCACTGCTTCTTCATGGGGCCATCCCTGCCCAGCCTGGCGGAGCTCGAGCTGCTGCTGGACGCCATCGGGCAGCCCCGGGGCATCACCGAGGCCCTGCAGCGATCCGCGCGCACCATCCAGGCCGTGCACGCCTTCGACGCCGCGCGGGGGGTGCACATCCAGCCCCTGCCCCGGGTCTTCTACGAGCGGGGCACCCGCGGCAACGCCCAGACCGACGACCAGGCCGTGGCCTTCTCGGTGCCCTTCCCCATGGTCCGCGACCTGGGCGCCCGGGCCCTCGAGGGCCTGGCCAGCGGGACGGTGGCGCCACCGCCGGAGCTGCTGCTGGCCGCGCGCAACGAGGCCGCGGAGACGCTCGAGCCAGCGTAGGACAGGAGCTGTCCGCGGACAGGGGCTGTCCGCGTCAGGGGGGAGCCTGGGGGCTAGCAGATCCCCAGCGCCCTCCCCCCGAGCCCACCCGTGTCCAGCCCCGCCCCCCGCCGCTTCGAGCCCGGCTCCGCGTTCATGCCCGAGCGCGGCAAGCTCTACCTCTTCGAGCGCGACAGCGCGCTGGTCGTGCGCCCCTGGCCCGACCCCCGGGCCTGGCGGCTCGGGGCCACGGGTCCGTGGACCGGCGCTCGGCCCATCGGGCTCGACCTGGCGGCCCCCGATCGGCGCAGACGCCATCGCCGGCCACTGCATCGCCGCCGCCAGGCCGCCCAGGCTGCGGCCTTCGCGCTCATCCCCGACGATCAGCGGCGGCTCGCGGCCAGCTTCGGCGATCGGGCCTGGCCCCTGCACTGCCTGTTCACGCGGGTCCCCGGCGCCATGGAGCTGGCCCGCCTGTGTCCCGCGCTGGCCGCGGGCCTGGCCTTCCACGCCAGCCTGCGCCCACGGGTGGCACGGCCCTACCGCTCGGCCCGGGCCCTGCTCGGGAAGCCCCCGCCCCGCATCGCCCGGGCTGTCGGGCGCTGGCTCGGCTTCGGTCGCGATCGCGCCACCGTCCGCGTCCTGCGCAGGCTGCCCCCAGCCCTCTGCAGCCCCGGCAACCTCCGGCTGCTCCAGCGAGCCCTGGCCATGCCCGCCGTCGCCAAGGCCCTGACCCACCTGCCCACCATGAACGCCGCGGTGCTCACCACCCTGCACCACCTGCTGGACCCCGCCGGCCCGGTGCAACGCGCCGGCCCCCTGCTGCAGCTGATGGCCCGCCTGCCCCAGCGCTCGGCCACCGTCGCCCGCAGCCAGCTGGCGGGGGCGGTCGCCAGCTGGGCCGAAGCCTGGCCCGGCCGCCCCATGCCCGAACTGCGCTCCTTCCGTCAGCTGCACCGCCTGCGGAACCAGGCCGACGCCGAGCTGGCCTCCCCCGCGCGCCTGCTGGCCTGGGCCGAACCCCTGGGCCCCTTCGCCGCCCCCATGGCCGACCCCACCAACGCCCAGGGCCTCTGGCTGCGGCCGCTCACCGACGTCCAGTCGCTGATCGACGAAGCCGGCGTCATGGGCCACTGCCTGGCATCGCGACTCTACGTCGAACACTGCGCGCAGGGCCTCGGCAGCGCCTACGCGGTGCGGGGCGCCCTCCGCCCGGACCAGCCGCGGCGCGAGCGCGCCACCCTGTGGCTGGTCCCCGGCCGCGACGGCCGCGCCGAGCTGGGCCAGCTGCTCGGCCCTGGCAACCACCCGGTGAGCGACACCCTGTCTGCCACGGTGCGCACCTGGCTGCACCACCACAACCACCCCGATCTGGCCCCCCGTCTGCGGGGCGACGACGCCGATCTCGCCCGCACCAAGGGCCGCACCCTGCGGGTGGTGCGCCACCGCCATGGCCGCAGCGCCGATGGCGCTCGGGCACCGACACCCACGCACCAGGCGCCGCAGAGCCCGCCCTGCCAGCTGCAGCTTGGGTTCATCCCCCCGTTCTGAGCCGGGAATCCCTGATGGCCCGCGGGTGTCGGTGAGGGCGCCGCCCACGAGGACCCATGCTCGCCGCCGCATCCCTCCTGCTGCTCACGGCCCTGGCCCTGGCCGATGAGACCGAGACCGAGGCCGGACCCGACGAGGTCATCGTGGTCTGGGGCTCCGTGGAAGCCCGCAAAGAGCTCGAGGAAGAGCTGTGGGACCTGGGCTACCGCCTCGATCGCAGCCGCCTGGGCGACCGCGTGGTGATCCGCAGCACCCGCAGGGCCATGCCCACCGTGATCCTCCACGACTCGGGCTGGATGGAGCTGCGCGAGGGGCTGTTCCAGGCGAACACCCCCACGGGCAAGATGCTGTCCCGCTGGGCCTCGCTGAACTTCGTCAACCCCCGCAAGGTGCTCGGCGAAAAGAGCAAGCTGGTGGAGCGCACCTGGCCCCTGGTGACCCTCTGGCAGGCGGCCCTGGCCGCCGAGGGCGTGGGCGACCCGGACCGCCTGCCCAGCGGCGAGGACCTGGACGCCGCCCTGGTCGCCCTGGGCTGGGACGTCACCGGGAACACGCTGCCCTACACGCTCCCCACCCTTGACGAGCGCATCGCCCAGCGGGGCCACATGGTGGACTTCCGCGTAGGCTGGACGGGCCTGGCCACCCTGCCCATCCAGGACGCCCTCAGAGACGTGCCCCGAGAGACCTTCCTCGAGCAGAAGCACTGGGCCGAGGCCTACGCAGACCGACCTCTGGAGGACCCCGACGGTCGCCCCGTCGTGGCCCCCTCGGCCCTGGCCTGGCAGCTGAAGGCCTCCGGCGTGCAGCCCGGCGAGCGGGTGCTCGAGCTGTCCCGGGAGAGCGGCTACCGGGCCTCGGTGCTCGCCGCCCTGGGCGCCCTGGTCACCCGGGTCGAGGCCGAGCCCGCGGTGGCCTTCACCATCGCCGATCGCATGGACGAGCTGGCCCTGGCGGTGCCCGTGGAGCGGGGACCCCTCGAGGCCGGCTGGAGCACCAACGCCCCCTACGACCTGATCATCGTCGAGGACGCCCCCGGGCTCGAGGCCGACGCCCTGGCCGATCAGCTGGCCGAGGGCGGCCGGATCCTGGTGATCGACGGCACGCAGCTGACCCACCACCGCAGCGTGGCCGGCGATCTGCTGGAGCGCCGGCTGCTGCCCCTGGGCACCACCGTCCCCCTGAACGATCTCCCCTGGGTGCCCGACGCGGGCGTACCCACCATGAACATCGAGGAACACACCCCCGGCTTCGAACCGCCGGCCACCGCGTTCTGAACCCCGGGAACCGGCGGGATACGCCCGTGTCCATGACCCCGCCCCACGACACGACCGAGGATGCCTGGATGTGGACCTGGAAGAAACGGCTGCTCGGGCTGTTGATGGCCGTGCTGGCCGTCGGCATGGCCGTGCTGGGCCTGGCGCGCAAGCCCAAGAACCCCGATCCCGGCCCCGGCACCGCGCTGCCCGGCGGCGCCATGGTGGCCTGGTCCCCGGGCTACCGTGTGAGCTTCTTCGGGGTCGAGCACCTGCACCCCTTCGACAGCTTCAAGTACGACACCATCGCCATGGCCCGCCACGCCCGGGAGCACGGCGTGGGCATCAACCTGGGCGGCGGCTACCACCACGCCCGGCCCGAGGGCGGCCATGGCTTCTGCGTCTACAACGACGTGGCCGTGGCGGTGCAGGTCCTGCGGGATGACGGCTTCGACGGCAGGGTGCTCATCGTGGACACCGACGCCCACCAGGGCGACGGCAACCACGCCGCCTTCGACGGCGACGAGCGGGTCTACACCCTGTCGATGCAGCAGGAGAAGATCTTCCCCCTGCCCCGGGTGCCCGGCGACCGGGACGTGGAGCTGCCCGCCGGCATGGACGACGGGGCCTACCTGAAGCGCCTCGAGCGCGAGCTCGAGGACGCGTTCGAGGCCGCCCAGCCCGACCTGGTCATCCACGTGGCCGGCTCCGATCCCCTCTGGGATGACCCCCTGGCGGGCCTCGGCCTGTCCATCGAGGGCCTGGTGCAGCGGGACCTGGCCGTGCTCCGCGCCACCCGCAGCCGCAGCGTCCCCTACCTGCACCTGCTGGCCGGCGGCTACGGCCCCAGCAGCGCCGAGGCCTCGGCCAAGAGCGTGGCGGCGATCCTGCGTGAGGTCGCGGAGGGCTAGTCCCCCACCTTCCACGCCCTCAACTCGACGTCGCCCACCGGCTCACCCAGCGCCTCGCTGAGCGCTCCCGGCGTCGGCCCCCGCTGGAACCAGGGGGAGCGCTTGTGATCCCCCTCGAGCTCGTGCCAGACCACCCAGGCCACGCCCTGCTCCCGCAGGGCCTCCACCAGCTCGGCGCCCGCGTGCCCCTCGAGCTCCACGAGCCGCGCCCTCAGCTCGGCGTGCCCGGGCACCTTCGGGTCCAGCCGCCGGGGCACACCGTTGCTGGGCCGACCGTGCACCGCCGCCAGGGCCACCGCCCGCTGACCCCCCAGGCCGCTGGCGTCCACGGGGAGCAGCAGCAGCGCGCCGGGGTCGGGATCGGCCGCGATCCCCTCGAGGGTCGCCCGACCCGGCAGCGGCGCGGTGTCCAGGGGCAGCATCCACTGGTGGGTGAGCAGGGTCTCCCCCACCACGCCCAGCGCCAGGCCCCAGGCCACCAGCGCCCCCCAGGGGCGCTGAGACGCCCCCAGGGCGAGCAGGGCGGCCAGGGCCGCGACCGCCAGGAAGCTGGCCCGGTAGAACGCCAGCGCCGGCACGCCCAGGGACAACAGCCAGCGGCCGACCGGGGTCGCGCCCCCGGCTCCCTCACCGCCCCCCGGCCAGAAGCCCAGCACCGCCGCGGCGGCGAGCAGGAGCAGCAGGCCGGCGGCCCGCCAGCCCCGGGGCCGCAGCCACAGACCCAGCCCACCAGCCAGCATCGCGACCCAGGGCAGGTTCGCCAGGTGGGGGACCTCCATCAAGGGCCCCTCGGGCAGCCGCCGGGGCATGAACGGCAGCAGCAGCGAGCCGAGGGTCTTGGACATCATCGCCGCGGCCGACGCTCGGCCGGCGGGGCTGAAGGCCTCGGGGACATCGGAGGCGCCAGGCAGGGCGTAGACCAGCAAGCAGCCACCCAGCACCAGCCCCGTCATCGCCACCAGCAGGCCCCACCGCAGCAGGCCCGCACGCCAGCCCCCGTGGACACGCCCCAGCACAGGGAGCAGCGCCAGCAGCACCAGGGGCAGGAAGAGGGCCAGCGAGGGCGCGGTGAACCCGACCAGCGCTGCGGCACAGACCACCGCCGCCAGCCGCAGCACCGGGCGCCGCCCACCCCGCAGCAGGCCCAGGGCCGCCAGGCCCCACAGGGCGAAGACCCACAGCTGCACCTTGGCCACCTGGCCGCCCGCCACGGACCCCAGCAGCCAGGGGCTCACCACCGCGATCAGGGCCGCCGCCGCAGCAACCGGGCGGGAGGCCCCCAGGGCCCGCAGCAACCAGCCGCAGCAGAGCACGGACAGCACCGGCCCGCCCAGCAGGGCCGCGTTGTAGGCCCCCACCGGGCCGAGCAGGGGCTGCAGCGGAGCCGCGATCAGCGCCGCCCCCCACGCGATGAAGCGCGCGTCGGCCCCCGCGGGCCAGCCCACATCGTGGGTCACCGGGCTCCAAGGCTCCAGCCCAACCAGCGCCCGCGCCATCTGCCGCAGGCACCAGATGTGCCCGTCGTGGAAGGGCCCCACCGGGCGGCTGCCCAGCGGGTCGGCGAGCAGCCCCGGGAACAGGGCGAGCATCACCGCCGCGCAGATCGCCGCGGCCACCCACAGGTGCCGCCAGCGCCACAGCCAGCTGCGCGCCCGCGCCGTGAGGCTCATCGGGGGACCGCCTCGAAGCCCTCGAGGCAGAACTCGTAGGCCAACCCGAAGTGATCGGGGGTCTCCAACGTGATCGGGTGGCACAGCACCGGGTGGCCACCCACGTCCCGGATCACCACGAAGGCGGTCTCCACGCTGCTACCCGGCGACCCGGAGAGGTGCTGGCTGCCCTCGATGACGAAGCCACCCTCCAGCTCGGCCACCAGCCTGGCCTCGCTCCACTGGAAGCCGCTGTTCAGGAAGCCCGGCTCCAACAGCCCAGCCAGCCAGTGCTCGGCCTCCACTGGCTCGTGGGGGTCCCGCAGCTGGATCGTTGTGCGCTCCCAGCCCTCGGCCTCGCCCCAGGCGTAGAAGGCGTGGGCCGCCAGGGCGTCCCGGGGTGCCAGCTCCCAGCCCGACGCCGTCGCCATCCAGCTGTGGGCGGCGATGCCGTGGTCCGGGGCCTGGGTGCCACCCGCGAGGCCGGAGGCGCAGAACTGCCGGCAGTCCCCCTCGCTGTTCTCGCTGCGGTAGTGCTCGCCGCTGCAGACGATCTGCACCCCGTCGATCACGCGGAAGGCGATGGGGCGCCCGTAGCCGAAGACCATAGCGTAGTCGTGGTCGGGATCGCCCAGCTGCCCGTACAGCTCGAAGCCGTCGTCCAGCTCGCGGGAGAGCTGGACCTGCTTCCACAGCAGGCCGTCCTCCTGCACCCCGACCCCGCTCTCGAGCCAGGCGATGGCCTCATCGGCGGTGAGCACCGACGGCAGGGCCCGCAAGCGCACGCTGGCCCAGTCCGAGGGCTCACCCCAGTCCAGCACCTGCACCCCCAGGCCCGTGGGCCCCGACTGCTCGATCTCCCAGTCCCAGCCGATGCAGTCGCCAGGGCGGCAGGCGTTGTCCAGGGAGACCAGCGGCGGCAGGTCCGGGGGCGGGTCGTCCAGCCCCTCCACCGCGGCGTGGTGGGGGCAGCCCAGGGTCAGGGCGAGCAGCGGGATGAGGCGCATGAGCCGCCTGTATCCCCCGGACGCGATACGGCGCTTCATCCATCCACGCCCAGGAGCATTCCGTGCGCATCCCCGACTGGCTCGCCGACTTCGATCAGCCCTTCGCCGAGGCCATCGCCCGGCAGCTCACTCCCAGCCGCGAGCGCCGCGTGGCGGCCTTCGACGCCGACGGCACCCTCTGGTACGAGGACATCGGCGAGGCCTTCGCCCGCTGGCTGGTGGCCGGCGGCCACATCGACGGGCACGCCGACGTCGCCTCCTTCTGGGAAGAGTACGAGCGCCGCGTCGATGAGCACCGCATGGACGGCTACACCTGGGTCATCCAGGCCATGGCCGGCCTGGCCGAGGCCGACGTGCAGCGCTGGTGCCGCCAGCTGGCCGCCGCCTGGTCGAACTACCGGCCCCAGATGCACAAGCTCATCGCCGGGCTGCAGCAAGAAGGCTTCGAGGCCTGGATCGTCTCCGCCTCGAACCGCTGGATCGTGCACGCCGGCGCCCCGACCATGGGCATCCCCCAGGACAAGGTCATCGGCATCGAGACCCAGGTCGCCGACGGCCTGATCACCGACATCCCGGTGAACCCCCGCCCCTGCAACCAGGGCAAGGTCGAGGCCATCCAGCACCACATCGGCGTGCGCCCCACCTTCGCCTTCGGCGACTCCATGGGCGACTTCGAGATGCTCGAGTACGTGGTCCAGCCCCTGGTCGTGGGCCGCAACGATCAGCCCGACAACGAGCTGATCCGCCAGGCCGGCAGCAAGGGCTGGCCCGTGCACCGCTTCTAGCCCACGCATCCCACCCCACTCCCCTCCGGGGGGAGGGGCCGGGGGAGGGGGGCGGCGTTGAGCGCTAGGAACCCTTCGGCTTGGCGTTCCAGATGGTCAGCATCAGCAGCGCCGGGATCAGGCTCAGGCCCGCCAGCACGTAGAACACCAGGCTCCACTCACCGCCGGTGGTGTCCCGCAGCCAGCCCACGCCAGCGCCCGAGAAGATCGAGCCGGCGGCGCCGGTGGCCATGGTGAAGCCCGTGGCGGCCGCGGCCGCGCGGGGGTGGGCGAAGTCGATGGTGGCGGCGCCCGCCCAAAGCCAATAACGCCCCGAGAAAAACAAACCCCCCCCCCCCCAAAAAAACCAGGGCCAAAAACCC
>CAYZVO010000103.1:0-30253 GCA_964481655.1 uncultured Enterobacterales bacterium | reverse complement strand
CCTCGAAGATCAGCGTGCCCATGCCGGGCCAGGCGAAGACCCGCTCCACCACCACGGAGCCGGAGAACAGGAAGGGCAGGGCCATGCCCAGCAGGGTGACGGTGGGCAGCAGGGCCGCGGGCAGGGCGTGCCGCAGCAGCACCCGCGCTGGGCTCAGGCCCATGGCCCGGGCGGTCCGGATCCAGTCCTGGTCGAGCACACCGAGCAGCGCGGAGCGGTGGTGACGGGCGATGAGCGCGGCGTTGGCTGCGCCCAGGGCGATGGCGGGCAGCACCAGGTGGATGATCCGGTCCAGGGCCCGCTCCCAGCCGGCCATGTAGGGCGCCATGGGATCGGCGGCCTGGGATGCCGGCAGCACCGGCCACCACAGGGCGAAGACCAACACCAACACCATGGCCAGCCAGAACGAGGGCACGGCGTGCAGGGCGACGCTGGCGATGGTGGCGCCCCGGTCGACCCAGCCACCGCGCCGGAGGGCCTGCAGGCTGCCGATGCCCAGCCCGAGCAGGACCATCACCAGCAGCGAGCTCCCCGCCAGGGCGATGGTGGCGGGCAGGGCCTCGAGGATGAGCTCCAGCACCGGTCGCTCCCAGACCGGGCTCACCCCCAGCTCACCGCTGCACAGGTTGCCCATGGCCGCCAGGTAGCGGAGGCCCATGGGGGCCTCGACCTGCCACTTGGCCATGATGGCGTCCCGCACCTCCGGCGTGGCGCCCTGGGGGATCAGCACCCCGCTGACGTCACCCGGCGCCGCCTCCAGCAGCAGGAAGCAGATGGTGGCCAGCGCCCACACCAGCGGGACGGCGCCCAGCAGCCTGCGGAGGGAGTAGCGGAGCATGGATCAGCGTTCGTATTTGACCTTGTCGGCGGGGACCCACCACTCGTGCAGGTGGTAGAACGGGGATGAGGGGTGCACCGCCACGTCCTGGAAGCGTCCGTCCACGGCGACGATCTCGTCCACCCACCACAGGAAGGTGTAGGGCTGATCGGCGTAGACGGTGGCCTGCAGCTCCCGCCAGATGGCGGCGGCCGCGACGGGGTCGGGCTCGGCGAGCCCGCGGTCGATGAGCGCGTCCACGGCGGGGTTGTCGTAGCTGACGAAGTTGTAGACCTGCTCGGGGCCCGAGCGCCACTGGGTGCTGGGGTCCACGAACAGGGCCGAGCTCCAGCCGCCCACCATGGCGTCGAAGTCCTTGGCGATGGCCCGCTGCACGTAGGCGTTGAAGTCCAGGGTCGCGATCTTCACCTCGACCCCGACGTCCTTCAGGGCGTCCTGGGCCAGCAGGGCGACGCGCTCCCGCCGGGGGTTGCCGGCGCTGACCATCAGCTCGAGGGACAGGGGGCGGCCGTCCTTGTCCAGCACGCCGTCGCCGTCGCTGTCCTGCCAGCCGGTGGCCGCCAGCGCGGCGCGGGCCGCGGCGGGGTCGAAGGGCAGGGGGGACAGATCGCTGGCGTGGTGCTCGCAGAGGGCCGGTGAGATGGTGCCCACGGCCTGGATGCCGTACAGCTCGTCGCCGGCCCCCAGCAGCTCGCCCATGGCCCGGGGGATGTCGAAGGCCTGGGTCAAGGCGGCGCGCAGCGCGGGATCGCCCAGGATGGGGTGGGGGCCCGCGTCGGCGGGCTCGGGCCGCGGGCCGTCGCAGGCGGCTTCGAGCAGCTCTCCGTAGCGGGCGCCGTCGATGGCGTTCCAGCCGATGTACTCCATGGCCCGCCAGCCCCGGCGGTGCAGGGTCAGCTCGGGGCGGGCCTCCTTCAGGGCCAAGGCGGCCTCGGGCTCGAGGCCGGTGACCATGTCGACCGTGCCGGCCTTCAGCTCGAGCTCCCGGGTGGCCGGCTCGGGCAGCACCTTGAGGATCACGCGGCGCAGCCGGGGGGACCAGTCCTCCGGGCCCGTGAAGGCCGGGTTGGGCTCCAGGGTCAGGGTCTGCCCCGGCTCGTGGGCGGCGACCCGCCAGGGACCGTAGACCACCGGCTCCTTGTTGTAGGCGTGGCCCTTGAGCGCGGCGCGGTCGGCGTCGGCGAGCACGTGCGCGGGCAGCAGCTCGAGCCCGAAGGCGTGGGCCAGCATGGTGGCCGGGTCGTAGGCCCGGGTGAACACGAACTGCAGGTGGTGGTCGTCGATCACCCGGGGCGCGGCCTCGGGCTCCATGTGCTCCACGAAGGCGGCGCGGGGGGAGGCCACGGCGGGATCGGCGGCCAGGGCGTAGGTGAAGGCCACGTCGTGGGCCGTGAGCGGCTGGCCGTCGCTCCACTGCAGGCCCTGCCGCAGGGTGACGTCCAGGGTCAGGCGGTCCTCGGAGAAGGACCAGGACTCCGCCGCGAAGGGGTGGTAGCTCAGGCCGCAGTCGAAGCCCACGTCGGCCACCATCGGGTTGATCAGCCAGGTGATCTCACCGTCGGCGCTGGTCTGGGGCAGCACGGAGATCAGGCTCTCCACGCCGTCCGCCCAGGCGACCACCAGGGTGTCGCGGCGGGCGTCTCCGACCTGTTCGGGGGTGGTCTGTTGCTCTGGAGGGGTCCCACAGCCGACGAGCAGCAGGACGAAGAGGGTCGTTGCACGCATCATGTGGCCTCGCACGATGTGCGGAAGGGTAGCACGGCGGCTCGTCGCCCCGATCAGCTGCCGCTTCGCTGCGGCTTGCGGGTGGCCGTCGCTGTCGCTACCGTGGCCTGCCATGCTCCCTTCGGCCCCATCCCTGCTGCCCCTGCTGCTCGCCCTGGTCGCCTGCGGCCCCGGGGCGAAGGACAGCGAGCCCACGGGGCTGGACGACACCGGGAGCGGTCCCATGCCCCCCTGCGAGGAGGGCACCGACTGCGTGGACGGGCTGTGCTGGACCACCATCTGCGGCGGCAGCTTCCTGATGGGCAACCGCATCGGAGTGGGGGACCCCGACGAGCACCCCCAGCACTGGGTGGCCGTGGGCCACTTCGAGATCCTCCGCAGCGAGGTCACGGTGGCCCAGTACGCCGCCTGCGTCGACCAGGGCGCCTGCGAGCCCTGGCCCGACAGCGACGACATCCCCTCCCGTTGCTCCTGGGACGAGGAGGGGCAGGACGATCACCCCATGAACTGCCTGGACTTCGACATGGCGGGGGCCTTCTGCGCCTGGGCCGGTGGGCGGATCCCCACCGAGGCCCAGTGGGAGTTCGCCGCCCGCAGCCGGGGCCAGGACGTGGTCTACCCCTGGGGCGACGACGAGCCGTCGTGCTCCTACCTCCAGATGCACGAAGAGGACTGCTGTGGCTTGGGCACCAGCTGCCCCGCGTGCAGCTTCCCCGACGGGGAGACCGAGCAGGGCCTCTGCGACATGTCGGGCAACATCTTCGAGTGGACCCAGGACTGGTACCACAACAGCTACCTCGGGGCGCCCCGCAACGCGGAGGCCTGGGAGGTGCCGGCCTACACCCTGCGCACCATGCGCGGCGGGGCCATCGGCTCGGGGGTCGGCTACCGGGTGCGCAACCGCACCTACCAACGAGCCCCACTTCTTCTACTCGGGCATGGGCGCCCGCTGCGTCAGGGCGTGGGACCCTCTGTAGCCTCGGGGTCCACGGGCTCATCGTCGGGTTCTTCGCCGACGCCTTCGCGGGGACCGGCGCCCAGCTCGCTGATGACCTCGATGATGGGCTGCGCGTCGATGCCGGCGGACTCCATGAAGTCCTTGTCCAGGGGGCTCATGCCGCCGCAGGGGGAGGCGGTCAGCCAGGTGGGGTCCAGCTGGGCCTCGAGGGTCTTGGCGAGGGCCGTGGCGCGCCTGGACGACAGGGTGCAGGGGCCCTCGAACTGCCAGTGGCGACCGGCGTGCTCGAGGCGCAGGTCGAAGGCCTTGTGGGCCTGGCAGCGCTGCAGCAGCCCGTGGGCGTAGAGGGTGGGCCGGGGCAGCTCGTGGGCGGGCAGCTCGGTGATCTGCAGCCACAGCTGCACGCCGTCGGCGTCGAGGCGGAAGAGCCAGGCCTTCATGCCCCGCAGCTCCACCGGCAGGTTCGCTTCGTCCTGCTGGGCCCGGGCGGTCTGCAGGATGTGGAGCAGCTCGGGATCGGCCCGGGCGTCGACCTCGCGGGCGCCGTCTTCGAGGGGACAGGTCACCGGCTCCTGGAACAGGAAGGTCGAGGGGCCGACCAGCTTGCCCTTGGCCTTCGAGGTGCCCACCACCGTCAGGCCGGTGGCGGCCTCGACCTCTTCGGCTGTGGGCGGGGCGGCGGCGAAGACGGCGGGAGCGAGGATCAGGGCGAGGGCGGCGAGCTGTGGCATGGGGCTACTCCCCTGGGGTTGCGGTGCTGACTGAGGTGCACTGGCCCTCGAGGCAGGCCAGCTCGCTGGGCGGACAGCAGACCATCGGGCAGATCAGGGCTTCGGAACACCCTGCGGCGCTGTACCAGTCCTGGACGTGGTCCCCGTGCACGATGTCGTCGGCCGAGAAGCCCCCGCAGCCGCTGCAGGAGCAGCTGCAGCGCACGATGGCGCAGTCGTCGGTGGTGGTGCAGGCCCGCCAGTCCTGGGCTGTGGCCCGGTCCCGGGCGCCCTCGACGTCGGGTGCTGGTGGGGGCGTGGGCGCGTCGTCCACGGCGGGGATCGGGGCCGGTTCGACCGGCGCGGGATCGGCCGCGGCCGTGGACTCCGATGCCTGGTGCTGCGAGCAGGCGAGGGTGAGGGCGAGGGCGATGACGAGCTTGGTCATGAGGGGGGCCTAACGCGCCGCGATGGGGCGCCGCTCCAGGCATCTCGACGCCCCCGAATGCGAGCATTAGGGATTCACATGACTACCAAGACCATCCCCGAATCCGCACGCGTCGTCGTCATCGGCGGCGGCATCATCGGCTGCTCTGTGGCCTACCACCTCGCCGAGCTCGGCTGGACGGATGTCGTCCTGCTCGAGCGCGACAAGCTCACCTCGGGCAGCACCTGGCACGCCGCCGGCCTGGTGGTGACCTACGGCTCGCTGTGCGACGTCTCCATCGAGTGGCGCAAGCACACCCAGTGGATGTGCGAGAACCTCGAGGAGATCACCGGCCTGTCCACCGGCCACATGCCCATCGGCTTCATCGAGCTGGCGGCCGACGAGGATCGGCTCGAGGAATACCGCCGGGTGGCGGCCTTCAACCGCTTCCTGGGCGTGGACGTGCAGGAGATCGGCCCCGAGCGGGTGAAGGAGCTGTTCCCCCACGCCCGGGTCGACGACATCCTCGCCGGCTTCTACGTCGCCAAGGACGGGCGCGTGAACCCCGTGGACCTGACCATGGCCATCGCCAAGGGCGCCCGGCTGAAGGGCGCCACCATCCTCGAGGACGTGGCGGTCGAGGACGTGCTCATCGAGGGCGGCAAGGTCGTGGGCGTGAAGACCTCCGCTGGCGAGATCGCCTGCGACTATGTGGTCAACGCCGCGGGGGTCTGGGCCCGGCAGTTGGGCGCCAAGTCCGGGGTGAACATCCCCGCCCAGGCCGCCGAGCACTACTACCTGATCACCGACGAGATGGAGGGGGTCTCCACCTCCCAGCCGGTCATCGAGGATCCCTCCTGCCACGGCTACTACCGGGAAGAGGGCGGCGGCATGATGGTCGGCCTGTTCGAGCCGGTCTGCGCTCCCTGGTGCCTCGACGGCGTGCCCGAGGACTTCGTTTTCGGCGAGATCCAGCCCGACTGGGAGCGCATGACGCCCTACGTCGAGAAGGCCATGAGCCGCGTGCCGGCCACCCTGAACGCCGGCGTGCGCCTGTTCTTCTGCGGGCCCGAGGCCTTCACCCCCGATCTCTCTCCCATCCTGGGCGAGGCCCCTGACGTCGATGGCTACTTCGTGGCCGCCGGCCTCAACTCCGTGGGCATCACCACCGGCCCCGGCGTGGGCCGCACCATCGCCCGCTGGATCGTGAACGGCTACCCGGACGTGGACGTGTCCTGGTGCAACATCGACCGCTTCCAGGCCTACCAGGGCTCCCGTCAGTACCGGGCCGAGCGCACCGTCGAGTCCCTCGGGCTGGTCTACACCGCCCACTACCCCACCCGGCCCATGCGCACGGCCCGCGACGCCAAGCGCTCGCCCTTCCACGATCGCCTGGCCGCGCGTGGCGCCTACTTCCGCGACGTCTCCGGCTTCGAGGGCGCCGACTGGTACGCCCCGCCGGGGGTGGAGCCCGAGACCGGCGAGCTGAACTGGGGCCGCATGCACTGGTTCCCGTACTGGGAGGCCGAGCACCGCGCGGTGCGCGAAGGCGTGGGCCTGATGGACATGTCCTTCATGTGCAAGTTCCTGGTGCAGGGTCGCGACGCCGGCGCGCTCATGAGCCGGCTGTCGGCCAACGACGTGACCGCCGAGACCGGGATGATCACCTACACCCAGTGGCTCAACGAGCGAGGCACCATCGAGGCCGATCTCACCGTCACCAAGCTTGCGGAGGACCGCTACTGGGTGGTCGCCACCGACACCGGCTACGGCCACGTCGAGGCCTGGATGGACCGCCACATCGGCCCCGACGAGCACGCCTTCGTCACCGACGTGACCGGTGGCTACGGCCAGCTCAACATCCAGGGCCCCCGCTCCCGGGAGCTGATGGAGCGGCTCACCTCCACGGACATGAGCAACGAGGCCTTCCCGTTCCGCACCGCTCGCTACATCGACATCGGCATGGCCCGGGTGCTCTGCATCCGCATCACCTACCTGGGGGAGCTGGGCTACGAGCTGTACGTCCCCTGCGAGTTCGCCACCCAGGTCTACGACCACATCGTGCGCGAGGGTGGGCACGTGGGCCTGGCGCACACCGGGCTCAAGGCGCTGGCCTCGCTCCGCATGGAGAAGGCCTACCGCGACTACGGCCACGACATCGACGCCACCGACACCGTCCTCGAGGCGGGCCTGGGCTTCGCCGTGGCCCTGGACAGGCCCGGCGGCTTCATCGGCCGCGACGCGGTCGCGAAGCAGAAGGCCAAGAAGGCCCTGAACCGCCGCCTGCTGCAGATCCTGGTCACCGACCCCGAGCCCTTCATGTGGCACGGCGAGATCGTCTACCGCGACGGCGAGCCCGTGGGGTACATCAGGGCGGCCAGCTACGGCCACACCCTGGGCGGGGCCGTGGGCCTGTGCATGGTCAAGCGCGACGAGCCCGTGCGCCCGGCCTGGATCCGCAGCGGCACCTGGGAGGTGGACATCGCCGGGAAGCGCTACCCGGCCAAGGCCTCGCTGCGGCCCATGTACGACCCGACCATGGAGCGCATCAAGGCGTAGCGGGAGGAGAACCGAGGCCCCGGCTTCTGGTGGAGACCGCCGCCGGGGCCCCCGTGTTTCCGACCCGAGTGACCGGGTGGTCACCGCGGGCGGCGTGACCCTGCGGCCCCGGTGACCAGTTGGTCACCGGGCGCCTCACAGGCTCTTGACGGAACTGGGGGGCGACCGTCGGGTCGGGACAGGGGCCGTCGCTGGAGGTGCCTGTGTCCACTCGAGCCACCTGGTTGTCGTCCGCTCGCCCGCGGTCCGTCTGGACGCCCCTGATCCTCGGTGGCGCGCTGGCCCTGGCGCTGTCCGTGGCGCTGCTGTGGCGCAGCCCGACCGCCTGGCTGCGCTGGGGGCTGGTGTCGCGCTGGGCGCCCGAGGGGAGGCCGATCCCCATGGTCACCATCATGGCCGAGGAGCTCGCCCGTGGGCAGGAGGGGCAGCTGCGGCTGGCGGTGGGCGCGCTGTTGGCGAAGCCCGGCCGCGAACACCCGGCTGTAGCCGTCCTGCACCGCTTCGAGCCCAGCCTGGCGCTGGTCGATGAGGACGGGGCCAGCATCCCGCTGGAGCCGGTGGATGGCTGGGAGCGACCCGACGCGGGGATCGGCACCGCGGCCGTGGTGATCCCACAGGTCCCGGACGGGCGCTACCGGCTGGTGGCCTCGGCGGACACCCCCGCCGGCGTGGCCCGCGCCGAGCTGCCGCTGGCGTTCTTCACCCCGGCCATCGTGCACCTGGCCACGGACCGGCCGCTCTTCGAGCCGGGGCAGACCATGCAGTTCCGGGCGGTGACCATGAGCCTGGCGGATCTGGCCCCCCTGGACGGGCGCCCCGGTCGCTTCGAGGTCCGGGACCCCGAGGGCACGGTGCTGCTCGACGAGGAGGTCCCCGCCGGTGTCTACGGCGTGGCTGCCAGCGATCTGCCGCTCTCCCATCGCGCCCCGGTGGGCGACTACACCGTCGCCTACCACAGCGGCGACGCGGTGGACCGGGTGACGGTGCGGGTGGAGCCCTTCCGCTTGCCGCGCTTCGCGGTGCAGCTCTCGGCGGATCGGGGCTGGTACGGCGCCGGCGAGGCCCCCAGGATCGATGGCCGGCTGCGGTATCACAGCGGCGCCGCGGTCCGGGACGCCCACGTGGAGGCCCGCCTCGTGGGTCCCAACGGTGGGTGGCCGCTGCCCACCCCCTGGCGGGCCCCCCGCCGGCTGCGCACCGACGGAGACGGGGCCTTCAGCCTCGAGCTCGAGGCTGTGCCCGACGATCTGATCGGTCGCGTCACGGCGACCGTGGAGCTGGTGGCGACCGACGCGACCGGCGAGCGGGTGACCGGCTCCCTCCCCGTCGTGCTCTCCGCCGATCCGGTGGCGATCGCGGTGGAGACCGAGCTGGGGCAGGGGCTGGTCCCCGATCTGAACAACCGGCTCTACCTGCGCCTGACCACCCCGGACGGTCTGGCCCTCGACGGTGCTCAGCTCCGGGTCTCCCGCGCCTGGGAGACCGCGGACCATGGCGTGCTGGCGGAGACCGACGCCGACGGTGTGGCCGCGCTTCAGCTCGATCCCGGCCAGCCCAGCTCCGTGCTGGTGCCGCCGCGGCCTGTGCGCCCACCGCTGCCGGTGGAAGAGAGCCTCGTGCAGCGGGTGTCGGTGGACGATCTCTACACCCGCAGCATCCCCTCCCTCGACGAGCGCATCGCCCTGGACTCCTGGTCCCCGGCCCTGGAGGCCTGCGCGGACGGCGTCCCCACAGGAGAGACTCACCGGGTGAGCCTGGTGGTGGAGCTCGACGCCACGGGTCGGGTGCGCGATGTGCTGCCGGCCGAGGGTGATCTGGGGCGCTGCCTGGCGCGGCGCGTCCGGGCCCTGCGGGGCCACCCGGGCGCGGTGAGGGCCTACGCCCTGGTCTTCGAGGTGGCGGCCTCGGAGGGCGCCGAGCTGCGGCTGGTGGAGCTCGAGGGGGCCCCAGCACCGTCGAGCTCGGTCCGCGCGACCCTGCTGGACGCCGTGAAGCGGGCTCGCCCCTGCGTGGTCGACCGTCGAGAGGCGGTGGCCTTTCCCCGCTTCCTCGCCTGGCGCGGCCAGCGCGGTGAGGAACGGCTCACGGCCCGCTGGGAGCCCAGCGCGGGGACCGGCGGAGGCTGGCGCCCCGCCGAGCTGGCCTGCGTGGCGCGGGCCTTCGGGGACCTGATCCTCGACGAACCCCTCGCCGAGGACATGCTCGGCGCCGCCCGCATGGTCGTGGCCCCCGACCCGGCGCTGGCCGTGCCCGCGCGTTCTCCCACGGTGCGCCAGGGCTATGCGCTGCGGGTGGAGGCCAGCCGGGACGGGGTGTCCCTCGGAGAGACCACGGTGGTGGTCGACCCGGGCCGGGCGCCAGCCCTGCGCCTGCGCCCTGACGAGCCCGTGCTGGCGGCCGGGGACCCCATCCGCATCCGCTTGCTCCGGGGCCCGAGCTTCGAACGCAGCCTGCCCACGGCCGAGGACCGCTTCCCCCTCTCCCGGGGCGGGGAAGAGATCGGCGAGCTGAGCTACGACGCTCGAGAGAACGCCCTGGTCGGCGTGGTCCCCGTGGAGCCGGCTCCCTACGGCCTGTTGACCGTCCAGGCCCTGGGGCAGCGGGCGGTGGTCTACGTGCCCCGTCCAGACGCCCTGTCCCTCTCCGTCGAGCCCGAGCGGGCCCAGGTGCGGCCCGGCGAGTTGGCCCGCCTCGCGGTGCACACCGCGGTGGACGAACGCCCCAGCCCGGCGGCGGTGAGCCTGTTCGGTGTGGACGGCGCCTTGGCCCAGCTCGCGCCCCTGCTGTCGCCGGACGACTTCGGGCGGGTGACGGTCCAGGCCACCACCCGCGGCTCGGCCTTCGGGGTCTTCGACGCCCGCGACCTGCTCACCGGGCGGATCCACGGCCCCAACGCCGTGCTGGCCACCCTGCTGCGCTTGAACCGGATCCCCTCCCTCGACCGGGATGAGCGGCTCGTCTCGGGGCGGGCCGAGACCTCCGCCGATGTCGACGCCAGGCGCGTGGAGGCCTTCTACGCCCTGCTGGGTCAGGCGGTGCGGGAGGTGGCCCGCTGGGAGGACGAGACCGCCGAGGGCGTGTTGATGGACCCGCCGACCATGGCCGCCCTGTGGGAGCGCGCCATCGCCGAGCAGGCCGAGCACGAGCGCCCCCACACCGACGCCTTCGGGCGCCCCCTCACCCTGGACCGACTGCCCGACGACCTGCTCCGGCTCACGGACCCGCGCTGGCTGGTGGGCGACGCCCGCCGCTTGCCCGAGGACGTGCAGGACTGGGCCGGCTGGGTCCGCACGGAGCTGCCATGAAGCACATCTCGAGGTTCTACTCCATGGTCGGCCGGGCCATGGCCGTGGTCATGCTGGGGGTCCTGGGGGCGCTCCTGGTGCGCTTCTTCTTCGGGGCCCTGCTGCCGGAGGTCCCCATGATCGAGGTGATGGAGTTCCCGGATCGTTTCGCCGAGCTGGTCCTGTCCGAGCCGCCGGTCGAGCGCTTCTCGATGGACCGGGTGGTCGGGGAGCAGATCGGCGCCGCCGGAACCCGGGGCCCGTCATCCGCCGGTGAGGGGGCCCGCGCCAAGCGCGAGGAGGGCAAGGTCGGCCGAAAGGACGCCCGCATGGAGCGCGCCATGGGCAACCGGGCCGCGGTGGAACCCGACGAGGAGATCCTGCGGGACACCCTGCGGTCCTGGTTCCCCGAGACCTTGCTCTTCGCCCCGCTGGTGGTGACCGACGAGCAGGGGACGGCCAGCGTCGAGGTCCGGGTCCCCGATCAGCTCACCCGCTGGCGCATCCTGGGGCTGGCCCACGATCGGGCCGGTCGCCAGGCCGGCGCGGTGACCGGCTTCGACTCCACGATGCCCGTCTACGTCGATCTGCCCGAGCCGCCCGTGCTGCGGGTGGGCGATCGGGTCCGGCTGCCGGTCCAGGTGGTGAACCAGCGCGCGGAGGCCCTCGAAGGGCGCGTGCAGGCCACCGTCGACGGGGACGCGGCCTCCGGGGGCGGTGGCCAGCGCCTCCGCGTCGCCGGGGGGCGCGCGGCCCTCGAGCGGGTCCTGGTGGACGCGGTGGCCCCGGGCCAGGCCAGCCTCGAGGTGGCACTGGCAGGGCACGATCGGGTGCAGCGGGCGCTGACCGTCGAGCCCGTCGGGCGTCCCCTGACGCGGGATCGCGCCGGCAGCCTGGCCGGGGAGCTGACCATCGCCGTGATCCCCCCGGATGGCGCACTTCCGGGGGCCTCCGGCCTCGAGCTGCGGGTGTTCCCCGGCCCCGTGGCCGTCCTGGAGGCGGAGCTCGCGCGGGTGGGCGCCGCGGCCGCGGGCGACCTCGACGAGGCGGCCTATGCCTACGCGCTGACGGGCATGGGTCGCTCCCTCGGCGACCGGCTCGGGGTGGAGCTGGACGGGACGGCCCTGCGCCACGCGCGGCTGCGGGCCTGGCAGGATCTGGTGCGGTACACCCGGGAGCCCTCGCTCACCCAGGCGGTCGTGGTCCTCGCGGCGGCCCGGGGCTGGCCCGACGATCCCCTCGCGGCGGCCCTGGCCCAGCGGCTCGCGGCCACGGTCGAGGCCAGCCAGGCCCCCGACGGCTCCTTCGCGTCTCATCACTGGGGACGGCAGGTGCCGGTGGAGCAGGCGCTGGTCTTCACCGCCGAGGCCGCGCGGCAGACCCGGGACCACGAGCCGGTGGTGGCCGAACGCGCCCGGGCCTTCGTGATCCGCAGCATCGACGCGGTCCGCGATCCCTACACGGCCGCGGAGCTGCTGGCCGCCGACCTGGTGGACGAGCGCCACGAGGATCGGCTGCGGGCCATGGTCCGGGACGCCCTGGAGACGGGGGAGGACGGCGCCCTGCGGCTCCCGGTGCCCGAGCGGGCGCGCACCGCTGCGGGCAGCGCACCCACGCCAGCGCGGGCCACGGCGCTGGCGGTGCTGGCCCTGGGGGGCGACGCCTCCCTGGTGGAGCGCCGGTCGGCGCTGGGTGCGACCCTGCTGGGCGCGCGGGACGCCTCGGGCGGCCTGGGCGATGGGCTGGACGGGCTCGCGGTGCTCGAGGCCCTCGCGGCGCTCTTCCCCGAGCCCCTGCCCGAGGAGGTGGTGCTGACCGCATCGTTGGACGGCCAGACCGTCGGGCGGGCGCGGCTGGGGCTCGCCGCCGGCTTCGACCCGGTGCAGCTCGACGTCCCGCTGCCGCCCGCGAGGGGAGATGCGCACAGCCTCACCCTCGTCGCGGACCCCCCGGTGCCCGGGCTGGGGTTCACCCTGCGGGAGACCCACTGGCTGCCGGTCGATGCGGACCCGAGCGAAGGGGCCTTCGCGCTGCGGGTCGAGGGCCCTCGGCGCGTGGAGCTGGCCGAGCCGGCGTCCCTGACGCTGCGGGCGTCACCACCGGGTGGTGAGCGGCTGGGCATCACCCTCGCCCTGCCCGCGGGGGTGGAGCCCGATCCGGCCTCCCTCGACGTCCTGGAGGACGCCGGCGTCATCGAGGGCTGGGAGGCCTCCACGGGCCGCCTCGTGCTGGGGCTGCCTCCGCAGCCGTCGGGCGCCCTGTTCGAGGCCCAGCTGACCCTGATCCCCACCATCCCGGGTCGCCTGCACTGGGGGGCCGCGGTCATCGCGTTGACGTCGGACGCCAGCGTGCGAGCGGAGGTGGTGCCGGCTGTGTGGGAGGTGGGCAGCTAGCCCATCCCCATGTGCCCGTTGTCCCGGCTCGAGATGGCCCACTCCCGCAGCTCGGCGTGCTCGCAGCCGGAGCTGACGAAGGGATCGGCGTTCATGATGGCCTCGGCCCGCTCGCGGGTCACGCCGCGCAGGATGACCATGCCGCCCTTCTTCTCGCCGAAGGGGCCGCACAGCTCGAGCACGCCTTCGTCCTCGAGGGCCTTCAGGTGCTCGACGTGGGCCTTGATGAGCCCCGGCTCGAACAGCTCCGGCTTCGCGTGGGTCAGCAGGTAGACCCAGCGGGTGCTCTGGGGGCCGTGCTCTTCGACGCTGGCGGGCCGGGCGTGGTCGACGGGGCCGTACAGCCCGTCCTCGAGGAACACGGCCAGGTCCAACGCGGGGTAGCGCTGCCGGGTCGGGAGCTCGAGGATCTCCGGGCGCACCGAGGCGGCCACGATCTCGCCGTAGATGACCAGGGCGCCCCCCACCCGATGGTGGTCCCGCAGCTCGCACTCGATCCAGGCCTTGCAGTCGGCCACCAGGGGCGCGTCGATGGTCGAGGCGGGCTCGAGCTCGAGGCCGCAGCACGCCACGCGCTCCGCCCCCTTCCAGCGCACGCAGCCGAAGGCTGCCTCGGCCATGGCGCCGTGCACCAGGCTGAGGCCGAAGCTGCCGGTGGCCAGGATGTTGGCCTCGGTGTTGCCCTCGGGCTGCCCGGAGAACATCAGCATCGGGGGGTCGAAGCTGACCATCTGCACCCAGCTCTTGGGGGCGATGTTGGGGGTACCCTCGGCATCCACGGAGGTGACCAGGGCGATCACACCTGGGATCAGCGATGGCTGCCAGTAGTGCTTGTCGGTGGCGATGGGGACGCGGGGGGTGGGCATGGGCGCGCTCCGTGCGGTGGCAGCGGAGCCTATCCTGCCCCGGCGCGGGGCCGAGCGGATCTCCCCCAGCGCGTATGCTGGCCTTCAGCCGCGCCGCCTGGCGCCCCTGGACCTACTCGGTCTCTTCGCTCGGCTCCTCGACGGGCTCCTCGACCGGCGGCGCCGGGGGCGGGGCCTGCTCGAGGGCGGCGATGCGGGCCTCGAGGGCCTCGATCTTGGCGTGGACCTCGCGATCGGAGTCGGCGGCGGCCACCATCAGGCCGGCGGTGGCCACGCCGGCCGTGCGCGCCTCGATCAGGGTGTAGGCGCCCAGCAGGAGCGCCAGGATGGCGGCGGCGAGGCCGACGGCGGCGAAGGTGGGGACGTTCTCGGCGGAGATCATGGTGCTTCCTGCGGTGTCGGGGGGTGAGGCAACCATACGGCTCAGCGCAGGGGAGGTCAATCCGGGCTCGAGGGGCGGTCCGAGGGCCAGCCGGGCACCGCCCGCGGCGCTATGAGGCCCGCCACCATGCCGCCCCTCCTCGCCGAGCTCCGCGCCACCGCCCGCCTCGCCGCTCCGCTGGTGGTGGGGCAGGTGGCGCTGATGACCCTGAACGTGGTGGACCTGGCCATGGCCGGGCGGCTGGGGGCCGAGCCCATGGCGGCCCTGGCGGTGGCGACCACCCTGTTCTACGCGGTCATCGTCGTGGCCCAGGGGCTGGTGATGGGGCTCGATCCCTTCGTGAGCCAGGCCTACGGCGCCGGCGAGCACCGCCGCTGCGGGCTGTGGCTGCTGCGGGGCCTGGTGGTGGGGGCGGTGGCCACGGTGCCGGTGGTGCTCGTGCTGGCCTTCGCCGGCGGGCCCTTGCTGCGGCTGCTGCACCAGCCGCCCGAGCTGATCCCCACCGCCGAGCTGTACTTGCGTGCGCTCTGCCCCGGCATCCTCTTCCGGCTGCTGTACGTGGCCTGCCGTCAGGTTCTTCAGGCTCAGGGTCGCGTGGCGCTGCCGGTGACCGTGGCGCTGCTGGCCAACGGGGTCAACGCCGCCGCGGACTACGCCCTGATCCATGGCGCCTGGGGTGTGCCCGCCATGGGTGTGGTCGGGGTGGGGCTGGCCACCTCGGTCTGCGACGCGTTCATGGGGCTGGCCCTGCTCGGAGCCGTGCTCGCGGGTCCGTTCCTGCGGGGCCATGGCCGCTGGTCCCTCGGCGAGGTGCTCGACCTCACCGCGCTGCGCAGCTTCTTCCGGGTCAGCCTGCCGCTGGCGTTCCAGACCGGGCTCGAGGGCTGGGGCTTCGTGTTCACGGGGCTCATGGCGGGCTGGCTGGGGGCCACGGTGGTGGCCGGCCACCAGGTGGCCATGAACCTGGCGGCGGTGGTCTACATGGTGCCCCTGGGGCTCTCCAGCGCGCTGGTGGTGCGTGTCGGCCAGGCCGTGGGTCGCGGCGACCGGCCGGGGCTCGGCCGCGCGGTGGGCGTGGGCCTGGGGGTCGGCGCGAGCATCGCGGTGCTCACCGCCACGGTCTTCACCCTCCTGCCCGGCCCCCTGGCCGGGATCTACACCCGTGACGCGGCGGTGCTGGCGCTGGCCGTCTCGCTGCTGCCGCTCGCCGCGGCGTTTCAGCTCTTCGACGCCCTGCAGGTGGTGGGGCTCGGCGTGCTGCGGGGGCTGGGGGACACCCGCTTCCCGGCCCTGGCCAGCCTGCTCGGCTTCTGGGTGCTGGGGCTGCCCCTGGGTGGCTGGCTGGCGCTGCCCGGCGGCATGGGGGCCCGGGGCATCTGGATCGGGCTGGTGGTCGGCCTGACCATCATGTGCACGGTCGTGCTGCTCCGGATCCGCTGGAAGCTGGCGCGGCCGATGGAGCGGGTGGAGAGCTAGAACGGGACGATCGGATAGCGCCACAGGGCCAGGGCCGCCGAGCAGGCCAGCCCGAGGACCACCAGCGCGATGCCCGTGGCGCGCACCCACCGGGGGTAGGTCTTGCGGTGTTCGCCGATGGACCACAGCAGCCGGGGGTCCACCAGCCCCGCCAGGCCCAGCAGCGCCATGGCCGGACAGGCCAGGATGGCGATGAGGTAGACCTCGCCCCGCGCGGCGGACATCCACTCGTTGATCCCCATGCCCACCACGCCCAGGGTCAGGACCCCCAGCGCGATGACGCGGGGGGCCAGGGGAGGGGAGGGGGCGGGGGAGGGCATGAACAGGGGCTAATCACCCGCCGCCCGGAGCGCCTCCAGCAGCGCGGCCCAGTGTCGGAACAGCACGAAGTGGCTGCCGCCGTCGAGCCAGCGGGTCTGGCAGCCCGGGATGGCAGCGGCCATCGCCTGAGCCATGGGCAGAGGGGTGCCCCGGTCCTCGCGGGCGTGCCACAGCAGGGTGGGCACCCGGATGTCCTCGAGGCGGAAGCCCCAGTCGCGTACCAGCAGGCTGACGTCCTGGGCGAAGCCGCGCACCCCCCGCTCGCAGGACGCGGCATAGCTCTCCTTCATCATCCCTCCGAAGCCCGGGTCCGCGAGCACGGCCTTGTCCTCGGCGCAGCTGTGGGCGGAGTAGCGACGGGCGAAGGCCTCGGTGTCGCGGCTGGGGTTGCGCAGGGTGGCCATCAGGGCCTGGTTCGCCCAGGGGGCGCGCCGGCCGAGGAACACCCCGAGCCTGCGCTCCCAGGGCAAGCCGTCCAGGGCGCCGGGGGCGTCCGCCGGTCCGAAGCTCGACACGATGGCCGCGGCGCTCACCCGCTCTCGCAGGGCGTATGCGCAGGCGGCCGCGTAGGGCCCCCCGGCGGAGGCGCCCGCGACCGCGAAGCGCTCAGCGCCGATGTGATCCGCGAGCTGCAGCAGGTCCTCGGGCCAGCCCAGCACCCGGCGGTCGGGCTGGAAGTCAGAGCGGCCGTAGCCTGGCCGGCTGGCGGTGATCAGGCGCACGCCGTGCTCGGCGGAGACCGCGCCGCTGGGGTGCAGCAGGCGGGTGGCTGGCGCGCCGTGGAGATAGAACACCGGCCGCCCGGAGGGGTCCCCATAGGAGGCCCACGCCAGGTTGCGGCCGTCCCTCAGCTGGAGCTCTGACAGGATGGGCTGGTCGGGATCGGGCATGGGATCAAGCTGGCCTACAGTGTGGCGGCGCGCCAGCGGTGGCGGCCGACTTGCGCACCATCTGCACAGCCTGCGTCAGAGCCCCCACACGATGCGGACCGCCTCGGCCACTCCGCCGCCGTCCCAGCCCGCGGCCTGGAGCTGGTCGGTGGCGGCGGCGGCCACCTCGGGCTCGGCGTGGCCCATGGCGAAGGACCGGCCGGCGGCCCGGAGCATGGGGATGTCGTTGATCCAGTCGCCGACGGCGACCACGTCGTCGAGGCCCAGGCCGGCCTCGGCGGCCAGGTCGCGGATGGCGCCGCCCTTGTCCACGCCCGCGGCGTGCACCATCAGGGCGCGGAGGGGCTCCACGCGGTCTGTCGGTGCACCCGGTGCACCAGCGACAGGAAAACTCTCCACCCGAAACTGGGAGTCGTCAGACAGGGATTTCACTACCCGACGAACGGTGTCCTTCAGTCCTGCGGCGACCATGGCGGTGAAGCCATGTTCGTCGATCCAGCCTGGCAGTTCCCGCACATCGGGCACTTGTTCGATCTGTCGCGTCCAGTTGCTCGCGTATCGCGCCAAGCGCAGGCCACGTCGGTCGTAGGCAATGCGGTCGTTTCCCAGCAGGAACAACGCCAGGGGTTGTTCCGACACCGCTGTGAGAAGGCGCTGGGCGGAAGCCCCAACGATTCGGTGATGACGTAGTACACGGTGGGTCACAGGATCAACCAGCTCTGCGCCAGAAGCACAGACCACGGTGCCGTGGATGTTCAGCTGCGCCGCCAGCTCCCGCACGCCGCTGTACAGCCGGCCGGTGACGATGCTGACCTGCACCCCGATGGCCTGGACGGCGGCCACCGCGGCGAGGTCGTCGGGGTGCACGGTCCCGTCGCGACGGATCAGGGTGCCGTCGAGATCGAGGGCGAGGATGCGAGGTGTCGTGGCCATGGACCCTCCGGGGCCGTGTACTATCGTGGCTGGACAGGTCACGGAGCGCGCAGCGCTCGGGAGGGCGTCATGGCGATCGGAATCCTCGCGGGGCTCATCCTGGTGTTCGTCGCCTACGGGGTGGCCTGGGCCATCTGGAAGGACCCGAAGAACCCGGTGTTCGGAGAGCGGGAACCCAAGCCCACGCCCGTGCCGGACCCGAAGCCGGAGCGCTTGCAGGCGGCGGGGCTGCCCCCCTCGCCGCGCTTCCAGGTCGGCGAGTCCAC
The DNA here is from genome assembly GCA_964481655.1 of uncultured Enterobacterales bacterium. GTDB lineage: Bacteria > Myxococcota_A > UBA796 > UBA796 > JAFGLY01 > CALDOK01. The sequence continues at coordinate 12,225 of CAYZVO010000103.1, read as the reverse complement.
GCCCGAGAACTTCGGGGGCATCCTGGGCACCGGCACCCCCTCCCTCGGCCCCGCGCCCCCCTCCATCGGCTACGAGCCCGACGCAAACGTCATCCGGGTCGACGAGCTGGACTCCCCGGCCGCGGCCCGCTTCGCCAGCCTGGGCGAGGAGTGAGCCCCGCCGCGCTATGATGGGCCCCTCCCCAGGTGCCCCATGCAGATCGCCCACCCGCACGGCTTCTCGGACGACGAGGCGCGCGCGCGCGTGCAGGCCCTGACCGACTACTGGTCCACCCGCTACGCGATGCGCGGGGCCTGGCAGGCTGACCGCTACCGCATCCGGGGCAAGACCAAGGGCATCCGCTTCGACGCGACCTTCGCCGTCTCCCCCGGGCGGGTGGAGGTCGAGGTGGAGGTGCCCTTCTTCGCCCGCTCCATCGGCCGGGACTACGTCGAGCGCAAGCTGCGGGACTACCTCGATCCCGCCCACGCCCTGGAGGATCTCCAGGCCCGGAACACGGCGGGGTGAGGGTGCGCCGGCTGGCCGCGCGGATGGGGCTCGTCCTGGTGGGCGTGCTGCTGGGCCTGCTGCTGGTCGAGGGCGGGGTGCGCCTGGGCGCCTACGATCCCCTGGTGAGCCAGCAGGGCCTGCTGGGCAGCCAGGGTGGGCGGGGCGACTGCGTCCGGCCGGCCCCCCACATGGGCTACGAGCTGCTGCCCGGGGCCTGCGGCGCCAACAGCCTGGGCTTCAAGGACCTCGAGCACCCCGCCGCCAAGCCCCCCGGCACCCTCAGGGTGTTGGTGCTGGGCGACTCCATCACCGAGCAGCGGGCCTATGTGGACATGCTCGAGCTCCTGCTCGCCCAGCGCCTCGGGGCGCCGGTCGAGGTCTGGAACATGGGGGTCACCGGCTACTCGGTGCTCAACGAGCTCGAGCTGCTGCGGCACCGCGCCTTGGGCTTCGACCCCGACCTCGTGGTGCTGCAGGTCTGCCTCAACGACTTCGGCATCACCCCCATCCTCTTCGAGCACGACGGTCAGCTGCACTGGCTGCGGGCCAACACCGGGGGCATGGGGCCCATCGGCCTGTTCCTCTTCGAGCACTCCGCCCTGGCCCGGCTGGTGAAGCTGCACACCGCCAGCCGCAGCATGCAGGGCGTGGGGGACGCCGAGCACGAGGCGGCGGTGGCGGCTGCGCTGGTCGAGATGCAGGCCCTGAGCGAGGGGGCCGGGGTGCCCTTCGAGCTGGTGATCTTCCCGACCCTGACCCCCCGCGCCCGCTGGGCCCGTACCGAGGAGTGGACCTACTCCCGCTTCCTCGAGCTCACCGAGCAGCACGCCATCCCCACCACCGACCTCACCCCCCGCATGCTGGGCGGCCCGGTGGACGACCTGCTGCGCTACCGCGGCGACCCCGTCTTCGCCGAGCTGGACGCGGCCCTGGCGCGCTGGCAGATCGAGCCCGAGGCCGCCGGCCTGCTGCGGGGCATGGACGCCCGCATGCTGGGCCTGGGCAAGAACATCCAGCCCCACATGTACGAGGACACCACCCACCCCAACTTCCTGGGCCACTACCTCGCCGCCGAGGCCCTGGCGGACAGGATCGCGCCGCAGCTGGAGCGGTAGCGGCGGGCTCCAGGAACCAGGCTCCGGGCTCCAGGCTCCAGGGTTGCAGAGCTACAGGGTTGGAGCGCAGCGCCCAGCCACCGTCCTCGCCGGCGAGTGGAGGCCGCGCCAGGGCCAGGGCTGCAGCGGTGTCTCCGGCGCCACCGACGTTCACCTCGCCCTCGAGGGCCGATCAGGGCGCGCCGCGGAAGCCCGGCCCGACCGGCAGGCCGGAACGCTGCCCCGCCAGCGCGCCTCGTGGGCAGGCCACCGACCCCCGGGGTGACGGTGGCGGGACCCCGCCTAGATGCCGTGCCCCTCGAACAGGTACGCCGCACCCGCGTCGGTGCCCATGGTGTCGTTGCCCCAGGCGCCCACGATGATGTCGCCGCGGCCGTCGGCGTTGGTGTCGCCCGCGCCGGCCACCGAGGCACCAGCCCAGTCGTAGTAGGTCTGGCCCTCGAGCATGGCGTTGGCGCTGCTCGCGTCGAAGCTGCCCAGGCTGTAGCCGAGCACCAGGTAGGCCGCGCCCACGCCGCCGTAGTAGCGGTCGGCGCCCAGCAGCACGTCGGCCTGGCCGTCGTTGTCGATGTCGCCGGCCGAGGCCACGGAGATGCCCAGGCGGCCGCTGGCGGAGTCGCCCAGCACGATGGTCTCGGCGTCGCCCAGGGACTTCGAGCCCATCAGGGGGCCCCAGAGGATGTAGGCCGCGCCGCCGCCGCTGGTGCCGTCGTCGGCGCCGTAGGCTCCGATCACCACGTCGTCGTAGCCGTCGCCGTTGACGTCGCCCGCGCCGGCCACCGCGTAGCCGGCGTAGTCGCCCGCGGTCACACCCGAGAAGGTGGCGTCCGCGGCGCTCAGGGCCACCGAGCCGGCGGGGGAGCCCAGGAACAGGGCGGCCATGCCCGCGTCGGTGCCTGTGCCGTCGTTGGCCGGCGCACCCACGATGACGTCGGCCAGGGAGTCGCCGTTGGTGTCGCCCGCGCCGGACACGGACCAGCCTGCGGTGTCACCCTCGGTGAAGCCGTAGAAGGTGGCGGTGGCGCTGCTGGGGTCCACGGTGCCGCTGATGGGGCCGGTGAAGAGGTAGGCGTCGCCGGCGTTCGAGCCGCCGGTGTCGGCCAGGTAGGCGCCGACGATGAGATCGGGCACCGCGTCGGCGTTGACATCGCCAGCGCTGGCCAGCGCGTAGCCCAGGCTGTCGTTCTCGGCGTCGCCCAGGATCACGGCCTGGGCGTCGCTCAGGGTGCCGGAGACCACCGGGCCCTCGAAGATGTAGGCGGCGCCGGCGCCGGAGGCCCCGCTGTCGTCGCCGTAGGAGCCGATGACGATCTCGTCGTAGCCGTCGCTGTTCCAGTCGGGCAGGCCGGCTACGGCGGTGCCCGCCAGGTCGCTGGTGGCCAGGCCGGAGAGCACGGCGTCGGCGGCGCTCAGGTCGGCGGTGCCGGACAGGGGGCCCAGCAGCAGGTAGGCGTCGCCGGCGTTGGAGCCGTTGGTGTCGGCGCGGGGGGCGCCGATCAGGACATCGTCGTAGCCGTCGGCGTTGACGTCGCCGGCGCCCGCCACGGCGGCGCCCGCGTAGTCGCCGGCGGCCGCGCCCTGGTAGATGGCCTGGGCGTCGGTCAGGGACACGGTGCCCTCGATGCCGCAGCCGTTGTTGCTGCCGTCGCAGTTGTTGTCCAGGCCGTCGTCGCAGATCTCTTCCATGTGCGGGCCGACGTCGGTGCTCTCGTCGTCGCAGTCGTCGCCGCCGTACTCGTCGTAGCCGTAGCCGTCGCCGTCCTGGTCGTAGTCGTCGTTGCCGCCGCAGTCGCTGTCCGCGCCGTCGTACCAGACGTCCTCGGCGCCGGGGTAGGTGGTGTCGTCGTCGTCGTCGCAGTCGGTGTTGTCGGCCACGTAGCCGGCGGGGGCGCTGCAGCCTTCGACCGGCTTGCCGTCGGGGTCGCCCCAGCCATCGCCGTCGCCGTCGGGGTACCAGTCGGAGCCGTCCGCGGCGTTGTTGTCGATGTAGCCGTCGCAGTCGTCGTCCTTGCCGTTGCAGACCTCGGTCTGGCCGGGGTTGACCTCGGGGTCCGCGTCGTCGCAGTCGCCGTCCGAGCGGGGCCAGCCGTCGCCGTCCAGGTCTTCGCAGTCCGGCGCGCCGGTGTCGCAGCCGCAGTCGGGCAGGCCTGTGTCGGGCACGCACTCGCCGTTCTCGGGGTGGGTGCCTTCGCCGCAGGTGTAGCCGTCGGGCCCGGTGTCGTCCTTGTCGCCGCAGGCGGTGAGGGACAGGAGCACGAGGCAGTGGGCGAGAAAGGTGGAGCTGGACATGGCGCGTCTCCGGGCGGGGTCGGTCGGGCATTCTACCAGAAGACGCCCGACGGGCGGGTTAGGGGGCCGCTCCCACCGGGACAACCCCCCGCTCTCGCGCATCGTTGGAGTCGCCCATGAGAATGCCTCCCCTCCTCCACTGGCTCTGTGGCCTGGTGGCAGCCTTGCTGCTGGCCATCGTCGCGGGCCCGGCCTTCGCCCAGGAGCCCGCTGCTCCGGTCGACGATGCCGCCCTGCGCGATCTCATCGAGGCCGTTGGCGACCAGGACGCCAACGACGGCGCCGACAAGCTCACCGTGCTCAAGCGCACCGACGTCACGGTCGAAGACTCCGGCCTGTCCCACATCCGCACCTGGGAGGTCATCAAGTGCCTCTCCGAGCAGGGCGCCGCCCAGCTCGCGCGCCTGCGCCTTGACTTCGATCCGGCCTCGAACGTGGTGGTCGTGGAGTCCCTGCGCGTCATCCGCGCCGACGGCACCGTCGAGGTGCTCGACACCTCCGGCGTCGATCTGCCGCAGCCGCAGTGGGCCATCTACTGGGGCGCCCAGATGAAGCTGCTGCCTGTCCCCCGGCTGCAGCCGGGCGATGCGGTCGAGGTCAAGTCGTACATGAAGGGCTTCCTCATCGCCTACCTGGGTGAGCAGGACAGCCCCTGGGGTCCGGTGGGCACCACGGACACGCCCACGGAGCCCGCGCCTGAGCCCGAGCCCGCCCCCACGCCAGCTCCGCCCCCCGCCGCTCCCCAGCAGGTGGTCGAGGCCGTCCAGCAGGCCGCTCAGCCCGTCCCCGCGGCCCCCGCCGAGGACGAGGACGCCCGGTACATCCCGCCCATGCGCGGCCACTTCTACGACATCGTCTACTTCCACGATCATCAGCCGGTGAAGCAGCGCCACTACACGGTGCGCACCCCGCGCGACAAGCCGCTGCAGTACGAGATCCACAACGGTGAGGTCCAGGCCTACGTGCGCTTCGACGAGGCCCACAACATCTACAGCTTCTGGCGCACCGACGTGCCGGCCTACCACGCCGACGGGCGCTACGCCGAGGAGTACCCGGACACCGAGCCCAAGGTGGTCATGGCCACCGTGCCCGACTGGGGCGCCAAGTCCCGCTGGTTCGCCGAGGTGAACGAGGATCAGTTCCAGGCCACCCCGGCCATCGAGGCGATGGTCCAGTCGATCATCGCCGACCTCGAGACCGACGAGGAGAAGATCCGGGCCATCAACCACTGGGCCGCCAACGAGATCCGCTACTCGGGCATCTCCATGGGCGCGGGCGAGGGCTACACCCTCCACACCGCCGAGATGATCTTCAACGACCGCTCCGGCGTCTGCAAGGACAAGGCCGGCATCGCCATCGCCATGCTGCGGGCTGCCGGGTACGACGTGCACCCGGCGATGACCATGGCCGGCTCCCGGGTCGAGCGGGTCCCCGCCGATCAGTTCAACCACTGCGTCGTGGCGCTGCGGGGCAACAACGGCGACTGGCAGATGCTCGACCCCACCTGGGTCACCTACAGCCCCGAGAACTGGTCCTCCGCGGAAGGTGAGCAGCACTTCGTCATCGGCACCCCGGAAGGCGAAGAGCTGATGATCACCGAGGCCTTCCCCCCCGAAGACAACAAGCTGGTGGTCCGGGCCGACACCGCCATCGACGCCGACGGCACCCTGACCGGCACGGTCACCTTCTCCGGGCTGGGCTACGCCGAGCAGCGCCTGCGCCGCGAGATGGTGCACTACACCACCGCCCGCGACCGCCAGGCCTGGTTCGAGGAGGTGCTCGGTGCGCTGGGGCCCAACGTCGAGGTCGACCCCGTCGCCATCGACTACGCCGACATCCAGGACGTCGAGACCCCCATCGCCTACACCGCCAGCTTCCGGGTGCCCGGCTACGCCGTGGTCACCGACAACGGCCTGGTCTTCGCCCAGCCCACCGCGGCCCACCTGGTGACCACCAGCCGCATCGCCCCCTACCTGGGCCTGGGCGGCGGCGGTGAGCGCACCCAGGGCCTGCTCATCTGGGCCCCGCGCATGCGCGACGTGGTCGAGACCCTGACCCTGCCCGCCGGCTACACCGTGGCCCACCTGCCCGCCGACGTGAGCATCGACCACGGCATCGCGTCGCTGCAGTCCAGCTCGGTGCGCCGTGGCCGCAAGATCACCTACACCCAGGACCTGCGGGTGAAGCGCCGCTTCATCCCCGCCGACCAGTACGGCGACTTCTCCGAGGTCGTCGAGGCGGCCACCGAGCTCCCTGACGACACCATCGTGCTGGAGAGGAGGTAGCCATGCGTCGCGCCATCATCAGCCTCGCCCTGCTGGCCCTCTCGGCCCCCTCCCTCGCCGCCGTGCCCAACGACGTGACCGCCGCCTCGGGCACCGAGACCTGGCCCGATGACGACGGGCTCTGGGTCCGCCGCCACCTCACGGTCACCCTGGACGCCTCCGGCAAGATCACCCGCGAGGTCGAGGAAGCCCTCAAGCCGTTCACCGGCAACCCCATGCGCAACGACATGCTCGATCCGCGCATCGACTGGAACGACGCCCGCTCCACCCTGTCGGTGCAGCAGGCGGTCACCTGGATGGTCGATGGGACCGAGGTGCAGGCCCTGGACAACAGCTTCGTGCCCAACACCGCCGCCGCGCTGCAGTGGGCGGTGCCCTACGCCCACATGCGCCAGCTGACCGTCGCCCACGTGGGCGTGGAGCACGGCTCCACCAGCCTGCTGCACTACACCATCGCCGACCGCGGCGCGCTGGGCATGCCCTCCTGGGGCGCCTACCCCCTGGCCGACTACATCCCCATCCAGAGCTCGAGGGTGATCCTCGAGGCGCCGGCCGACGGCGCCCTGCACTGGGGCGTGCTCCACGGCGCGGCCCAGCCCGAGCAGAGCACCCGCGACGGGCTCACCCGGCTGGTCTTCCAGGACCTGGCCGTGCCCGGCCTGAACACCCACGAGAACCACGGCGAGCTGGGCGTGCCCACGCTGGTCTGGTCCAGCTCCTCCAGCTGGAAGTCCACCCGCGGCTACCTCGAGGCCCAGGTCGAACCCTCGGCCCTGGCCGACGGCTACGTGCTGTCCAAGACCGACGAGATCCTGGATGGCTCCCTCACCGACGCCGAGCGCATCGCCCGCATCCACAGCTTCGTGGTCGACGGCGTGCGCAGCATCGACTGGTCGCCCCTGGACTTCGGCTACGCCACCCGCTCCGCCCCCGAGGTGCTGAGCTCGAGCATCGGTCATCCCCTGGACAAGGCCGTGCTGCTGGTGGCCATGCTGCGGGCCGCGGGCTTCGAGGCCCACGTGGCCCTGGCCTCGCCCAGCCGCGCGTGGCTGCCCGATGTGCCCTCGCCGGTGCCCTTCGACCAGGTCTGGGTGCGGGTGGCCTCTGGTCACTTCCCCGTCTGGCTCGACCCCACCGCCTCCCAGGCCGCCCACAACGGCAGCCACCTGGCCGGCAAGCCGGTGCTGGTGCTCGACGGTGAGTCCGAGCAGCCCACCGTGATGCGCGAGCTGGACGCCGATCACAACCACGCGCGGCTCCGCGCCCAGGTCACCCTGGCCCCCGCGGACGAGGGCCTGAGCGCCAGCGGCCGGGCCGAGCTGGATCTGGCCGGGCTGTACAGCCCCGTCGCCGGCTACGACCGCAGCGCCGACAGCAGCGCCGGTGTCGCCGGTGGCCTGGCTGGCGTCTTCGGTGGGGGCGAGCACGAGGCCGTCGTGGCCCTGAAGACCCCCGGCTACCTCTCCCTGGGCGCGGACTTCGAGGGCGGCAGCTTCGAGGCGCCGGCCAGCGGTCTGGTCACCGTCGAGCTGCCCCGGGTCCCCGGCGCGGTGAGCGGCGCGGCTCTGCAGAGCTGGCGCGCCGAGCGCAGCCTGCCCATCGAGCTGTCGGGTCCGGGCCTCGAGATGGTGGTGGTCGAGCTGACCCTGCCCGCCGGCTGGGAGCTGGCGGCCCAGCCCGCCCCGGTGGAGATCGACAACGCCGTCGGTCGGTACGAACGCTCTGTGGTCCACGATGCCGACGCCGGCACGCTGACCATCGCGGCAGGGCTCGAGCTCACCGCGCCTGTCGTGGCCCCCGAGCACTGGCCCGCCCTGCGCGCCTTGCTCATCGAGGCCGAGGCCACCCAGGGCCGCACCGTGATCCTGCGCCCGAATCAGGAGGACTGATGCGTATCGACCGCCGCACCGACGACCAGCTGCGCCCCATCGAGTGCCAGCTCGACGTCAACCTGCACGCCGAGGGCAGCTGCCTGTTCGCCATGGGCAACACCCGGATCTACTGCACCGCGTCGGTCACCCCCGACGTGCCGCGCTGGCGCCGGGACTCCGGCAAGGGCTGGGTCACCGCCGAGTACCGGATGCTGCCCCGGGCCACCAACACCCGCAGCTTCCGCGAGGGCCGCTCGGACATGAAGGGCCGCACCGCGGAGATCCAGCGCCTCATCGCGCGCTCCCTGCGCTCCGTGGTCGACATGCGCGCCTTGGGTCGCCGCCAGATCATGGTCGATTGCGACGTGCTGCAGGCCGACGGCGGCACCCGCTGCGCCAGCATCAACGCCGCCTACATCGCCCTGGTGCGCGCCCTGCAGGCCCTGGTGGATGCCGGCCAGCTCGACGCGCTGCCGTTGCTCGGCGGCGTGGCCGCGGTCTCCGTGGGTCTGGTCGACGGCGGCCCGATGCTCGATCTGGCCTACGACGAGGATGCGCGGGCGGACGTGGACATGAACGTGGTGATGACCCACGCCGGGGGCTTCGTGGAGGTCCAGGGCACCGCCGAGGGCTTGACCTTCGGGCGCGGTCAGCTCGACGCGCTGGTGGACCTGGCCGCGGCGGGCATCGGAGACATCGCCAAGGCCCAGAACGCCATCCTCGAGGGCTAGGGTGCGCTGGCCCGGGCTCGGTCGGCCGAAGCGGCTCAACGCCACCCGGCGGGCGCTGGTGTGGTGGTTCGGGCCACCTCAAGGCGCCCACCAGAACGCGACGGTGTCCATCGACGCGGGCGCTGCCCTGGCCTACCTCGAGGCCCTGAACGCCAGCGGTGGCACCAAGGTCACCCTCAACCACCTGTTGGCAGCGGCCATCGCCCGCACCCTGACCGAGCACCCCATGGCCAACGCCAGGGTGGTGGGCTGGCGGGTGTTCATCCCCGAGCACGTGGGCATCGCCATGCCCGTCAGCCTCACCGGCCACGCTGGAGAGAGCCGCGGTGAGCTGTCCATGGCGGTCATCGGCGAGGTGGAGACCCTGAGCCTGCGTCAGCTCGCCGAACGGGCCACCCGCGTGGTCGGCGGTGAGCGCAGCGGCGCGTCGGCGACCCCCATGGTGGACCTCATCTGGTCGGTGGCCGAGGGCCTGCCCATGGGCGTGGTGCGGCGCCTCTTCGACACCCTGTCCGGGTCCCTCAGCCACCGCGTCCCAGCCTCCATCTTCTGGAGCCAGGCGCCGGCCACCACCACCCTGTCCAACCCCGGCCCGGCCATCGGATCGGCGCCCGGCGTGCTGGCCCGGGGCCTGTCCCTGTCGCTGCCCGCCCGCGGGCTGAGCCTCTCCACCGTGTGGGGCGTGGCCATGGTCCAGGACGAGGTGCGCTCGGTGGATGGCGAGGTGACCGTGCGTCCCTGCCTGCCCCTGATGCTGGCCTTCGACCACCGCACGGTCGACGGCATCCTGGCCGGCCGCCTGCTGGGCCGAGTGGCCGAGATCCTGGGGGACCCCGGGGCGCTGTTCGGGACGGATGGCGAGGAGATCCCGCGGTGATCGCGGTGCTGCTCATCGGCGCGGTGCTCGCCGCCGAGCCCGAGCACGGGACGGCGGCCGCCACCGAGGCCCCCACCCCCGAAGACGCCCGCGTCACCGATCTGCTCGTCCGCATCAACAACGCCCGCGTGGCCTACCTGGAGGTGGGGCTCGCCCTCGTCGACGCCACCGAGCGCCAGTGCACCCCCGAGTGGGCCGCCGAGCTCACCGGCGCCCGCGCCGACTGGGACAGCCACAGCGATCGCCTGCTCACCGAACTGAAGCAGCCCGATGGTCAGTGGGCCCTGCCCCCCAGCGACGCCGCCATCGACGCCGCCCAGCGCCAGGTCCAGCAGCGCCTCGAGGTGGGCGAGGCCGCCTACATGGAGCGCGTGCTGCTCATGAACCAGCTCATGGAGCGCTGCCCCGAGCACAAGAAGGCCCTGCAGGGCATCTACGCCCTGGGCAAGCACGGTTTCATCATCGGCTGACCCGTGCAGCTCCACCCCGCCGTCCGCTGCGTGCCCTGGGGCCCCGGGCGGGTCATGCTCTGGCAGGGAGAGACCGGCCGGGGTGTGGAGCTGGACGGCGCCGTCCTCGAGGACGTGCCCGCTGGGCTGCAGGTCCGCCTGTGGCGCGAGGGGATGCTCGCCGACGAGCCCCCCGACTGCGGCCGCCTGATCCCCTGCCGCTCCCCGCGGGTGCTGCTGCTGCCCGCCCGGCCGGCCCTGTGGGTGCCCCGGCCCCTCGAGCGCGGCGCCGGGGGCTTTCCCTACCGAGCGCTGGCCCTCGCGCCAGATGAGCTGGCGCTGTGGTGTGCGTTCAACGACGCGCGCACGCTGGCCCAGGCCGCGTCGCAGGTCGGGGTGAGCGTGGAGGGGGCCATGGGGTTCGTGCGCCGGATCGCGGCGCTCGAGGTCCAGGCCCTGGAGCTGCGGCCCCGGCCCCCCCGCCCCGGCGACCCCGGCCTGGCCCGGCTGCACGCGCCGCCCCGGCCCCGGGGGCACGGCGAGGGGGCCCTGCGCGGCGCCCACGGGCAGACCGAGCTGTCCGGCTGGCACGGGGCCATCGACGACGCGGACAGCCACTTCGACCGGGGCGAGACCACCGTGGCCCACAGCTTCGCCGCCCCCCACCCAGCCCTCGGGGGTGAGCCCTTCGGCGCGCGCTTGTACACCGCCCTGCACGCCCGGGGTGGACCCTGCCGCGGCACCCTGCTCGAGATCGGCCCCGGCAGCGGCGAGCTGGGCGCGGCCTGGCGGGAGTCCGCTGGCCCCGATGTTCCTGCGCTCCACCTGAGGCTCGATGCCTCTCCGGCGCTGCTCGCCCACCAGGCCCGGCGCCAGCCCGACACCCGGGCCCTGCGGGCCGACGCCTGCGCCCTGCCCCTGCGGGATGCCTCGGTCGATCGGGTCCTCTGCAACGAGGTCATCGCGGATCTGAGCGCCGCGCCCTGGGACGGATCTGCCCCCGCGCCGGGCACCCCCCAGCACGCCGTGGCCCTGCGGGTGGCCCGCTACGGGCTCCAGCCGCCCAGCGGCGAGCGCCTCTACAACCTCGGCGCCTGGCGTCTGCTCGAGGGTCTCGCCCGGGTGCTGGCCCCCGGCGGGCTCGCCTATGTCAGCGAGTTCGGCGGCCCCGATGAGCTCCCTGTAGAGACCTCCCAGCTGGACCACCCCGAGGTCAGCATCCACTTCGGAGAGCTGGCGGCGGTGGCCTCCGGCCTGGGCCTCGAGGTGGAGCTGATCCCCATGGCCGAGCTGCTGGGCTTCGATCTCGGCGCCCGCTGGTTGTCCCGCGGTAGCTTCGAGGCCCTGCGCTGCCTGGACCCGAGCCTCGCCTCCCGGGCCTGGACCTCCGGCACCCTCACCACCCCCGAGCCCGTCGAGGGCCTGCGCTGGGTCCCCGTCACCCGAGATGGGCCTGGGCCGGTGGTGACGCGGTTCTGGTGTCTGGTGGTGTCGAGGTGACCATGCAGCGTCCCGTCGTCCTCGCCCTCGCGCTGCTCTGCGTGGGCTGCGCCCCCCGCGTCACGGCCGTCGCCCCCCTCTACGAGACGGTGAGCCGGGGCGACGTGCGGGACTGGGAGGGGCCGGAGGCCGCGTTCGAGGCGCGGCTGCTGGACAGCGCCATCGGCCTCGCGGCGGGCTGCGTGGTGCTCGACCTGCCCCCCGAGGGGCGCTGGACGGTGTTCGTCGAGGTCGTCGAGCCCGGGGCCTCGCCGCTGGCCGCGGGCCAGCGCCTCTGCACCATCGTCCACAGCCCCTCGTTCTACGAGGTCGGGTTCGGATCCCAGCCCGCCGCGTGCCGGGTGGCCCTCAGCGAGGATGTGGCCGAGGTCCCGCTGTGGATCTGTGGTGAGGGAGGCATCCCCGTGGTGGTGGTTGAGTAGGGGGTCGAGGCCCGTGGTATAGTCTGGCGAGCCCGGCGCGGGTTGACGAGGGAGGGAACGATGCGGTCTTGGCTGATGGGTTGCTGTGTCATGACGTTCGTTGCTGGCTGTGGCGAGAGCTGCAGGAAGCGTCCGGATACGGGTCCAGACCGGGCACATGATTGACACTCTGGACCGGGCACATGGTTGACACTTT
>CAYZVO010000102.1:15773-30500 GCA_964481655.1 uncultured Enterobacterales bacterium | reverse complement strand
GGGGGGTTCATCCCACCTTCCGCCCCGCAAGGAGCCACCATGAAGCGAAACCTCGCCTCCGTCGCCGCGCTGTGCGTGTTCACCTTCCTCGCCTTCGGCTCGAGCCAGGACTTCTCCGAAGGCTTCGAAGAGGGCTGGGACGAGGGCTGGGAGGAGTACGAGGCCGCCGGTGGTGACGTCGAGGCCAAGTTCTTCGAGCTGTCCGACCTCAAGGGCCGCCAGATCTGGATGGTCAACGGCCCCGTCTCCGAATGCAAGAAGATGGAAGACCTCGGCATGATCGTGGACTGCGAGCAGGGCCGCGACACCCTGGGCATGGAAGACGAGATCGTCATCTGGTGCCAGGAGTTCGACGGCGGCATCGCCAAAAAGATCCTCGACCACCTCGGCCACCCCAACTTCGAGGTCCGCACCCACGAGACACAGCCCTGGGGCACCGACAACGGCGAGTGCGGCGAGCTGTTCGAGATCACCATCCGCTACAAGGACGCGGGCTAGCGGCCTCGTCCGAACGGCACGCCCCCTACGAGGCGTGCCGCCGCATCTTCAGCACCACCTCCTGACCACACCAGAAGGCGATGGTCTCGAAGGCGGCGTGGATGTCGGCGTTGCTCATCTCGTTGAGCTGGCGCACGTTGTTGACCACGGACAGGACCACCTCGGGGGCGCTCGGGGTGCCGGCGCCCGCCTCGCAGGTGTGCCAGGCGTTGTAGACCCGGTCGCCGGTGCTGTCGTAGATGCGCAGCCGCAGGCTGTAGGTGAACTCGCCGGGGGCGCCGAGCCAGGGCACGTTCAGGCCGTAGGACTGGACCTCCACCTGCAGCAGGGCCGGGGCGTCACCGGCGTCGGTGTAGGCGAAGGGGGGGCCGTCCTGCAGGGTCTGGGCCAGGCCGGTCTCGAGGGCGCGGTTGACCTCGGAGACGTGCACCGCGTCGTAGATGCGCTGGGTCTGGTCGATCTCGTTGACCACCTGCACGGTGTTGACCACCGCGGCCGCGACCTGCAGCAGCGCCGGGTCGTCGCTGTGGGTGTGCATCTTGCCGAGGTTCACGTAGGGGCCGCCGGTCAGCACGGTCTGCACGCGGACCTCGCCGAGGCTGGAGGCGTGCTTCTTGAACTTGGCGTGGCAGCCGGGGAGCAGGAGCAGGAGGGCGGCGGCGATGGACAGTGGGCGCACGGGGTCTCCGGAGCTGTGTGGGCGGCGCTTGGACGCGCGAGCGCGGGTTTTCTTCGAGGGTTTGTGCTCGAGAGTTATCCAGGTTCGAGACCGCGACCCAACGGAGAGCTCCATGCGACCGCTGCACCGCCTCACGCCCCTGCTGATCCTGGCCGTCACCGGCTGCGACCGCTGCAACCAGAGCGACGACTCGGCGACCCCGGCGAGCGCCCAAGGCTGGGACACCCGCGCGGTGGTGAGCACATCGACCACAGCCTTCGCCGCCGACGGTGACAGCCTGGTGGTGGCAGGGGCCGACGGCGTGATGCGCTCCGAGGCGGGCGGCGAGCCCCAGACCCTCGAGGGCCTGCCCAGCGGCGCCGTGCGCTTCCTGGGTGTGATCCCCGGTGATGACCCCATCACCCTGGCCGAGGTCGACGGCCGCGGGCTCTACCGCCACAGCGGTGGGGCGTGGCAGGCGGTGGCCAGCCCCCCCAGCTCCAGCCTGCTGAGCATGGTCTCCGATCGCGCGCTCACGGTCCCCTTCGGCTTCGCCGCCGACCCCGACGCGCCGGGCGAGGCATGGATCGCGGCCACGGGCGGCGTCTTCCACAGCGACGACGCCGGGGAGAGCTGGAGCCAAGTGCCCATCGACAGCGGCTTCAACCTGATCTTCACCGACGTGGCCGTTCGAGGGGAGACGGTGGTGGCCACGGCGTTCCGTCCCGCGGGCATCCTGCCCTCGGACTACCAGGACCTGCTCACCGGGCACGTCTTCGTCTCGGACGACGGCGGCGCCAGCTGGGACGACGGAGACCCCGAGATCAGCTTCCGCTACCCGGCCGCGGTGGACCTGGCCGCCGACGGCACCCCCTGGATCGCGGCCATGGACGGCGGCCTGTTCGAGTGGACCGGCGACGCCTGGGCCGCCCACGGGGGCCCGGGAGACGCGGTGGGCGTGGCTGTGGACGAGGGCGGCGTGAGCGTGATCTCCGCCACCCGGGGCCCCTGGCGCCTCGAGGGCGAGATCTGGACCGCGGTCGAGGCCGGCCCCATGGTGGGCCTCGAGGGCTCGTGGTCCCTGGCCGAGGACGGCACCCTGTTCGAGCTCACCGAGGGCGAGGGCGAGCCGGCCCCCGAACCCGGCGGCGCCACGGTGCACATCGCCCTGAGCTTCCACGTGAACCTCTACCACTCCTACCGGGGCGACTCGAACGACGAGGACGGCTACGGCATCGACCTGGACGTGATGCGGGCCGAGCTGGACTGGCTGGACGCACGGCCCGAGGTCCACGGCGACTGGGACATCGAGAACTACTTCTCCCTGGACGGCTGGATGGCCACCGACGGCGCCGACGTGCTCGAGCGCCTCCAGGCGCGGGTGGCCTCGGGCCAGGACGGAGTGCGCCTGATGTCCTGGAACAACGGCGCCGTGTCGGCCCAGACCCGCGAGGAGTTCGACGCCTCCATCGCCTGGGCCCAGGACTCCCTGCTGGCGGCCTTCGGCGAGTACGACCCCGGTGTGCAGCCCCAGGAGTGCATGTTCACACCTGAGCACATCGCCTGGTATCGGGACCTGGGCGTGGAATGGATCACCCTGTTCTACTCGGGCACGCCCTTCACAGCCCTGCGCCAGGAGCTGCAGCTCCCCGCCGAGGCCTGGTACGCCCCCAGCACCATCACAGCCGACGGCGCGGACATGACCCTGGTGCCGGTCTACCACCACGGCGATCTCATCGATCACGGCGGCCTGGCGGGCTGGGCCCAGCAGATCCACGAGTCACAGAGCGGCGACCAGCTGCTGGTGATCCACTTCGACGCCGACGCCGAGAGCTGGGAGGTCTTCGATCAGGAGCTCGACGCCGCCATGGAGCTGGACTTCGTCGAGTTCACCACCATCCAGGACTACCTCGACGGCCACGAGCCGGTGGCGGAGTACGACGCCCCCATGGACATGGCCGACGGCACCGGCGACGGCTGGCAGAGCTGGGCCGAGAAGCAGTTCAACCAGGAGATCGCCTCGGGTGTCATCGCCGCGAGGGAGACCGCCGTCCGGGCCGAGATCATCGCGGGGGACGCCGGCGAGGTCCGCGCCCTGCTGGACGCGGCCCTCGAGCCGCGCCTGCTGGCCCTGTCCACCACCCACTTCGGCCTGGCCGCCCCAACCCTGCACGAGGATCGCATCCAGGCGGCCCGTGACTGGGTGACCGAGGCCAACACCACCGCCACCGAGGCCCTCCAGACCGCGGCCCAGGGCAACCCGGTGGACCCGGGGGTCATCCAGGTGATCAACACCAGGGACGCCAGCGGCGCCGCCCTGGTGGAGTTCCAGCTGCGCATCCCCACGGCGAACTGGGCGGGCATGAACGGCCTGCACGTCTACGACGAGCAGGGCGACGAGCTCCCCATCGTGGAGTCCCTGTTCGAGAAGACCGACGAGCGCACCACCTTCCAGGTCGCGCTCGTTGTCGAGCTCGAGCCCTGGGAGCAGCGCGCGCTGACCTGGACCTACGACACCGAGACGGACCCGCTGATCGGCGGTGCGACCGTAGACGACCTCGAGGACCCGCCCTGGGCCCTGGCCTTCACCGAGTGCGCCGGGGAGCGCAGCGACGCCGTGGTCGGCGAGGTCGGCGATCCCTTCGTGGACACCCGCGGCGCCGTCGCCACCGTCAACCACGGCTGGGACCTGGCCTTGTGTGACGGGGACGGTCAGCTCTACCGCAGCAGCTACGCCTACGAAGGTCTCGGGGGCACCGTCGTCAAGGTCTCAGGCGCCATGGGCGAAGCCACCACCCCGGAGGACGCCGAGAGCGTCGCGCTGAGCCCTGTGTCATGTGACGGACCCGCTGAGACCCTCAGCTGGCGGACCTTCGGCGGCGTCACACAGACCCGCGCGGTGCGCCCCGACCAGTGGACCTGGAACGGCCAGGCCGTGGACGGCTGGGTGGAGCTGCACTGCGCAGACGGCACCGACATCCAGGTCGCCCACCGGGTCACAGATCGCAGCTCGCTGGCCTTCGCCCCCCTGCGCACCGTGGACGACACGGCCCTGCTGGCCCCCCTGGGCACGCTCTGGGGCGACCCCGTCCGCCATGACACACGACGCACCGGCGGCCACGGCATCGGCGATGTGGCGGTCGGCATCATCGGCAGCCAGTTCTTCCCCGCCGCCCCCGACTGGAGCGGCGAGACGGTGAGCTACCGCCTGCTGGTGGGCACCGACATCGACCACGGCACCCTGGACCTGTTCGCTCACCCACCCATGGTGCGGATCGGCGCAGGCGGGGGCGAGACGGAACCGGCCGAGTAGCCCTCAGGCGCCGACACACTCGAACACCACCGACACAGTGTCGGTGTCGCTCTCCCCTTCGCAGTCCTCGATCTCGAGCTCGATCTCGATGGTCTCGGTGAGCGTGGTCCCGAAGGTGGCCGGGACGTCGCTGACCACCAGCGAGGGTGAGTCGGTGTCCTCGTCGGACAGCGTCGCGTAGGTGTCGCCCGCGGTGATGGTCCAGCTGTAGCCCAGCGCGTCGCCGTCGGGGTCGCTCGAGGCCGAGCCGTCCAGCGAGAACACCACCGTGGCGCACTTGCTGCAGCTGTAGCCGTAGCCGGTCGTGGTGCAGATGACGGTGTCGGTGTAGCTGCTGTCCGAGCCGGCGTCGGCGGTGGGCGCGCTGTTGTAGCCCCGGTAGCTGACGCTGATGGTCAGGGTGTCCATCTCCGAGTCGTTCACCCCGTCGGAGACCACCAGGCCGAAGGTGAAGTCGCCCTCCTCGTCGGGCACGAACACCGGTGCGGCGTCGGTGGTCTCCTGGATGTCGTCACTGTCGCGCACAGACAAGGTCGGGGCGCTCTCGAGGGTCCACTCGTAGTCCAGGATGGGGTCCCCGTCCGGGTCGTAGGACAGGGTCCCGTCCAGCTCGACCTCGTCGCAGGTGCTGTAGGGGGCCGCGGTGGTGTAGCTGGCCACGGCGACCGGCCCGGGGTGGTCGATGGTGCCGTCGCAGTTGTTGTCGATGCCGACGCTGTCCTCGGTGGCCCCCGGGTAGGTGCTGGGGTCGAGATCGTCGCAGTCGGTGCCGTCGGCCACGTAGCCCGACGGCTGGTCGCAGGCGTCGGTGCTGTAGGCGGTGCTGCCGTAGCCGTCGCTGTCGTAGTCGATGTACCAGGTGGTGGTGTCCACGGCGTCGTCCTCGTCGACCGTGCCGTCACAGTCGTCGTCGTCACCATCACAGTACTCGTCGGCGCCGGGGTACACGGACGAGTCCGTGTCGTCGCAGTCTCCGCCGGTGGTGACGTGGCCGCTGCCCGGCGACTCGCAGCTGGTGGCGCCGGTGCTGTCGTCCCCGTAGCCGTCGCCGTCGCCGTCCTCGTACCAGGTGGTCTCGCCCTCGGGGTCCTCGTCGGTGTCTCCGTCACAGTCGTTGTCGACGCCATCGCAGTCCTCGGCTGCGGCGGGGTTCACAGAGGCGTCGCCGTCGTCGCAGTCCCCGCCGGTGGCGGCGAAGCCCGAGGGCTGGTCGCAGGCCACGTCCGTGGCGGTGTCCAGGCCGTAGCCGTCACCGTCGGCGTCCAGGTACCAGGTGGCGGCGTCGCCCGCGTCGTCCTCGTCCACCGTGCCGTCGCAGTCGTCGTCCACGCCGTTGCAGGACTCACTGGCCGCGGGACTCACAGACGCGTCGGTGTCGTCGCAGTCCGTGGCGTCCGCGACATAGCCGCTGGGCTGATCACAGGCGAGGGTCTGGTAGTCGGTGACCCCGTAGCCGTCGCCGTCGTAGTCGATGTTCCAGGTGGCGGCGTCGGTGGCGTCGTCCTCATCGGCCACCCCGTCACAGTCGTTGTCTGCACCATCACAGACCTCGGCGACGTCGGGCGCGGCCGCAGAGTTGTTGTCGTCACAGTCCTCGCAGGCGGCCCAGCCGTCTCCGTCCGCGTCGGCGTAGCCGACCGAGCCGTCGCAGTTGTAGTCGTTCGGGTCCGCGCAGTCGTCCTCGGTGGCGCCGGGGTTGAAGGCGGTGTCGGCGTCGTCGCAGTCTCCGGACAGGGCGGCGTAGCCGGTGGGGGCCTCGCAGGCCTGAGTGGTCACATCGTCCAGACCGTAGCCGTCGCCGTCGCCGTCGAGGTACCAGGTCGCCGCGTCGTCCGCGTCGTCCTCGTCGATGCTGTCGTCGCAGTCGTCGTCCACGCCGTTGCAGAGCTCGGTGGCGTCGGGGTTCACCTCGGGGTCGCCGTCGTCGCAGTCCACGCAGGTGGCCCAGCCGTCCCCGTCGGCGTCGTCGTATGCGGTCTGGCCATCACAGTCGTAGTCGTGGGGATCGGTGCAGTCGTCCTCGGGGGCGCCGGGGTAGGTGTCGCTGTCCTCGGGGCCGCAGTCGCCGGTCTCGGACGCGTAGCCATCGGGGGCCTCACAGGCCGCCACGGCGGCCTCGTCCACACCGTAGCCGTCGCCGTCCGCGTCGTAGTACCAGGTCCCTGCGTCGAGCAGGTCCGGGTCCTCGTCGTCGGCGTAGCCGTCACAGTCGTTGTCCACGCCGTCACAGATCTCGTCCGCGTCGGGGTGCACCGCCGCGTCCGCGTCGTCACAGTCGACACTGGCGTCGTGGCCGTCACCGTCCGCGTCCAGGGCGCTCCCCACGCCGCCGGTGCGGCAGGCGGACAGGGCGAGCAGCGACGCGAGAACGATCAGAGAGGGGGTCCGAGGGGCCATGTTCGCTCCGGGGCGCGGCGGACTCTCGGGCCCACCGAGCGCAAGAGCAGCATACCACCAGGAGAACACGCGCCCGCTACCAGCCCCGGGGCCGGAGGCTGCGCTCGGCCACCAGCCCGTTGCGGCGGGCCAGATCCTGGGCCACCCCGCGGTGGCGCAGCACCACGGCGCGGATCCCGTCCTTCGCGGCCACGAAGCGCACCGGGCGGGCGTAGATGTAGCGCACCCCCAACACCAGCACGCCCAGCACCAGCAGCACGCTCGCCCCGGTGAACAGGGTCTCGGCCTCCACCAGGTGCCCCAGGCTGGGCTCGAAGGACATGGCCACCAGCAGCGGCCAGGGGCCGATCATCAGCGCCAGCCCCACGACCAGCAGGGTGCGGGCACGGCCGGCGCAGCGATCACACCAGGGCAGCTGCACACAGAGCCGCTCGAACATGTGGGCCAGGCCGATGCTGCCCTTGAGCCGCTCCCCATAGGCCTTGATGCGCCCCGAGGGTCCCTCGGCCCCACAGCCCACGCAGCGCTCGGGCCAGGACGGCGGCAGCTCGTCGGTGCGGATCAGCCAGGCCATGATCGGGGGCTAGCCCTCGACCGGCCAGCCCACGGTCTGGGCCAGCAGCACGTGCTGGTCGTCGGTCAGGCCAAGCTTGCCGCGCACCGCGTCGCGGTTGATCAGGCCACGGACCACGGTGGCCAGGCCGGCGGAGGCGCAGAAGAGGTAGGCGTTCTGGCTGATGTAGCCGAGGTCGGCGGATGAGTAGAGCTCGCGCTGGGCCGCGGGGATGTTCTTCATGCGGGCGTGGTCGGCCACGTAGATCAGGTTCAGCGGGGCCTTCCACACATAGGGCTGCATCCCGGCGTCCCGCCGCAGGTCCTGCACGGTGACCAGCACCAGGGCGTGGGCGGTGGCGTCGTAGAGCCAGGCACCGTCCTCGCGCACCACGTAGATGTCGATCTCCTGGTTGTTCATGGCCGAGGGCGCGGTGCGGTGACCGTCGTCCCGGCTCACCCCCCAGGCGGCCCAGAGCAGGTCTGACAGGGTCTGCTCGTCGATGGGTTTGTCAGCGTACTCCCGGATGGACTTCCGGGCGGCCAAGGCCTCCATCAGCGGCATCCCGCCGGTCTTCGCCGGGGGCGGCAGGGCCACGGACTCGCCCGGCTCGGCGGCCACGGCGGTGTGCAAGGGGAGGATGATGGCGAACAGGGCGGCGGTGATGAGGTGTCGCATCCGCCGAGTATACTCCGCCCATGCACGCTCCGGCCCCCGCAGCCCTGGCTCTGATGGCGCTCACCGCGCTGGGCTGCCCGCGGCCCACCATCGCGCCGCCCCCCGTGGAGGACAGCGAGCCCCCCGTGGACACCCAGGACAGCGAGCCGCCCGCACCCGACGGGGACACCGCCGTGGAGCAGGTCGGCGACCTGGTCTTCGAGCACCTGCCGGTGCTGGTGGTGGACACCGACGGGCAGGAGATCGAGGGCGAGGACAAGATCGACGCCTGGCTGGCGGAGGTCCGGGATCACGACGGAACCCTCGAGGACCTGGCCGAGGCCGGTCGGGGCTGGGACGGCCCCATCGGCATCGAGCTGCACGGCACCTCGTCCTCCAGCTACGACAAGACCGGCTACCGCTTCGAGACACGCAACGAGGTTGGCAGCGACCGGGACTACCCACTGCTGGGCCTGCCCGCCGAGAGCGACTGGGTGCTGCACGGGCCCTACAGCGACAAGACCCTGCTGCGAAACGCCCTGGCCTACACCGTGGCCGCCCGCGTCGCCGAGGACCGCGAGCGCTACGAGCCCCGGATCGCCTTCTGCGAGCTGGTCCTCAACGACGACTACCGCGGGGTCTACCTGCTGGTGGAGCGGGTCAAGCGCAGCGACCTGCGCCTGGACATTCCCGATCCCGCGCCGACCACGGAGGCCGGGGACCTCAGCGGCGCCTACCTGCTCAAGGTGGACTACACCCGCAACGAGCACTGGGAGACGAGCGCCGGCAGCCTGATCGGCTGGGTGGATCCCGGCGCCGAGGAGATCACCGCCGACCAGGACGCCTACCTGCGGGCCTGGTTCGAGGACCTCGAGGCCACGCTGCAGGCCGAGGGTTGGGCCGACCCCGAGACCGGCTACCCGGCCTGGATCGACACCGACAGCTTCATCGACCACTTCATCGTGAACGAGCTGGCCAAGAACATCGACGCCTACCGCCTCAGCGCCTACCTGCACAAAGCCGCCGACGCCGACGGTGGGCGCCTGCACGCCGGCCCCGTGTGGGACTTCGACCGGGCCTGGGGCAACGTCAACTACTGCGACTGCCAGTACACCCACGGCTGGATCATCGATGGCCTCACCGACGCCGGCTACGGCTACCAGTACCCCTTCTGGTGGCCCCAGCTGCTGACCGACCCCGGCTTCCAGGACCCGCTGCGCTGCCGCTGGGAGGCCCTGCGCCTCGACGTCCTGAGCGACGAGGCCCTGCTGGGCACCATCGACACCCTGGCCGCCGAGGTCGCCGCCGTGCAGCCCCGCGAGGACGAGCGCTGGGACACCATCGGAACCCACATCGAGCCCAACTGGTACGTGGGCGAGACCTGGGACGAGGAGCTGGACTACCTGCGCGACTGGCTCATGGAGCGCACGGCCTGGCTGGACGCCGAGCTCCCTGGCACCTGCGGCTAGCGGGCGACCACCGCCCCGAGGCCAGGAGGCGCACCGTACGTGGAGGGTCAGGCGCGAGCCCGGGAGTTTGGCGCGCCGGCGCCCAGCACAGATCTCCCTTCCGTAGCTCAGCCGCTACTCGAGACCTCATCCGCCCCCTCTGCGTAAGCGCTGTGTAACGCCCACACTCGCTCGGGAAGGGTCCGCGGAGGGCACGGTTCTTGCTCCTGCCCTCGTCCGAACCCACAGGGGAAGTCCATGCCCGATCTGCGCTCCATCCATCCCGTCTTCGTCCTCCTGATCCTGCTGCTGCTGCCGAGCATGGCCGCGGCTGATCCCGACCCGCCCGATGGCGCCGTCACCGTACCCCTGGACCACTGGGTGCAGCTGCTGGACCGGGTCGAGGAGGGCGAGCAGGTGCCCGTGCCCCCCGCCGATGTGGTGCAGCTGGGCCGCCGCCTCGAGGGCAGCTTCCAGCGGGGGGTGTTCACCGGCACCCTGGACACCCGCTTCCGTCTGCTCGAGGGCGCTGACAGCGACGACAGCGTGGTGCGGGTGCCCGTGCTCGACGCGGCCACCTCCATCGATCAGGTGCTGCTCGACGGTGAGCCCACCTCCCTGCTGCAGGAGGGCTCCATGTACACGGTGGGGGTCTCCGGAGCCGGGGACCACCGGGTGCAGCTGCGCTTCTTCCAGGGACGCGACGACGAGCGCTTCTCCCGGGAGCTGCGCTTCGCCCTGCCCCCGTCCGGGCCCACGGCGGTCTCGGTGGTCGTGCCCGAGCAGGACATCGAGGCGCGCCTGGCCGGCGGCGCCATCACCGGCAACCGCGCCAGCGACGGCGGGACCCGCGTCGAGGGCCAGCTGGACTCCCGGGGGCTGCTGGACCTGAGCTGGACCCGCAAGGCGACCCACCGCGAGGTCTCCGAGCTGCGGGCCGAGTCCACGATGAACGCCCTGTACACCATGCACGAGGCGCTGGTGAAGGGCGTGGCTACGGTGGACACCACCCTGCTCGAGGGCGAGACCGACCGCCTCGAGCTGTCCTTGCCCCCCGACATCGAGGTGCTGGACGTCACCGGCGACGCGGTGCTGCAGTGGTACACCGACCTGCGCCCCGACAACCCCGACGGCCCCCGCCTGGCCGTGCTGCTGCGCTACCTGGTGGAAGCCGGCCGCCGGGCGGAAGGCCACGACCGCGCCACCATGCAGGTGCACTTCCAGTTCCCCGTGGACCTCGAGCAGCCCGTGCAACTGCACCTGCCGGTGCCCGCCGGAGACATCCCGGTGACCGGCGCCATCGGCGTTCAGGGCCCCGCCGGGCTCGAGGTGACGGTGGACGGCATCGAGCGGGCCGAGCAGCTCACCCTGCGGGATCTGCCCAGCGACCTGCTGGCCCTGACCCCCAACCCGCTGCTGCTGGGCTTCTCCTTCGACGAGCCCCCCGCGGTGACCCTGGGCCTCACCCGGCAAGGGGAGCTCGAGCTCACCAGCACCCTGGTGGACGACATCCAGGCCAGCACGGTGCTGATGGAGGACGGCGCCGAGGTCACCAAGCTGCGGATGCGGGTGCGCAACAACACCCGCCAGCACCTGGCCGTGCGCCTGCCGGAGGACTCCACCCTCACCCACGCGCTGCTGGACGGCCACCCCGTGCGCCCCGCCCTGCTCGAGGGCGAGCCCCGCGACGACGACGGGCTGTCCCCAGACACCCTGCTGCTGCCCCTGCGCCAGAGCGAGCGCAGCTCCGATGGGGGCGCGGTGATCCACCGGGTGGCCCCCGGGGAGACCCTGGGGGGCATCGCGCTGCACTACTACTCCGACTCCACGCGCTGGTACGAGATCCTCCAGCACAACGGCCACCTGCTGAGCTCCGCCGCCGACCTCGAGGTGGACCACCAGCTGCGCATCCCCCTGCCCCAGGGGGTCGAGGAGAGCAGCTTCGTGCTGGAGCTGGCCTACAAGCGCAAGCAGCCGGACACCGGCCTGGTGGGCCTGCGGGAGCTGCGCCTGCCGGGGATGGACGTGGACACCATCTCGGTCACCTGGCACCTGTACCTGCCCAGCCACCTCACCCCGCTGGGCTTCTCGGCCAACCTCACCCAATACGACGCCATCCACTACGATCCCTTCCAGCGCTTCCTGGGCATCGCGCGCCGGGCCCTGCTGGGGGGTGACGCCTGGGCCGGCGGGGGCTCCTACGAGAGCATCCTGTCTCAGCGCAAGGCCATCTACCGCGAGGAGTCCAACCGCAGGCAGGGGGGCGAGGACGTGGTCTCGAGCTTCCCCCTGGTGGGGGAGCGCTACCGCTTCGAGCGCATCCTGGCCGGCGACGACGTGCCCCACATCACCGTGGCCTACGCCGCCGACAGCCTGCTGCCATGGATCCGCTGGGCGGCCCTGGCCGCGGCCTTCGGCCTGGGCTTGCTCGCCGTGGGCGGGCGCCGAGGCTCCACCGGATCCGGCCGCTGGCTCCGCCGCGGCGGCGCCCTGCTGGGCTTCGCGGCGCTGCTGGTGCTGGCCCACCACGTGCTGGGGGTGCACCGCCGCCTGGTCTGGGGTGTGGACCTGGCCCTGGCGGTCTCCCTGCTCCACAGCCACGGCCGCGCCTGGTCCTCCCGCCTGCGGGCGGCCCTGTCCACCGGCCCGATGGCCCTGCTGAGCTGGCGGGTCGTGGGGTCGCTGCTGCTGCTCGAGCTGGGTGTGCTGATCGTCCTGGGCTGGCCCCTGTTCGCATCGTGTGCCGCCCTGATCGTCCTGGCCGTCTGGCGGGGGGTGTCCCGATGACCCGCGCCATCACCCGACCCCTCCGCGTGCTCTGCGTCGCCCTGCTGGGCGTGCTGATGCTCACCGGTTCCTACACCGAGACCCAGGACGACGCCGAGTACCACCGCCAGCGCCAGGCCTACGCCGAGGACAACTTCGAGGCGGTGATGGGCAACAACGACTGGAGCCGGGTCCAAGGCCAGCGCCGGGCGCCCAAGACCTCGAACAGCGCCACGCTCACCCCGGCCCAGGCCAGCCCCGCCTATGACCCGGGCCACGCCTCCCCGGCGGCCGGCGGGCCCGAGGTGGTGGTGCCCCTGCCCCGCTACGAGACGGTGCGCGACCAGGTCCTGGCCCTGAACCTGGCGGACGAGCAGCCCGAGGTGCCCCTGGTGGTGCTGGGGGCCTCGTCCTACAGCGGCCGGGCCATCGACGGCGCGCTGTCCCTGCGCCTCGAGCTGGGCATCACGCTGGGCGTCGAGGGCCTGTGGAAGACCGTGCCCCTGGTGGGCGAGGAGGTCGTGGTCGTCAGCGCCCACGACAAAGCCAGCGGCGCCGAGCTGCCCCTGTCCCGGCTCAACGGCTACCACGTCTGGCTGACCCCCGACGAGGGCGAGGTCACCGTGGTGCTCGAGCTGCTGGTGCCCTCCCACGGCCGCCGTGGCTCCCTCGAGTACGACTTCCTGGTGGCCAAGACCCCCGTCACCCGCTTCGACTGCAGCTTCCCCACCGCGGGCCTCGAGCCCCGGCTGCACGCCGCGGTGCGCTCGGAGCTCACGCCCCAGGCCGGGGGCGTCCAGCTCTCTGCCTCCCTCGAACCCACCAGCCGCATCCACCTGGTGGGCTTCAAGGACGTGGGCGACGATCAGGGCCGCCAGGCCCGGGTCTACGCCGAGAGCCTCAACCTGCTGTCGGTGGATGAAGGCGGGCTCGACCTGTTCACCGTGCTGCGCTTCGACATCCTCTACGCCGGGACCCAGCACTTCGACGTGCTCATCCCCGAGGGCATGGCTGTGGTCTCCGCCGACGGCCAGGGTGCCTTCCGCTACACCACCGAGCCCGCCGAGGGCGGCACCCTGCTGCGGGGCGAGACCGCCTTCCCCATCCGCGACGAGTACGAGATCTCCCTGCGGCTCCGCCGCGAGCTGCCCCGGGACGGCGCGGCCTTCGACCTCGAGCTGCCCGCATGCCAGGGCGTGGAGCGTGAGTACGGCTGGCTGGGGGTCGAGGTGGTGGGCAACCTGCGCCTCGAGGAGGCCGAGCGCCGCGGCATGTTGGCCGTGGACATGCGCCAGCTGCCCTGGGAGATGGTCCAGAGCGCGGTGAGCCCCATCCTGCGGGCCTACCGCTACCACACCGCCGACGCCGGTGTGCGCCTCGAGGCCCAGCGCCTGCCCGAGCAGGAGCCGGCCACCGGCTCCGTCGACCTGGTGCAGGCCACCACCGCCGTCTCCCGCGAGGGCGCCGTGCTCACCGACCTGCGCATCACCCTGCGCAACCGGCTGCGCCACAGCCTGGCCCTGCGCCTGCCCGCGGGCATGACCGTGCTGTCCGCCAACCTCGACGGCGAGCCGGTCAAGCCCGGCGTGGCCGAGGACGGGACCCTGTTCTTCCCCCTCGAGCGCTCCGCGGGGGGCCAGGCGGCGGTGGCGTTCACGCTCCAGGTGATCCTCGAGTCGGACCTGGGCGGCCTGGGCCTGGTGGGCCATCCGCGCTTCGCGCTGCCCGCCGTGGGGCTGCCCGCGTCCACCGTGCTGTGGGAGGTCTACCTGCCCGCAAACAACGAGTACACCGCCCTCGAGGGCGATCTCGAGCCCCAGATCTACGCAGGCTCGGGCCGTTGGTTCCAAGGCGGGGTGGCCGATCAGGGCCAGGTTGGCACCAACCAGGTCCTGCTGTCGAGCGAGCCCACCCAGAGCGCCGGCACCGGCGCGATGCCCGTGCGCATCGACCTCCCCACCGAGGGCAAGCCCTTCTCGACCACCCGCTACTGGCTCGAGGCCGACACCCCGCTGGAGCTGTCCTGCTGGCACATGCGCTCATGGCTGCGCCTGCCTGCCACCCTGCTGCTGACCCTGCTGCTGGCGGGCGCCACCCTCCTGCTGGCCCTGCGCAGCCGGGGCCCCCGCGGCCCCTGGCCACGCCGTGTGGTGGCCGTCGTCGCCATCGGCCTGCTGGGCTGGACCGCAGGCGCCATGAGCGGGGCCGGCGCCGTGGTCTGGGGTCTGATCCTGGGCGGCGCCGTGGCGGCCTGGTGGCGGGGCCTGCACCGCAGGCTCTGGTCCCAGCTGCGCGGCATCGTCGCACGGAAGCGCCAGCCCGCCGGACCCGACGAGGAGGACGACACCCCCCCCCCCCCCCCCCCCCCCCCGGGCGCGCCCCCCCCCCCCCGCCCCCCCCCCCCGCCGGGCCCCCCCCCGCGGGGGGGCCCGGCGCG
>CAYZVO010000102.1:0-15763 GCA_964481655.1 uncultured Enterobacterales bacterium | reverse complement strand
ATGCGCCAGCCCGCCGGACCCGACGAGGAGGACGACACCCCGACCCCCGAGCCCACCCCCTGGTCGGCGAGCAGCCCCCTCGGCCAGCTCGGCCTGCTGGCCGGCGCCGGGCTGGTGGTGCTGCTGGCGGCGATCACGCTGCTGCGGGTGTTGGTGGTGGTCACCTGAGCCCGGCGCGGAGCGTCGGAGCATCCGCGCCACCGCGTGGATCTTCGAGCGGTGGAGTCGGATAGGGAGGGCCGTTCCCGGGCCACGCGCTCGACCACGACCTCGCACACAACGCCCGGCTCGACCCCTGAGCTCGGCCCTCCACGCACCCGATGTCCTCCCCACCCCTCTCCCGCCTGCAGCGACACCTGGGCCTGCGACCCGGCCAGGGCCTGCCCCTCGCCCTCCTCGGGGCGCAGAGCGCCCTGCTGGGGATCGCCCTGATCTGCTTCTACGGGGTGGCCAACGCGCGGTTCCTGGATGTCTGGGAGCCGGCGGACCTGCCCTGGACCTACATCGCGGCGGCGGTGGTGGTGACAGCGGCGTCGCTGGGCTTCGCCGGGGCCGAGCGCCGCCTGGGTCTGCGGATCGCGGCCAGCGGATCGCTGGCGCTGCTGGCGCTCATCGGGGCGCTGCAGTGGTGGGGGCTCCGCCAGGCACCCCGCGCACCGGCGCTGGCCTTCATCGGCCCGGTGGACTTCCGGCTGCTCTGGGTGCTGGGGAACCTGGCCCTGTGGTCCCAGGTCAACGCGGTCTTCGACATCCAGCAGGTCAAGCGGCTCACCCCACCCCTGATCCTGGCCTTCGTCACCGGCGTGCTCGGCTACGGTCTGCTCAGCGGGGTCGCGGTGGCGGCCCTGGGGAGCACCAACCTGGTCGGACTGGTGGCGGGTGTGCTCGGCGTGGTGGCCCTGGTGGCGGGGCTGGTGCCCACCGGCGAGCGCCCGGCCAAGGGCGAGGTCGCGACAGCCCCCGAGCGCCTGCCACGGGCCGCGCTGGGCTTCGTGATCGTGTTGCTGGTCTACGACGCCATCTCCACCTTCGCCGCCTACGTGGTGGACTACGCGTTCTTGAGCGCCGTGGATCAGCGCTTCCCGGACCCCGACGCCAGCGCGGTGTTCCTGGGGCGCTACATGGGAGGCATGACCCTGGCGGTGGTGGTGGTCACCGCGCTGCTGGCTGGGCCGGTGATGCGGCGCTGGGGCGTGAAGGGCAGCCTGCTGGCCAACCCAGCGAGCGTGGGCCTGGCCGCGGTGTCGGCTCTGGGCGCCCTGCTCCTGGGAGCCCCGGATCTGCTGATCTTCGCCCTCGTGGTCCTGGCCAAGGGCGCCAACGAGACCGCCGTCCCCACCTTCACCGGCCCGGGGGTGCGGGTGGCCGTGCTGGCGCTGCCCCCCAGCCACCAGGTCCGCGCCCTCAGCTGGTACGACGGGGTGGTGGCCCCGCTGGCCATCGGGCTGACCGGGGTGGGCCTGCTGGTGGTCCAGCGCCTGGGGGTCGTGGGCCTGCGCGAGTCCCTTGGCCTGTTGGCGATCCTGTTGGTCGCCTGGGTGCCCCTCACCTTCGCGGTGGGCCGCGCCTACCCCCGCGCCGTCCGCGAACGCCTGGGTGGCGGGCCCGCGGCCCTGGACCGCGCCAGACGCATCGTGGCGGGACAAGAGGACGGGGATCGGGCGCTGGCGGTCGAGCTGTTGCAGACCGAGGGTGCCCTCACGGACGACGCCAGCCCCAGATGACGGCGTTGGCGAGCCGGGTGGCCACCCCACCGGGGACCTGCCACAGCGCCGGGTCCACCCGGTCTGCCCCCGCGATGTGATCCTCGATGCGTGCGGTGAGGCTGGCGGCGAGCGCCGAGTCCACGGCCCAGAGGTTGCTCTCGGCGTCATGGAGGGTGGACCAGCTCCACAGGTTGTGGCTGCCCACGGTGCAGAGGGCGGCGTCGACCACCGCGCACTTGCTGTGCATGCAGCGGCCTCGCTGCAGCCAGAGGGGCACCCCGGCGCGGACGAGGGGATCGAGGGAGCCGTAGGCGGCCCCCGCCCAGTAGGGGTAGTCGACGCTCGCGGCCGAGTTGGTCACCAGCCGGACGCTCACACCGCGCTCGTGGGCCTCGAGCAGGGCCCGCTCGAGGGCGCGGGGCACGATCAGGTAGGCGAAGGCCAGGTCGACGGAGCGCCGCGCATGCCGGACGGCCTGGACGAGGCAGCGGACCAGGGTGTCGTCCACCGGATGGAGACGGGCTGGTTGGTCGACCAGGGCCACGGCGCCCTCGGCGGCCTCGGGCGTGCCGACGGCCGCGAGGCAGGGCTCGCCGACCAGCGCCATGACCTCGGCGTGCACCACCTCGGCCAGCGGCCCTCGCAGCTCCACGTCGGTGTCCAGGAATCCCTCATCGTCGTCCACGGCGTAGTGATCTCCGATGTTGCGCCCCCCGACGATGGCGTGGCAGCGGTCGACGACGAAGAGCTTGCGGTGGGTGTTCAGCCACGGTGACGGGGGCCGGAGAAGGTGCAGCTCGATGCCCGTGGCGGCCAGATCCGCCAAGAAGTCGCGGTAGGTCGGGTCGATCCAGGCCAGGCGGGCGGCGATGTTTGCGTCGAGCACCACCGTGATCCGGACCCCGGCGCGAGCGCGGGCGGCCAGCGCCTCGAGGAAGCGCCTCCCGGTGGCGTCCCCCGCGATGCACCAGAAGGTGCAGGCGATGCTGGTCTGGGCGGCCTCGATGAGCGCGAGCCTGCGGGCGAAGTCCTGGGAGTTCGACGAGAACAGCCGCAGGGTGTGGCCGTGGACCCAGCCCCCAGAAGGCAGGGCCGCGGCCACGGCATCCACGGGATCACGGGCGGGCTCGACGGGGTGCTCGAGCAGATCGCTGGCCACCGCGTCCAGCGCGCCGGGCGCGAGCTGGCGTCGGCGAGCCCGCCAGCAGCGCACGGCGTGGGCCACGTCGTAGGCCTGGCCCCGGAGCTCGGGCCGGGGATCTCCTCCATCCTGCCCTCCGCGACGCCCGCTGGTGAGCGGGGCCCCCAGGCTGTCCGCGAGCCTCAGGAGGGCGTAGACGACGGCGGGCAGGGGTCCGGGTTCGGGGAGCACGGGGGAGGTCAGGGAGCCTCCACGGGCAGCGACAGCTCGCCGAGGCGTTCGTCGAGCAGGGACGCCGCGTACGCGTACGCGACCCGGGCGACCTCCGCGACGGGCTCGAAGTCGGCGACCGAGAAGTCGTCGACCGGGGGCTCGAAGAGAAGCTGGGGCTGGACCCTGGCCTGCCGGGCCGCCACATCGCTGGCGATGCCCATGGCACGGATGACCACCTCGGGCAGGGTGGGGACGTCGCTGTGCTCGTCGCTACCGAGCAAGCGCGAGCGAAGGAGCGCCCAGGAGCTGGGCAGCTTCTCGAAGTGCTCATCGGCGGTGTTCAGCCCCAGCCCGACAGAGGACGCGAGCAGGTGACCGCAGCGCTCCTCGAGCAGCGCGCTCACCGGCAGGTTCTCGACACAGCCGCCGTCGCAGTGGAGGTGGCCGTCGATGGGCACCGGCGGGGCGACCCCCGGGGGAGACACCGAGGCCAGCAGGATCCGATGGATCGGCCCGCGCGCGAAGGCGGCACGCCGGCATGTGCTGAGGTTGGTGGTCACCACCAGCACGGGGATCCACAAGTCCTCGAGGCGCCGGTCCCCGAAGAGATGTCGCAGGGCCTTGTGACCCCGCTGGGGATTGAGCAGGCCCATGAGGGGCAGACCGAGGGAGCGCCATGGGGCGCCGAAGCGCTGGATGGCCGCGTCCATGCGGGCACGTCGTTCTTCGGGGCAGGGTTGCTCGGCCGCGAGCACCGCAGCGATGGCGCCCGAAGACGCACCCGCGAACAGGTCCACGGGGACGCCGCGCTCATGGAGCGCGTCGATGATCCCGATGTGGGCGAGGCCACGGGCACCGCCACCGCTGAGGGCCAGACCCACGGCTTCCCCGCGAACCCAGCGCGCCAGGCGCGTGAGATCCGATCGGACACCGCGCCGCAGGTGGTGCCAGGCGTCGAGGTCCCGGGGGGCGAGCCAGGCCTCGGTGTTCCGTGGATGATCCGTCTCGGCCGGATGCAGGAGCGCCAGGGACACCACGGGGTTCCAGGGTCGGCGGCCACCTACGCTGGGGATCGTGGCCTCGGCCGGGCTCGGGCCGTGTGGTGCCCGCCCCTCCCCGACCAGCAGCACGTAGTCGGCCTCCTTGATGGCCTGTCGGGTCCACGGGCTGTCCGCCTCGTCGGCGACCAGCAGGACGTGGGCACACTCGGCCCGGCGCGTCTCGAGCCAGATCCTGAAGCGCAGGAGCTCGTGGCTGCCGGCCTCGAATGCACAGTCGGGCACCAGGATGGTGCCGCGCTCGAGCGTGGTCCGTTCGTAGATCTCGGTGGCGCCGTTGTGCCCCAGCTCGGCTGAGAGTAGCTGGGCCAGCTCGGTCAGGGGGGAGGCAGGACAGGCAGGGACCAGGGTGACGACCGAGGGAACCGCGGCGTGGAGGTCCGGTGGAGAGGTGAGGCGATGGATCGCGAGCCGCGCGATCGCCAGGAGCTGCTCGGGCTCCTTGGTCGCGAGGCTCTGCAGGACGGACAGCGGCCAGGTGGCCACCCAGGTGCTGGCCGATGCTCGGGCGGTGGCGCCGTAGGGCGCGCCGGTGAGCAGCGCCTGGACACCAGCCAGCTGGCCGCGGCCGAGACGCCGCTGC
Organism: uncultured Enterobacterales bacterium; assembly: GCA_964481655.1. Classification (GTDB taxonomy): domain Bacteria; phylum Myxococcota_A; class UBA796; order UBA796; family JAFGLY01; genus CALDOK01. The sequence goes on along the minus strand of CAYZVO010000102.1, from coordinate 11,062 downwards.
GGGAGCTCCTGGTCATCCAGCAGCAGCAGCTCACCGCAGAGCACGACACAGATGTCCTGCGCCGGATCACCGGCCTCGTAGAGCAGATCGCCTCGCTCGAGGTGGCGCCACCGCACCGTCGACTCGAGCAGTGTGTCGGTCTCCGGGCTGCGGGTCGGGAAGTGCTCGTCCAGGGCCACGCGGAGCTGATCCTGCAGCAGGCGCTGGTTGGCGTGATGATTGAGCGCCTTGGGGAGCGCGGGGACCTGTGCGGACAGGGTCTGGTAGCGGTGTTGATCCAGCTTCAGAAGCCGGAGCGCGGTGCCGGCGATCACCGTGGCGCTGCGGGGCGCGCTGGTGATGAGCGACATCTCGCCGAGGACGCAGCCGGCGGTCCGGACCCGGGTGACCACGCCTCCTGGCTCTCCGTTCGGCAGGTGGACATCGACCATCCCGTCGAGCAGGACGTAGGCGTGCGTGCTCCGATCACCACGGGCGAAGAGCTGCGTGCCAGCATCCATCCGCACGGGCTCCAGCGCCGCGGCGATGGCCTCGGCCTCGGCGCGGCCGATGCGGGGACCATCGGGCAGCTCGAGCGCCCGCCTCACCAGCTTCGGGATGTCCATCGAATCTGCCTCCTTCAGGGGGTGTTCGAGCGCCAGGCGGCCCACCTACCCCGTCTACTGCTCTCAGAGATGTACATCGTCTCACTCCCTCTCACGCCTCGGTCGCGAAGACCACCCTGTTCCGGCCCTCACCCTTGGCGAGGTAGAGGGCCTCGTCGGCCCGCTGCATGAGCCCGTCGAGGGAGTGGACCTCGACATCGGACACGAAGACACCGCCGATGCTGGTCGTGAAGGACAGCGTCTGGGCGCTGCCGACCGGCAACCCGATCGCCAGGGCGCTGCCCCCGGGATTACCCGTGAACAGGAGCTTCTCGACCTCGAACCTCCGCTCCCGATCCTCGTGGGGCTCAGGGCCGCAGGTGGTGGGCGGCAGCAGACCGAGGGAGAGGGTGGGCGCGGGCATGGAGTGGTCCGATCGAGGGGACGACGGGTTGGACACCCGACGCGGCCGGGCAGGGCAACGGGGCCTCCCAACGCCTCGAAGACCACCGGCCAGACGCACGCGCCGACGTCCCGTCTGATGGCGCTCCGCTCGACGGGAGTCCCCTGGCTGCCCTGGGCTCCGTGCGACACCGCTGGTACCCTGGCTGCATGACGCGTCCACCGCTCCCGTCCTCCAGCCATCCCACACCCGGCGCGGCCACGCCAGCGGGCCACGCCGCCCCCCTGGACTACCACCGGCGCCTGCTGGACGACCCCGTCCGCATGGCCGCGTACGAGCGGGCCCTGCGCCAGCTCGTGCGGCCCGGAGACGTGGTGCTCGACCTGGGCGCTGGCACGGGGATCCTCTCCATCCTCGCGGCCCGGCGGGGGGCGCGGGTGCACGCCGTGGAGTCCATGCCCGTCGCCGAGCTGGCGCGGGAGCTGGTCCACGCCAACGGCGTTCGGGACCGGGTGCAGGTGCACCAGGCCGACGCGCGCAGCCTCGACCCCGTCGAGCCCGTCGACCTCCTCGTCACCGACTGCATGGGTCGCTTCCTGGTGGACGACGCGATGCTGCCCGCCGTGCGGGCGGCGCGGCGCTGGCTGCGCCCCGGGGCACGCTGCTGTCCCGAGCGCATCGATCTGCAGCTCGCGCCTGTGGGCGACGTGAGCCTGCGGGCGGTGGATCGCTTCACCCTGCCCGCCTTCGGTCTCGACCTGAGCCCCGCGACCCGGTACGCCCTCAACACCTGCTACCACGCCCAGCTCGGTCCCCAGGCACTGATGGCACCGGCCCAGCGCTACCACCGCTGGGAGGTCGCCCAGGAGGCCCCGCCCTTCGACGCGCAGCTCGTCTGGCGCCTGCGACGCGGAGGCCGGCTGCAGGGCCTGGCGGGCTGGTTCGACGCTCGGCTGGCGCCCGAGGTCCAGCTGTCCACGGGCCCCGGCATCGAGACGCACTGGGGCCAGTATCTGTTCCCCCTGCCTCCCACGCTCACCCAGCGGGGCGACGAGCTGCAGGCTCGCCTCCAGCTGGACCCGCCCGACGGCGACGCCGCGACCTGGCGCTGGGAGGTCCGTCTGCGCCGAGGCGAGGAGACACTGCTGAGCACATCCCTCGAGTCGGAGCAGCGGCTGGGAGAGCGGCCCTGGCCCGACAGGGACACGCGATGACGCAGGCCCCGAAGCCGGAGTACGTCCTCGCCAGCGAGCGGGGGAACCAGGCGTTCGCGCACGGCTGGCTGGAGGAGGCCGCCGAGGCGTTCGAGGCCGCGGTCACGGCGTGGGAGCAGCTGTGCCGCCCGTGGACCGACGACGAGGCCTCACTGTCCTCGTCGCTCTACGGCAACCTGGGGATGGCCTACTACAACCAGGGCAAGGCCCTCGAGGCCGTGGGCGCCTTCCTGCGCGCGCTGGATGGCGCGCCCGGCTCGAACGACCGATACCTGCGCCTTCTGGTCACGGCGCTGGTGAGCTGCGGCCGCTTGCAGGACGCATCCCGATACCTCGCCGCCTACCACGAGTCCTTCGGGCCGCATCCAGAGGGCTGGACACAGGACCGCCTGGACACGATGCTGGCCGCGCAGCGCGAGCAACGCGCTCGCTACGGCGTGTGCTGACCAGGTCGACGACCCCAGCCACGGGTTGCACGACCAGGAACCATACGGCCCGCCGTTGGAGGGTGGGGCGCGATGCCGAGGATCAGGCCGACGCTTCCCGCAGGGACACGGCGCCCGGCATGCCCACCCCCGTGAGCTGCACCACCGCCCGGAACGCGGCCTCTGCCGTCTCGGTGTCGAGGGTCGCGGGCTGCTGCATGGGCGCGAGCGGTCCGGTGAGCTTGCCCGGACGCGAGGCCCAGAACTGGCCACTCCGCTCGGTCCCCCAGGACATGGCCTCGAGGTAGCGCTCGGCCGCGTCTTCGACGGACCAGGTCATGCCCAGTGCCCGGCCCAGGGGGCCGGCCATGACGGGCAGCGCCACCCTCCGCATGAACCAGGACTGGTGACGCGCCGCGCCGGTCTCCGGAGCCGAGCCAGGAGACACGCAGTAGACGGCCATACCTTCGGGCAGACGGCGGTCGAGGGCCTGGACCCACCAGGCCGAGACCAGCTTGGTCATCGCATACTGGTCCGAGCCGTTGTAGCGGTGGGGGGCGTCCACCTTGGCGAAGGCGACGATGGCGGCCACCCGGTCGCCACCGAAGTGGCTGTCGGCGAAGGCGGGCACGTCGGTGAGACCGAAGCCCGGCATGTCGCCGCGGGCGGCCTCGCTGCCAGCGATGACGATGCGGGCGTCCTCGGCGAGCAGCCCCGCACCCAGAAGGCCCATGGTGAGCTGGTGGTGGCCGGTCACGCTCGCCGCCATGGTGCGCTCGATGCCCGTCGCGACGTGGTGAAGTTCGGCGCCGCCCAGCACGCCGGCGTTGAGCAGCAGGGCGTCGATGGTGCCTCCATGGCCGGCCAGGGTGCGCACGGCGGCGCCCACCTGGTCGGGGGCTGTGACGTCGAGCACAATGGTCTCGAAGGGATCCGAGCCGGCCTCCTCGGCCAGCCGCCGGTGGGCGTCTCGGGCCTTGGCCTCCGAGCGGGCGGTGAGCACGACGCGGCCGTAGCCGAGCTGGGCGAAGCGCATGGCGGCGCGGTAGCCGAGGCCGGAGTTGGCGCCGGTGACGAGAGCGGTGGACTGAGTGGACATGACGGTACCTCCGTGGTGACGAACGCAAGCTAGGCCCGGCGGGCACATCACGGAGGTGCCAGTTCTGCAACAGGGTGGTACGTTTCTGAGGTGACCAAGCTCGACCACCTCGACTGGGACGACGTCCGCATCTTCCTCGCGACCCTGCGAGCCAGCAGCCTCCGTGGAGTGGCCGAGACCCTGGGCATCTCCCACCCCACCGCCAGCAGGCGTGTGCGCGCCCTCGAGGACCGCCTCGGCCTGCACCTCTTCGATCGGCGCCCCGACGGGCTGCACGCCACCCCGGCGGCGCTGGAGCTGGCCCGGGCCGCCGAGCAGGTGGAGCAGGCCATGACAGCGCTGGGGCGGGTGGCCCAGGCCGCCGACCCCCAGCTCCGGGGCCCCATCCGGGTGACCCTGCCCCTGGCCTTCGCCACCGACCTGCTGATGCCCGACTTCCTGGCCTTCCAGCAGCGATGGCCCGAGATCGAGCTCCACGTGCAGCCCAGCTCGACGATCTCAGACCTCGCGGCTCGTGAAGCCGACGTGGCCATCCGCACCATCGGCCTCGGCCGCAGCCCCGACGGCGAGCTGACCGGACGCAAGGCAGCCCGGGCGTCGATCGCGGTCTACGGCAGCGGGGATTGCTGGATCGGCCCCGTCTCCGGCTGGACACCCACCGCGCCCGAGCTGGCGGACCTGCCGACGCGGGGCCACTACCCCACCACGGCGCTGCGCCGCGCCGCGTGCCGGGCCGGCCTCGGCTACACCGCGCTGCCCTGCTTCTACGCCGACCCCCTGCTACCCCGGCACTCCGAACCCGAGCCCGCCGGCGACGTCTGGGTGCTGGTGCACCCCGACCTCCGAAGGAACCCGCGTCTGCGGCTGTTCCGCGACCACGTGGTGGCAGCGCTGAAGCGGCACCAGCCGGCCCTGTCGGGAGAAGCGCCGGGAGTGCTGCCCCGCTGAGTGGAACGTGGAGAGGCCGTGGCTGGCGCGTTCTGCGTCCTACCAGGAACCGTACGGCCCGCCGTTGGGGGGTCCTACAGACCGTGTGGGGAGCGAAAGGTGGGGTGGTGCGAGGTGGAGGTGAGGAGGACGGCGGGGAGACGGCAAGGTCTGCACTCGCCGCGTTAGATGCTGGCATCGGAGGACTCCATGCCCAGCACCGTGCACGTCGCTCTCTCCCTCGCGCTGTTCTCGCTCGTCTCCTGCGGGGACAAGGACGACAGCGGACACCCCTGCAGCGAAGGCACGCACTGGGAGGATGGAGCCTGCGTGCCCGACGAAGAGTCGGACACCGACACCGACACCGACACCGACACCGACACCGACACCGACGCGGACACCGACACCGATACCGTCGACGACGACGGCGACGGGTACAGCGAGGCGGACGGGGACTGCGACGACGACGACGCCAGCGTGCATCCCGACGCCGACGACGCCTGGTACGACGGCGTGGACTCCGACTGCGACGGGGCCAGCGACTACGACCAGGACGGCGACGGCCACGACAGCGACGCCTACGGCGGCGACGACTGCGACGACGTAGATGCGTCCATCTCCCCCGATGCCTCGGAGGTCTGGGACGACGGCATCGACCAGGACTGCGACGGCGTGGCCGACGTGGAGGGCGCTGCCTGCTCAGCGGACTTCACCATCACCACGCCGGACGATGCCGCCATCACGCTGGACTTCTGCCAGGCCTGGGACTTCGGCGCGGCCTTCGAGTACGACCCCGACGACCCACCCGAGGTCATCTCGTTCACCCTGCAGCTCGAGGCCACCACCGAGGAAGACTTCCAGTGCAGCATCACCCTGTCCCAGGGCGGTGTGTGCGGCACCGGGACCTACGACGCTGCGGACGCGACCCACAGCACCACCCTGGTCACCCTGGACTGCAGCGGCGTCGCCGACGACTACGAGACCACCGTCGAGCTGGGCGAGGGCTACCTGCGCATCGACACCATCGACGCGGGCAGCGACGCGGGCAGCTTCGCCGGCGATCCCTTGCCCACCACGCTGGCCGGGCGGCTGCACCTGTGGGGGAGCGGCTTCGACCTGGACGGCGAGCTCGACCTGACCCTGCGGCAGATCGCCCCCGACGGCGAGGAGCAGGCGAACTGCGCGGACGTGGAGACCGACGCGGACGGCGACGGCGATCCGTCGACCTACTTCGACGGTGGGGACTGCGACGACCTCGATCCCTTCACCTTCACCGGCGCCGCCGAGCTCGACGACGCGAGCGCGTGCATGACCGACGCCGACGAGGACGGCTGGGGCTCGATCGAACCGGCCGAGGGCGTCGAGGCGGGTCTGGACTGCGATGACTCGGGCGCGACCCCCTGCGTCCACCTGACCATGGCCGACTACGGCTTCGTGAGCACCTCCGCGAGCAGCTCGATCTCCATCGCCGGGGACGTGGACGGCGACGGGCTGGACGATCTGCTGCTGGGCTCCCACTCCAACAGCGAGGCCGGCTTGTCCTACGGCGGCAAGGCCTGGCTCGTTCTTGGCAGCACCTTGACAGCCACCAGCCCTGGTGAGATCGACCTGTCCACCGCCGACTACGGCTTCCTGGGCGAGAACACGGGCGACTATGCGGGCTACTCGGTCGCTGGCGCTGGGGACGTGGACGGAGATGGGCTCGATGACCTGCTGGTGGGGGCCCCCCTCGACGACACCTACGGCGGCATGGCCTACCTCATCCTGGGCGGCACGCTGGCCGTGACCAGCCCCGGCGACCTCAGCCTGGCCGACGCCGACCATGTCCTCCAGGGCGAAGCCGAGGGCGACAGGGCAGGCTGGTCGGTCTCGGGCGCAGGGGACGTGGACGGCGATGGGCTCGACGACGTGCTCGTGGGGGCGTACTACAACGACGAAGCCGCCAGCTCCGCCGGGAAGGCCTACCTCGTCCTGGGCAGCACCCTGGCGGCCGCTGGCCCGGGCGACTTCAGCCTGGCCGACGCCGATTACGGCTTCACTGGAGAGGCCATGGGCGACTGGGCCGGCCACTCCGTCTCCGGTGCGGGAGACGTGGACGGCGACGGGCTGGACGACGTGCTCGTGGGGGCCAGGAACAACGACGACGGAGGCAGCAACGCCGGCAAGGCCTGGCTCATCCTGGGCAGCACGCTGGCGGCCACCGGCCCCGGCGTCATCGGCCTGGCCGAGGCCGACTACGGCTTCGTGGGTCAGGATGAGTCCGACTCGGCAGGCTGGACGGTCTCTGGCGCCGGGGACGTGGACGGTGACGGGCTCGACGACCTGCTCGTGGCGGCGCCCTACAACAGCGACGGTGGAGAATACGCCGGCCAGGCCTATCTGGTGCTGGGGGGCACGCTGGCCGCGACGAGCCTGGGCGACCGCGAGCTCGCCGACTCCGACTACGGCCTGATGGGCGAAGCGGCGGATGACCTGGCTGGCTGCGACGCCATCTCGAGCGCGGGGGACCTGGACGGAGACGGCCTGGGCGATCTGCTCGTGGGAGCGAGGTACAACAGCGGCGGTGGGGACAGAGCCGGCAAGGCCTGGGTCATGCTGGGTGACACGCTGGCCACGACCGGCTCGGGTCACGTCAGCCTCGCCAACGCCGACTACGGCTTCGCGGGCGAACTCGAGTCCGACAACGCGGGCTACTCGGTCTCCGGCACCGGGGACGTGGATGGCGACGGGCTCCCCGACCTGCTGGTGAACGCGCCCGGCTACGACGACAGCACGAGCGGCGCCGGCAAGGCATACCTGATCCTGGGCGGCAGCCTGTAGCCTCGGCGCGACTCCAGCCTCGAGACCAGGCCGGACGACCATGGGCTGGACCGGCCCTCCGAGTTGTCTCCCCAACGCTGGACAGAGCCATCAACCCCTTCGAGATCAAGCTGGGGGAGCGCTTCCAGCCGAAGTGGATGAGGGGCCTGGATGCCTTCGAGGCCGACCACGCGAGCCTCGGTCTGGCCATCCCCTACAGAGTGTTGATCCACAACGGTGAGCCGGCTCAGCTCGACGAGCACACGTACCTGTTGCCGCTGTGGTGTCTCACTCGAGCCGTAGGGGCCATGAAAACGAAACTCGATGAGCCCGGCGTTGACGGGATCGCCGACCTACCATGCCCCGTACGGCCCGCCGTTGGGGGGTGGGGGGCGAAAGGTGGGGTGGTGTGCGGTGGGGGTGCAACGGACTCGAGCCAGGGCAGGCCCGCATCAGAAACACCAGGTCGCTATCGACTATGCAGCGCAGAACGGGTAAGCATATTGCTGAACGACGTTCTCTCGGAGGGTTTCATGTCCACCTACACCCCTCGACTCATCGAACCCTTGTGTCGTGCGGCGCTCGAGGCGCGGAAGATCCTCGTGCTCATCGGTGCCCGCCAGACCGGCAAGTCCACGCTGTCCGCTGCCTTGTTGTCCGATGTCGCCGAGGATCGGAAGCTCCTCCTGAACCTCGATGATCCATTCCTGCGCGACCGGCTTGTCGGTGAGGAGGGAGCCTTGGTGGCTGCCATCGAGCGCAAGGCGGGCCGCCCATGGAGCGCCGTTGAACGCTTCCACCTGGTGGTGGATGAGGCCCAGCGTGCGCCTGGGCTGTTCGAGATCCTGAAGGCGCTGCACGACCGGGATCGCCATCGCCTGTCCATCATCGTCACCGGCTCCTCCGCGCTCGGAATCCACGACCCAGTGGCGGAGTCCTTCGCGGGTCGGGCGCGCATTCTGGTCCTGCACCCCTTCTCGCTGGCCGAGGGCTTCGCCCATGCTCGGGGTGAATCAGCTGCGGGTGGTCGGTTGGCTCCCCTCATGTCGAACCTGCTCACCGGCACGTTCGAGGCCCAGGACTTCGAGGCTCTCGTACAGCGCGCCCGCTGGAGCGCTGTGGAGCGCCGCGCCTATGCCGCGTCCCATCTGCGCCATCCACTGTTCCCGGAACCCAGCAGCTCCGAACAACCCGAGCTGTGGGTGCGCGACTACCTCTCCACCTACATCGAGAAGGACGTACAGAGCCTGGCGGCGGTGGGGAACGTGGCTTTGTTCCGCGCCTGTCTGCGCCAGGTCGCCGCGCGCACTGGAAGCCCCTTCAAGTGGGAACCGGCCGCCCAGGAGGTGGGGACGACCTCGGTGACCTTGAGAAAGTACGCGGGGCTCATGGAGCAGACCTACAACCTGCAGCGGCTGGGAGCCTTCGCGGTCAACCCGGTCAAGCGGGTGATCAAGGCCCCCAAGCTCTACCTCTCCGATCCGGGTCTGCTCTGGGGCCTGCGCGGCTTCGAGGATCTGCGGCTGCTCGAGGCCTCGGGGATGTTGGGCGCCTACATGGAGCTCGCCGTGATCAGTGAGGTCACCAAGTGGTGCGCCCTCGAGCCCACGGCCCCCGAGCTGCGCTTCTGGAGCAAGACAGCGGTGTCCGAGGTGGACCTGGTGGTCTCGAACCGCGGCTATCACGTCCCCTTCGAGATCAAGCTGGGGGAGCGATTCCAGCGGAAGTGGCTGAGGGGGCTGGACGCCTTCGAGGCCGACCACGCGAGCCTTGGGCTGGCCATCCCCTACAGAGTGCTGGTCCACAACGGTGAACCGGCTCGGCTGGACGAGCGCACATTCCTGATCCCCCTGTGGTGTCTCGCCTGATCCGTAGGCGCCATGAGAACGAAACTCGATGAGGGTGTCACTGACAGGATCGCCGATCCGCCATGCCCCATACGCCCCGCCGTTGGGGGGTGGAGAGCGAAAGGTGGGGTGGTGTGCGGTGGGGGTGAGGAGGACGGCGGGGCGATGAGCGGAGAGCCCAGCGCGTATGGCCGGGTGCGATAGCCCCACACGGTCTGGAGGACATCTACCTGGACCGCAGAGCCCGGACAGTTCCTGTCCATCTGTGATGTGTTTCGCGAAACGCGGCGTGTTAGGTTCTTTATGAAAGAATCACGGGAGGTCGGATGCACGCCGCGCATCACCCATTGGCCGAGGCTCGGGATCTCGACAGACGGATCCTGGAGACCCACGCCCAGCTGTCTCGCGCCGAGCGGGACCTCGCCTTGCTCCTGGCCGAGCTGGCGGACAAGAGGCACTTCCTGGACCTGGGCTACGCCAACGTGCGCCAGTATGCCGAGGTGAAGCTCTCGCTCGAGCCCCGCAAGACCCGCGGGCTCGTCCGCATCGGCCGGGCCTTGCCGGAGCTGCCGGTGATCGACCAGGCCTTCGCCTCGGGCGCACTGTGCTGGACCAAAGCTCGCGAGCTGCTGGCCGTGGTCACCCCCGAGGTCGAGGCGGAGTGGGTGGAGCCTGCCTGCCAGTCAACCAGTCGCGAGCTGGAGCGCGCGGTGGCTGCCCACCGGCCGGGGGAGCCTCCAAGCGGGGACGAGGTCAAGGAGGCTGGGCCGGTGCGCCTGAGCTTCTCCATGGAGCCGGTGGAGGCTGAGCAGGTCCGGGCCCTGCTCGCAGCCGTTCGGGCTGCAACGGGCGTGTCGAGCGAAGAGGTGGGAGACGGCGCCCTGCTGGCCCAGGTGGCCACCAGGACGCTGGATGAGCTGGACAGCACCGAGGCCCCCACGGGCGAGCGCTTCCGCATCGTGGTCGAGCACTGCCCGAGCTGCGGGCGGACCACAGCACCCGAGGCCGAGGTCTCAGAGACCCACGTGGGTCAGGCGTGCTGCGACGCTGAGATCCTGGAGATGCGCGAGGGGCCCATGAGAGGCCACGTCTCGCGCACCATCCCGCCAGCCACCCGCCGGGCCGTGCTCCAGCGCGACCACCACCGCTGCCAGGTACCGGACTGCAGCAACCGCCTGTGGCTGGACATCCACCACTTAAACTACTGGAGAAACGGAGGCGGGCACTCAGAGGGCAACCTGCTCACCATCTGTTGCACCCATCATCAGTTGGTCCACGACGGGTTGCTGGGCATCGAGCGGGAAGCGGAAGGATTGGTGTTTCGGTTCGGAGATGGCCGCGTGGTGCGTGTGACCCACGTGGGTTCGAGGGAGCAGGGTCGTGCTCGGGCGAGGGCGCGAGCCGCGACCGTGGTGGCGGGACATCGCGGTGGACGCAACCAGGAACGACGAAAGGCCCGGTCCCCAGCCGGTCTCGACAATGAAGGCAGGCTACCAAGCTCTCGTCGGTCCCGGCCTCCATCCACGGTAGCCGAGAGGGGAGGCGGCGGGACTCGGGCGGGGGAAGCGGGGGCTCACGATTCGGCCAGGGGAGCAACGTGACCCCTGGAGCTGCGTGCATTGGATTGCAGCGTGCCGGTCCAGAAGGTTCTGTCGTCCAACACGCTGAAAACCCCCGGAGGCGGCTGTCCACAGAGTTGGTCCAGAGCTGATCCAGAACCACCTGGTTGTTGGCTTGAGAATCGCCCATATCGCTGTACACGAG
>CAYZVO010000101.1:0-30523 GCA_964481655.1 uncultured Enterobacterales bacterium | reverse complement strand
ACGCCCCGCCACGACCGCCCCACCCCAGCCACCCCCACCCCACGCGCGGCCGCCAAGCCCCCCAAGCCCCGTGCACCCGCCCCCAGCCCCCGCCCCAGAACACCCTCCATCTCCCTCGAGAAGATCGCCCTGTGGGCCGTCTCCTCCGTCGGTGGGTTCTTCCTGCTGGTCGCCGGCTTCCTGTTCTTCCAGTTCGCCATCGACAAGGGCTGGCTGGGGCCGCTGGTGCGCTTCCTGGGCGGCATGAGCTTCGGCGTCGTGTGCCTGCTGGCCGCGGAGCTGCTGTGGTCCAAGCGCTACCGGCTGCCCGCCGCGGGCCTGGGGGGTGCTGGCATCGGCATCCTGTACGCTGCCCTGTACGCCGGCCACTCCTGGTACGAGCTGTTTGGGGTCACCATCGCGTTCGGGCTGATGGCCCTACTCACCGCGGTGGGCGTGGCCTGGGCCGTGCGCCGCAACAGCCAGTTCATCGCCGTGCTCGGCCTGCTCGGGGGCTACCTGACCCCCGTGCTCCTGAGCACCGGCGACAACCGGGCCGTCGCCCTGTTCAGCTACATCGGACTGCTGCTGGCGGGCCTGCTGTTCGCCTCGGTCAAGCGCGGCTGGTGGACCCTCGCCGGCCTGGCCGGCCCCGCCACGGCCGCCGTGCTGTTCGGCTGGGGCATCAAGTTCCTGGGCGCAGATCAGGCCCCGGTGGCCTTCGCCGCGGCGACCGGCCTGGGCGGGCTGCTCTGGCTGGCGGCCTGGTGGAAGCGCACGCCGCGCTTCGTGGGCTGGGCCGCCGCGGTGGGGGTCCTGCTCGTCCACCTGGCCGTGCTGCCCTACCTGATGCCCCTCGAGCCCGGCGACGGCGTCGACCCGACCGCGCTGTCGGCCATCGTGACCGGGGGCCACCCCTGGCTGGCCGCGGGCTTCCTGCTGCTGCTGGCCGCCGCCCTGCAGGCCCTGGCCACCCGCAAGCGCTGGCCCACCCTGGCCATCATCGGCTCCGTGAGCCTGCTGCCCGGGCTGGCCCTGTTCTGCCTGGGCTGGCTGATCGGGGTCCAGCCCGAGCCCGAGTGGGGCGACTTCGGTGCGCTGCAGCGGGGCCTCGGCGCGCTGTACGGGCTGAGCGCCATGCCCGCCGCCACCCTGCCCGGGGTGCTGCTGGGCAGCGTGGGCCTGGCCTGGCTGGCCGATCGCCTCACCCCCGCCCTGCCCGGCGAGCCCCTCACCATGGGCGGCAAGCCCGTGCCCCTGGGGGCCCACCACGGCCCCGCCGTGCTGCTGATGGTGGTGTGCGCGGTGCTCATCCTCAGCGTGGGCGACCTCGGCTCGGCGCCGGTGCTGGTGGTGCTGTGCGCCGGCCTGGCCTTGCAGGCCTGGGCGGTGGCCGTGCGTCCGGGCCCCGACTGGCTGCCCCTGCCGATCCTGGCCATCCTCACCATCGCCCTGCACGGGGCCATGGCCCACGACGCCAGCGGGCTGCTGGCCGCCGGCGCCGCGGTGGTGGTGGTGTACCTGGGCGCGCCCTTCGCCCTTGCGGCCGGGTCCGCCACCCGCGCCCTGACCCGCAACCCGCTGCCCTGGCTCGCCTCGGCCCTGGCCGGACCGCTGCTCTTCCTGCCCCTGCACGCCGGCTGGGAGCAGGCCCTGACCGCCGATGCCATCGGCCTGCTGCCCCTGAGCCTGGGGGCGGGCACGGTCACCGCCGCGGTGGTGCTGAAGGACAAGCTGCGGGATCTCGGCGGCCGCACGCTGGCGGTCTACGTCGGCGTGGCCCTGCTCTTCGCCTGCCTGGCCGTGCCCGTGCAGCTGGACAAGCAGTGGTGGACCGTGGGCTGGGCCCTCGAGGGCGCCGCCCTGGCCTGGATGTCCCGCCGGGTGCGCCACCCCGGCGTGGTGATCCTGTCGCTGCTGCTGATGGCGGCGGTGACCGTGCGCCTCGTGCTCAACCTCGAGGTGCTCTCCTACCACCCGACCGCGGGCACCACGCTGATCAACTGGACCCTGTACGGCTACGGCCTGCCGGTCCTGGCCATGCTGGCCGCGGCCTGGTGGCTGCGCCCCACCGGCGAGGACGACGCCCGCTTCGCCGGCGGCTGGCGCTGGCTGAGGCTCGCCAACCCCACCGCTGTGCTGATGGCCGTCTCCGTGCTGTTCGTGCTCATCAACCTCGAGGTCAGCGCCGCCTTCCCCGAGGGCGAGAAGCTCCACCTGTGGAGCACCACCCTCAAGGCCAGCATGACCCGCTCCATCTCCTGGGCGGTCTACGGCCTGCTGCTGCTGCTGCCGGGGCAGCGCCAGGACCTGCGCTACCTGCGCCCCGTGGCCCTGCTGTTCCTGCTGGGGTCTGCGCTCAAGGTCTTCCTGCTCGATCTGTGGCAGCTCGAGGGCATCGTGCGGGTGGGCAGCCTGTTCGGCGTGGCCATCACCCTGATCGCCGCCGCGGTCGCCTTCCAGCGGCTGGTGCTCCGGGACCTGCGCGACGAAGATGAGACGCAGGAGGAAGCATCATGATCGCCCCCGCCCTGCTGCTGGCCGCCGCCACCTTCGCGGCCGATCCCGCCAGCTACCCCCAGGCCACCACCATCGAGCTGCCTCCGGCGGAGACCCTGCGGCTGGACCTGAGCGACGAGTGGATCGCCCTCTGCCCGGATCCGGACAGCTACCTGCTGCTGGACGCCGAGGGCCAGGAGCAACCCTTCGCCGCCCGCTCCAGCGACGAGGGCGCCCGCTGGCGTCGGGAGGACCTGCGCTGGGAACCGGTGCGGGCCGATCGCGGCTGGGCATGGCTGGTGCAGGGCCCGTCCACGGGTGAGCCCGCCCGGGCCCTGCGGCTCGACAAGCTGCCCCGGGGCTCGGTGGTGGAGATCTGGGTCAAGCCCCAGGACGACCCGGGCACCGGCACCCGCCATGTGCTCTGGAACCTGCCAGACAGCGGGGCCGGGACCAAGCTCGAGCTCGAACTGGACGGAGACGACGCCCTGGGACCCTGGCTGGTCCGGGCCGTCTGGTCCGAGGGAACCGGCTGGATGCGCGCCGGGCGGGACCTGGGCTTCCAGGCCGCCGTGGCCCATCCGTGGACCGTGGAGGCGATGGAGCTGGAGCTCGAGTTCCGGGGGCCCGTGACCTCCGGCGCGACCACCAGCGACTGGCTCCTGGATCTGCCCAGCCCGGGCCTGCCCCTGCGGGGCCTGAGCCTCGATGTGGGCGATCCCGTCTTCTCCCGGGGCGTCACCCTGCTCGACGCCAGCCTCACCGGGGAGCCCCGGGTGATGGAGCGCGGCCACATCGAGCGGCTGAGCTTCGGCCCGGCCCGGGTCGAGTCCACGGATCTGTCGATCCACCGCAGCGGCGGGCTGGAGCTGCTGCTGCGCACCGACGACGGCCGCAGCGCCCCCCTCGATCTGGACGGGGCGACGGTCCTCGTGCAGGGCCAGGCCCTGGTGCTGCCCAACGTGGCCGGCGGCGAGTACACCCTGCTGGGCTGCGGACCCCGCGGCGCCAGCTACGACCTCGAGCGCCTCGACGACCGCCTGGCGGAGCTGCCCGCGGAGCGGATCGAGGCCCCATCACCCCAGCCCCACGGTGCCTGGGAGGCCTCCAGCGTCGGTCGCGGCCTGCTGGAGCCTGGCCCCGTGCTGAGCATCGATGGCTACCGCTGGGAGCGGCGGGTGGCGGGCGACCCCGGCCTGGTCAAGGTCACCCTCGACGACCACGGCCTGATCCACACCCGACCGGGCCAGCCGGATCTGCGCTTCGTGGACGACGAGGATCGCCAGCTCCCCTACCTGCTGCGGCACGACCCCGTCGGGCGCCTGCAGCACCACACGGCGTTCGAGCGCGTCGAGGACGGCGCTGAGACGAAGCTGACGGTGACCATGGTCGCCGCCGGGCTGCCCGCCAGGGACCTTGTGCTCCGCAGCGATCGCACGCTCTTCGAGCGCGACGTGACCGTCTGGGACGGCGCCCCAGGCAGCGGCCGCGTCGTGGCTCGCAGCAGCTGGCGCGGCGCCGACGAGGGCGAGAGCCGGCTGGTGTTGCCCCTGGACGTCCGCATCGGCTCGACGTTGACCGTGGTCATCGACAACGGAGACAACCCCGCCATCGACGTGACCGCCATCGAGCTGCTCACCCGCTCGAGCAGCGCCTGGTTGGCCCTGCCCGCCCAGGGCGGCGCCCGCATGGTCTACGGCAACTCCGGGGCCAGCGCCCCCAGCTACGACCTGGCGCTGCTCCGGGAGCAGATCCTCTCCCAGCCGGTGGCCGGCGCCAGCGTCGGGCAGCCCACCGAGCTGAGCGCGGCCCCACCGGAGCCACCCAAGAAGGCCCTGCTCCTGATCGCCGTGGCGGTGCTGGCGGCGTTGCTGTTGGGGATGATCGTGCGGCTGATGAAGACGCCCGAGGATGAATGAGTCGCTGGAGGTCGAGGGCGACAGCTGACAGCTGACAGCTGACAGCTGACAGCTGACAGCTCCGTCCTGCCGGGCCGGACCGTTCCGGGGCTTCGCCGGGGGCGGACGCGCCGGAGGGGGGACCGTTGGCGCGTAGGGCGCCAAGACGGGGCGCTCCGCCGCCGGAGCGGGGAGCGTTGGCGCGTAGGGCGCCAAGACGGAGCTCTCCGCCGCCGGAGCGGGGAGCGTTGGCGCGCTGGGCGCCAAGACGGGGCGCTCCGCCGCCGGAGGGGGGAGCGTTGGCGCGTAGGGCGCCAAGACGGGGCTCTCCGCCGCCGGAGCGGGGCACGTTGGCGCGCTGGACGCCAAGACGGGGCTCTCCAGCGAGAACGCCCGACCCGCCGCGACGTCTCGCCCGCTGCGGGCCGCGGGCCGTGGGCTGTGGGCCCCCAACCACCACTCCCCCCAGCCTCACCACCACCGCCTCGAGAAACAGCGATCAGGCGTTTCCCGGCCTGGACCCACCCCAAAGACCGGGACGCCCCTCGCAAGGGCCCGTCCACGCCCGGCCCGATCATGACGGAGCGCATGATGTCGCCGCGGGGGCGATCAGGTCCGCACACTGTGCACACAGCTTGGGTGAACCGCGCAGAGGGTGACCCGCCCTGGAGTGAGCCATGCAGCTCAACGCCTTCCCCCGCCAGCGAGACTACGCCGCCACCACCCTCCGGAGCCTGCTGATCGGCGCGGTGGTGCTGTCCAGCGCCGTGTGCGTGTGGGATCAGTTCACGGCCACCGGTGCGTCCGTCGGTCAGGACCAGCAGCTGATCGCCCTGGCCCTGTTCCTGGCGAGCCTGGTCGCCTTCGCCTTCCTCTCTGGCCTGGGCGAGCGCAGCTGAGGCGGCGTCTTCCGGGATAGGCGGGCTCACGAGACCCGCCCCGGAGGCCCCATCCCGCGCGCCCTGCAACAGCCCATCCCCTATCAGGGCAGCAAGCGGCTGCTGGCGCCACGGATCCTGGCGTGGATGCCGTCGGACATCGAGCGCCTCGTGGAGCCCTTCTGCGGCTCCGGAGCGGTCAGCCTGGCCGCCGCCAGGGACGGCCGGGCCCCGTCCTTCGTGCTCGGGGACAGCCTGGGCCCCCTGGTGGGCATCTGGCAGGCGATCCTCGACGAGCCCCAGGCCCTGGCCGACGACTATCGGGCCCTGTGGGAGGCCCAGCACGCCGATCCCCGCGCCCACTACCTCGAGGTCCGCGCCCGCTTCAACCGGGATCGAGAGCCGGTGGCCCTGCTCTACCTGCTGGCCCGCTGCGTCAAGGGCGCGGTGCGTTTCAACCGTGATGGAGCGTTCAACCAGGGTGCCGATCACCGGCGCAGCGGGGTCCGTCCCGATCGCCTCCGGTCGCGCATCGTGCAGGCCCACGCCCTGCTGGCGGGCCGCACCGACCTACACCACGGCGACTACGCCTCGCTGTTGAGCCAGGCGGGGCCCCGAGACCTGATCTACATGGATCCGCCCTACATGGGCGTCAGCGGGACCCGGGACGGCCGCTACCACCAGGGCCTGGACCTGGACCGCTTCGTCGAGCGCCTGGCCGACGCCAACGCCCGCGGGCTGCGCTACCTGGTGAGCTTCGACGGTCGGTTGGGGCAGAAGCGCTACGGCCCCGAGCTGCCCGCTGGCCTGGGGCTGACCCGGGTGGAGCTGGCCGCCGGGCGTTCGAGCCAGGCCACCCTGGCGGGGCGCAGCGAGCGCACCGTCGAGTCCCTCTACGTGTCGCCCGCGCTCACCGACGCGCTCCGGTAGCGAGGCGTCCGCCGTCACAAAAAACCGGACAGCGCCTGTCCGCTGTCTCAGGAGGGCTCCGGTTACCTTGGACGCCCAGGATCGAAGACCCCCGAGGCGCCCATGGCCCGCTTCCTCCACGCCGCCGACCTCCACCTCGGCCGCCAGCTCCACCACCAGCGGCTGCTCGAGGATCAGCAGCACGCCATGGACCAGCTGGCCGGCCTGGTGGCCGAGCGCCAGCCCCACGCCCTGCTGCTCGCCGGCGACATCTACGACCGCGCCGTGCCCCCCAAAGAAGCCGTCGAGCTGCTCGACGCGTTCCTCTGCCGGGTGGTGCTCGAGCTCGGCGTCCCTGTGGTCCTCATCGCCGGCAACCACGACTCCGCCGAGCGCCTCGGCTTCGGCTCCCGGCTGCTGCAGTCCCGGGGCCTGCACATCGCGGGCACCCTGACCGCCGATCCCCAGCCGCTGCTCATCGAAGACGAGCACGGCCCCGTCGAGATCTTCGGCCTGCCCTTCCTCGAGCCCGCCCGGGTGCGCGCCCTGCTCGACGATGCCGATGTGACCGACCAGCACTCCGCCATAGCCGCCATGGTGGCCCGGGTCCACGCCGCCGCGGAGCACCCCCGCCGCGTGCTGGTGGCCCACGCCTTCGTCCAGGGCGGCCTCTGCTCCGACTCCGAGCGCCCCCTGTGCGTCGGCGGGGTCGAGACCATCGACGCGGCGCTGTTCGAGGGCTTCGCCTACACCGCCCTGGGCCACCTGCACCGCCCCCAGCCCGCCGGGTCCAGCGCGGTGCAATACAGCGGCTCGCTGCTCAAGTACTCCCTCAACGAGATCGACCAACCCAAGTCCTTCACCCAGGTGGACATCGGCGCCGACGGCGAGGTCGAGGTCACCCGCGTCCCGGTCGAGCCCCTGCGCGACCTGCGCCGGATCGAAGGCACCCTGTCCGACCTGCTGGCCGTGGCTCCCCAGGGCCACGCGGACGACTGGATCGTGGCCACCCTGCTCGACAAGGGCCCCGTCTTCGACGCCATGGCCAAGCTGCGCCAGCACTACCCCCGGATGCTGCACCTCGAGCGCCCCGAGCTCGAGCTCGAGCACGCCATCCAGCTCCCCGGCTCCGACCACGCCCAGCTGAGCATCGAAGAACTCTTCGGCGCCTTCTTCGAGCAGGTCACCGGCGAGCCCCTGTCGGAGGCCGAGTCCGCGGCCCTCGAGGGCGCCCTGGCAGAGCTGCACGCGCGGGAGGTGGCCCGATGAAGCCCGTCCTCGTCTCCATGCAGGCCTTCGGCCCCTTCGCCGGCAACCAGCTGGTGGACTTCCGCGAGCTGGGGTCCCACACCCTGTTCCTCATCTCGGGCCCCACCGGCTCGGGCAAGACCTCCGTGCTCGACGCCATGTGCTTCGCCCTGTACGGCCAGGCCACCGGCGAGGCCCGCCCCGTCGACAAGCTCCGCTCCGATCACGCCGATCCGGCCCTGCCCACCCGGGTTGTCTTCGACTTCGAGCTGGCGGGCGCCCTCTACCGCATCGAGCGCGCTCCCAAGCAGCTCCGCCCCAAGAAGCGCGGCAGCGGCTTCACCTCCCAGCCCGCGGCGGCCACCCTCTGGCAGCACGCCGGAACCACCCTCGAAGACGCCCCCAGCACCGTCCTGGCCACCGGCTGGGGCGAGGTCACCGCCAAGGCCACCGAGCTGCTCGGCTTCCAGGCCAGCCAGTTCCGCCAGGTGGTCATCCTGCCCCAGGGCGAGTTCCGAAAGTTCCTGGCCGCCGACACCCGGGGCCGGGCCGAGATCCTCTCCACCCTCTTCGAGACCCGCCGCTACCTGGCCCTGCAGTTCTTGCTCAAGGACAAGAAAGCCGTCATCGAGTCCCGCCTGCACGACTCCCGAGTCAAGCGCAAGGCCCTGCTTGACGACTGGCAGGTCACCAACGTGGCCGAGCTCGAGGCCGCCCGCGACGCCCAGGCCACCTCGGTCACGACCCTCGAGGGCAAGGTCGCCGAGCTGGCCACCGCGGCCCAGGCCGCCAAGGCCGCCCTGGACACCGGCCGCGCCGACCACGCCAAGCTCGACGAACTCGCCAAAGCCCAGACCGACCGCGCCGAGCTCCAGGCTCGGCAGCCCGCGGTGGATCAGCAACGCGGCGAGCTCGGGCTCGCCCGCGCGGCGGCCACCATCGCCGACACCGAAGCCTTCCTGGGCCAGCGCAAGCGTGAACTGAGCGACGCCCAGCGCACCCTCGAGACCGCCGCCGTGCAGCTCGAGCGCGCCCGGTCCGCGCAGGTCCAGGCCGACGCCGCGCTCGACACCCAGCTCGCCCGCAAGCCCGAGCGCGACGCCGCCCAGGCCGAGCTCACCACGCTGCGAGCCAAGGCCGAGCTGGTCCAACAGCTGGATGACGCCCGCGCCGCCGCCGACGCTGCCCGGCGCGCCCTGCAGGCCCGGACCCAGCAGCTCCACAGCGCCACGGACACTGAGACCGGCCTCGAGGGCCGGGCCCAGGCCGCCCGTGAACGGGCCCAGCAGGCCCAGGCTCAGGCCGCCGGCCTCAACACCACCCTCGCGGCGTCTCGCTCGGCGGCCGAGCTGGTGCGCTGGCGCCAGGATCTGGCCCGCGCAGAGCGGGATCACGGCACCGCCATCCAGACCCTGCGCGACGCCGAGGCCCGTCTGCAACAGGCCTCCACACAGCTCACCGCCGCCCAGCGACACCTGGTACAGCTCAACGCCGCCAGACTCGAGGGCCAGGCCTCCCTGCTCGCCGCAGGGCTGCAGGCGGGGCAGCCCTGTCCGGTCTGTGGCTCCGCCGATCACCCTGCCCCTGCCGCGCCGCGGCCCGACATGCCGTCCGATGTCGACCTCGAGCAGGCCGATGCGGCCGTCGAGCGCACGACGCGGCATCGCGAAGGATGCCAGGCCGCCCTGGCCGACACGGGCAAGGCCGAAGCCACCGTTCGCTCGCGGGTGGACACCCTGCGGGAACAGCTGGGCGATGCCGTCGATACCCCCATGGCCGAGCTGCAGGCAGCCTCCAAGGCCGCCGCCCACGCCCTGGCCCAGGCCCGCCAGGCGGCCGATGCCGTCGGGCAGCTCCAGTCCCGCGCGGGTCAGCTGCAGCACGACCACACCCAAGCCCAGCAGGCCCTCACCCAGGCCCGCGAGCGACACACCGCAGCGGTGGCCGCCGACGCCACGCAGCGGGGCGATGTCGACCAACTCGAGCGGCGCCTGCCGGCCGAACTGCGCGCCCCGGGCGCCCTCGGCGCACGCATCGCCGACGCCCAGCGCGCCAAGGCTCAGCTCGAGGCCGCCCTCGAGGCCGCCCAGACCCACGCCACCGCGGCCGCCGGCGCCCTCGCGGACCGCCAGGGCCGCCTCGATCAGGCCGAGGCCGCCCTCGAGCTGGCCACCCAGCGCCACGCCGACGCCGATGTCGAGCTCGGCAAGCGCATCGCCGAGGCCGGCTTCGCCACGGCGCAGGCCTACGCCGACGCCAAGCGCAGCGCCGAGCTGATCGCCACCCTCGACGCCGCCATCCGGGCCTTCGACCAGGCCGTGACCGCCAACGCCGACCGCCTCGCGCGCGCCGAAGCCGACGCGGTGGGCCTCACCGCCCCGGACCTCCCCACCCTCGAGGCCGCCGAAGCCAGCGCCCGCCAGGCCCACCTCGACCAGCACCAGCAGCTCACAAGCCAGCGCACCGTGCTCACCAACCAGGAGCGCACCATGGGCTCCCTGGCCCGCATCGCGGCGGAACAGGCCGACGACGAACAGCAGCTCACGGTGGTGGGTCGCCTGGCCAACGTGGCCAACGGCGGCAACAGCCCGCGGCTCAGCTTCGAGCGCTACGTGCTGGCCTCCCTGCTGGATCAGGTGCTCCTGGCCGCCAACACCCGCCTGCGGGTCATGTCCGGTGGCCGCTACACCCTGCGCCGCTCCGACAACATCGCCGACCGCCGCTCCCACGGTGGGCTCGATCTCGAGGTGCTCGACGCCTACACCGGCCGGGCACGCCCCGTGGCCACCCTCTCCGGCGGCGAAGGCTTCGAGGCCTCCCTGTCGCTGGCCCTGGGCCTGGCCGACACCGTGCAGTCCCGCAGCGGCGGCATCCACCTGGACGCCGTGTTCGTGGACGAAGGCTTCGGCAGCCTGGGCCAGGAAGACCTCGACGCCGTGCTGCGCTCCCTCGAGGACCTCCAGATCGGTGGCCGCCTGGTGGGTATCATCAGCCACGTCAGCGAGCTGCGCGAGCGGGTGCCCACCCGCCTCGAGCTCGAGAAGGGGCGCTCGGGCTCGAAGGCCCGATTCGCGGTACCCTAGCGGGGATGCTCACCCGCGCCCTGGCCTCGCTCACCCTCCTGCTCGCCTCGGGCTGCATCCCCCTGCTCGACGGCCGGCGCCCGGTGAAGAACCTGAACGTGCGCACGGGCCGGGGCTTCTCCGTCACCGCCGACATCTTTTGCGAGATCACCTGCGCCGTCTACAGCCAGGCCTGGGACCCGGCCAACGGGGCCAGCGACCCCGCCATCATCGGCTTCACGATGGAGCCGGGCGAGGTGGACTGGGACCTGCGGGTCTCCCCGGACGAGCGCTGGGCGGGGGTGGTGGATGCCCACGTCCCCCATGTGATCCTGGCCTTGCACGACTACGACACCGGCTTCGACTGGCCCTCCTGCGCGGGACTCGAGCGCACCCGCTGCGACATGAGAGCCTACGAGGGCCTGTCGGCGCTGCAGGAGCCCGGGGGGGAGGCCCACATCCTCTCCACCCAGGCCCCCGGCGACCTGGGCCTGCGCATTTCGCTCTAAGCTGCTCTGGATCCCGCGGGATTCGCTTGACGGTGAGCGATCGCGCCCCTAAGGTGCGCCGCACCTTCCCCCCTT
This sequence comes from uncultured Enterobacterales bacterium, assembly GCA_964481655.1. Lineage (GTDB taxonomy): Bacteria > Myxococcota_A > UBA796 > UBA796 > JAFGLY01 > CALDOK01. The sequence continues at coordinate 19,466 of CAYZVO010000101.1, read as the reverse complement.
CGTTCGGAGGCCCCATGCGCCACGCCACGATCCCGTCCCTCGCCGCCCTCCTGCTCATCAGCGGCTGCCTGGGCAACGGCTACTCCCCCAGCCTCACCATGATCCGCATCGGCTCGGTCGAGGTCGAGGAGCCGCCTCCGGTCCCCGAGGCGCTGTACACCCCCGGCGTGAACATCAGGCCCGAAGACTACGAGTACACGGCCGACAGCAAGTGGCACCCGGTGGTCCTGGACATCTCCAACATGAAGGAGCTCGACGACCCCACGCCCCTCGAGAAGCACGCCGAGTACGACTACAGCACCGGCACGGGTGGGCTGCTCGACGAGATCGACGGCGAAGAGGCCATGAACTACGACGACGTCGAGCAGGGCGCCATCGGCGACTGCTACTTCCCGGCGGCCCTGGCGGCCTCGGTGTTCATCGACGAGGACAACGCCATCCGCTCCGGCCTCATCCGCGAGGTCGAAGACAAGAACGGGATGGTCACCCACTTCTCCGTGCGCTTCTACGACGCCTGGGGCGTCTACCAGGACATCGCCCTGGACGGCGACCTGGTCCGCAAGAACAACAAGATCACCTACGCCCGCTCCGCGGACACCAGCTCGAGCAAGGAAGAGTGGTGGGTCTCCCTGGTCGAGAAGGCCTACGCCGAGTGGCACGGCGGCTACGAGGAGATCGGCGGCGGTGGCTGGGTCGGCGACGTCATGCAGGCGCTGACCGGCTCCAACGCCACCTACCGCAACATGAAGTGGATGACCGATGACACCATCGGCCGCTCCATCGTGGACAACCTGGCCAAGAACCGCCCCGTGGCCGCCGGCACCTTCGGCGAGGACTCCGGCGTGGACTACGAAGGCAAGGGCGTCTGGGGCAACCACGCCTACACCATCCTCGGCGCCGAAGAGCGCGAGGACACCTGGTACGTCAAGATCCGCAACCCCTGGGGCTGCTGCGAGCCTGGCGACACCGGCGGCGGTGACGGCATCTTCGAGCTCGACATGGCCACCTTCCGCGAGCTGTACTCGGGCATCACCCTGGGCGGCAACTACACCGTGGACCACACCGCTCCCGACGCCATCGGCGACCTGGCCGTGGCGGAAGACGACGCCGGCCTGTGGCTGACCTTCACCGCCTCGGGCGACGACGGCGACGACGGCCTGGCCGAGTCCTACGACATCCGCATCTCCAGCGAGTCCATCTCGAGCTCCAACTTCTACGACGCCGAGCAGATCGACGTCGGTGGCCCGGCGATGCCTGGCGACGCCGAGCGCATCGAGCTGGGCGACCTCAACCCCGGCGACTGGTACTTCGCGGTCAAGGTGGAAGACGAGTCCGGCAACATCAGCGCCATGTCCAACGTGGCCCAGCACACCGTGGGCGGCGGCAGCGACACCGGCGAGCCGGCCCAGGCCTTCGAGTTCCTGCAGGACTGGGAGGGCGACAGCTCGTCCTGGACCATGACCGGCCTGTGGCACATCACCACCACCGACTACGTCAGCGCCAGCCACTCCGTCTGGTTCGGCGACGAGGACTCCTGGACCTACGACACCGGCGCCGCCGTGTCGGGCACCCTGACCTCCCCCAAGCTGGACACCAACGGCGTCTCCTCCCCCTTCTGCATGTGGGACCACGTGCTGGACGTCGAAGACACCTCCAGCCGCGACCTCGCCATCCTCGAGGTCAGCACCGAGGCCGGCGGCTTCTCCAACTGGACCACCGTCTGGGAGAAGGAAGAGACCAGCTACTACTGGGCCTGGGGCGAGGCCGACCTGGCCAGCTACGCCGGCCAGATCATCAAGCTGCGCTTCAGCTTCGACTCCGTCGATGGCACCAACAACGACGGCTTCGGCTGGATGATCGACGACATGTGGTGCATGGACTACTAGCCGCGGCGCCACATGGGGGGCACTTCACGTGCCCCCGTTGTGGGTTCACCGACCCTCGACTCCCACCTCGGCCAGGAACATGCTGTAGTCGAGCTCGGACGCGTAGGCGTTGTAGCCCTCGCACAGCTCGAGCCCGTCCGGATCCGGCAGGCTCTCGAGGCTGACGTCCACCAGGGGCACGCCGTCGCACTCCTGCTGCTTGACGGTCAGGCCGTCCTCGCCCGGCGGAGTGAAGGTGTTGCCCTCGAGATCCACCGTGCCCTCGTGCAGGAGCAGCTGGAACGACCCCTCGAGGAGGTTCTCGGCCATGACGATGGCCTCGCTGCCGCTGTGGATCTCCACCGTCTGGCCGTACTGCGGCACGGTGGACTCGCCGAAGCAGCAGCCCTGGAGGGTCCCGCTGCTGCGCTCACTGTGTGCCCGCAGGTAGACCGCCTCGGTGTTGTCCTCCACCACGCAGTCGCGCACGCTCAGCTGCACCGGGTGCGCCGCGTCGAGATCGTGGCCGAACACGCCCACGCCGCCCCCTTCGCTGGGACAGGGACTCGTCGAGGCCAGTCGGCTGTCGCTGACATCGAGGCTACCCCCCAGCACCGCCACCGCCGCGAAGGCGTTGCTGTCGAACTCGCAGCCCGTTGCCGTGGTCGCACCACCGGCCGTGACCAGGATCCCGGGCCCCTCGTTGTCGACGAGCGAGCTGTCGATCACCGACAGCTCGGCGTCGAGCTGGGCGAGCAGCCCGATGCCCGTGGCGTAGTCGCCCACCTGGGTTGCGCGGACGACGGAGCGCTCGAGCGCGACCGCGGCGCCGTCGGAGGCCAGGAGTCCGAGGGTGTAGTTGTGCTCCAGCAGCAAGCCGTCCGCGGTCAGGTTGGCGCCATCCTCCACTGCGACACCGACGGCGAGGGCGTGCTGCTCCGGCCCGTAGACGGTGTGTCGGACCACCGAGTCGCGCAGGGTCAGCTGCGTCCCAGCCCCGGTGACCAACAGCCCCGCCACCTGGGCTTCCTCGACGCACAGGCCGTCGGCCACACCCCGCGCGCCGTCGCTCAGGCGCACCGCGACGTCATCTTCGTAGGCGCTGCCCGTGACCGTGGCGACGCGGTAGGCCGACTCACCCTCGGCCACGCCCTCACCGCCGGTGACCTGCTCGAGCTGCACCATCACGTCCGTCAGCCACAGCTCGCCCTGCACGTCGAAGAAGCTCCCACCCGAGAGGTTCTCTTCGGCCACGCGCTCGAGCACGAGCTTGCGGCCAGCGGGGACTTGCACGCTGTCCGCGGCCAGGGTCAGGTCCGACAGGGACCAACTGCCAGCCGCGGGCGTGCAGGTCAGGTGCAGCCGGGTCCCCGCGGCACCGGCACCCAGGATGGACAGGGTCAGATCGGAGTCGGGATCATCGCTGCAGGCGGTCTCGCCCATGATGCTGTACTCGCCGGGATCCAGGTAGACGCTGCCGTGGTCCAGGTGGCTGGCGGCCTCGATGGCCTCGTCGAGCCAGCAGAAGGGCGCGTCGATGGACCCATCGGCCTGCTCCCCGCAGTCCCGCTGTGAGACGAAGTAGGCGTCGGCGGGCTCGCCGCTCAGCTCGTCGCGCCAACGCTCGATGGCCACCTCGACGATGCGACCCTTGATCTCGTCGCAGGAGGGCACCGTCGGGGCCGTGAAGCTCCAGCCCAGCTCGCAGCTGTCGTTCTCGGGCTCGTCCTCTCCGCAGGCCACCGCGGCCAGGGCCAGCAGCAGCCAGGCCCCCCTGGCTCCCATCAGTACCCCCACACCTCGAGGAACTCGATGTTGTCGTCCTCGTTGCTCTCGTAGACCATGTCGTAGCTGTCCGCGAACAGCCAGCTGTTCCAGTAGTAGTACGAGTAGTGGTAGGGGCCGAAGTCCAGCTCGGGCTCCCAGCTGACCGACTCGCCAGGCTCGAGGTTGTCCACCTCGCCCCAGTAGTCGCCGTCGTCGCCCACCACCGGGGTGGACCACTGGTCCAGGAACAGGTCCACGTAGAAGGAGCCCGAGTCCGCGCCGCCGGTGTTGGTGATCTCGATGGTGTAGAGCGTGTAGTAGCCGTCGGAGACCGCGTCGAACTCGGTGATCTCGAGGTTGGCGTAGCCGGAGCTGCCGGAGCTGACCGAGACCGACGCCGGCCCGGCGTCGTTGTTGTTCTCGTTGCTCTCGTCCACGAACTGGTCGGAGTCTGCCAGGGCCCAGGAGCTGTAGCTGCCGGAGCCGACCTCGTACAGGTCCACGTACAGCGGGGTGCTCTCGCCCGCGGCCAGGCCGGGGACCCAGCCGAAGCCGTCGTAGGCGTCGCCATAGGTGGGGGCCGAGCCCCGGTCCAGGTAGACGTCCACGTAGAAGTCCGAGGCGTAGCCGCCGCCGGTGTTCTCCACGGTCATCGTGTAGCTGACCGTGTCGCCGGTGGCCGAGGCCTGGAAGCTGGTGATCTTGATGTCCGGGTCGGGCAGCTGGGTGCCCTCGGCCACCACATTGACCGTGGCCGGGCTGATGCTCAGGCTTCCGTAGCTGGCCGAGACCTGGGTGCTGCCCTCGCCGTTGCCGGTGACCAGGCCCGCATCGTCCACCTGGGCCACGCCGGCGTCGGGGCTGGTCCAGTCGCAGCTGGCCGCGATGTTGCCCGTGGTGCCGTCGCTGAAGGTCGCGTTGGCCACCAGCTGCACCCGGTCGCCCACCTCGACGTCCACGGTCGAGGGGGAGAGGCTCACGGAGCTGACGTCGGCGCCGCTCACCGTGAGCTCCACCTTGGCGCTCATGCCGTCCACGTAGCTGGCGATGATGCTGGCGGAGCCCTCGGCCAGGGCCGTGGTGCGGCCGCTGCCGTCCACCGTGGCCACGCGCTCGTCGGTGCTGACCCAGTCCACCTCGTTGGTGATGACCTCGTTGGTGTAGTCGGCGTAGAAGGCCTTGGCCTCGAAGCTGATGGTCTCGTTGACCACCATCACCGGGTTGCTGGGGGACAGGCCGATGCCCAGCAGATCGCCGTCGAGCTCGGTGTCGCCCCCGTTGGGGCAGCCAGCGGTCAACAGCCCGCAGCCGAGCAGGCAGAGGGTGGTCAGGGGGGTCGCGGCGCGCATGGGACCTCCGAAGCCGGGTCGGGCCCCACCTTAGCTCCAGACGGGCCCGGGGCCAAGGGCCCCTTGTCGCCACCCACCGCGATCCACTACCGTGCCCCCATGATGAGGATCGCCCTCGCGCTGCTCACAACCCTCGCCGGCTGCGCCCAGCCCCCGGCCCAGCCCAGCTTCGTGCTCATCTCCCTGGACACCCTGCGGGCCGATCGCCTCGGCGCCTACGGCTACGCCGACGCCATCACGCCCAACCTCGACGCCTTCGCCGCCGAAGGGGTGCTCTTCGAGCGCGCCTGGGCCCAGGCCAACGTCACCAACATGTCCCACGCCTCGATGTTCGCCAGCCGCTACGCCAGCGAGCTGGGCCCGGCCGTGGACGGCTTCGTGCCGGCGCCCGACATCCCTCTGATGGCCGAGATCCTGCAGGCCTACGGCTACCAGACCGCCGCGTCGGTCGGGGGCAGCGGCGTCGTCGAGGGCCTGGGCCTCGAGCGGGGCTTCGACAGCTTCGAGCGCCCCGCGCCCCTGGGGATGCTCTACCACACCGGCCCCAACGCCATCGCCCAGCTGGACACCCTCGACCGTGAGCGGCCCTGGCTGCTCTTCGTCCACGCCTACGACACCCACGTCCGCTACCTCAAGCCCAGCCCTGTGGGCCTGCTGCACACCGAGCCCGGCTACACCGGCCCCGCCTCCCGCCTGGTGCAGGACCCCGTGGGCACCACCTTCGTGCTGGACGAGGTCTACTACGAGGACGTGGACCTGGGCACGCTGATCGAGCTGCGCGGCGGCCGCCCGTGGGGCGCCGAGAACCGCGCGGCCATTCCGGCGAGGGCCGAGACCCTGGGGGCCAGCGCCAGCCCCCTGGCGCCGCGGGACCTGCAGCAGCTGTGGGACGCCTACGACGGGGCCGTGTCCTACATGGACGCCCACTTCGGGCTGCTGATGGCCGAGCTGGACGCCCGGGGAGCCCTGGACGAGGCATGGGTGATCGTGGTCTCCGACCACGGCGAGAGCCTGGGCGAGGACGGCCTGGTCTGTCACAACCTGGCGCTCAGCGACGCCAGCCTGCAGGTGCCCCTGATCATCCGCCCCCCGGGGGGCCTCGACACCGGCCTGCGGGTCGCCGAACAGGCCGACCTGCTGGACCTGCTCCCCACCGTGCTGGCCATCGCCGGGGCCCAGCCTCCGGCGCTGATGCAGGGGCAGTCCCTGCTGCCCGCCATCGAAGGCGAGGCCTGGACCCCGCGGGAGCACAGCTTCGCCGAGGGTCTGGTGCGGGCGGTGACCGCGCGATCGGAGCAGGGCCGCCTGACCTTCAGCGGCGTGAGCGCCGAGTCCCCCCTGCTGGTGCCCCTGCTCGCGGGGGCCCAGGCCGACGGCCCCGCCTTCGAGCCCTTCACCACCGTGACCGGGGAGCAGCAGCTGGCCCTGCGCGAGGCGCTGCTGGCCTGGCGCCAGGACCTGCGGCCCTCCCAGCGACAGCTCCCGCCCCCCAGCCAGAAGCAGCTCGAGGCCATGCGCAAGCACGGCTACTGGAGCACCCGATGAGGGGCCTGCTGCTGCTGGCGGCGCTGCTGTGGGGCTGCGCCGACGCCCCCCGGGCTCCCGCGCTCGCGCCCCTGATGGCGGCCATGGACCGCGACGGCGACGGCGCCGTGGACGCCGGCGACTACGCCGCGCTGGCCTACGAGGCTCCCCCGTTCTCCAAGGCCGACCGCGACGGCGACGGCGCCATCGACGAGTCCGAGCTGACCGCCATGCTCGAGGGCCAGGACCCGGTGCTGTTCGACCAGCGCGCCCAGCAGGCCCTCCCGCCGCGCCCCCGCACCCCGCGCGCGCAGAGGCGAAAGGCACCCGGGCCCGGCGGGCGTCACATCGCGGACCTGTACGGCTTCCTCGACGCGGAGCTGGCCGCGGCCGGCGTGACCGACGGGCTTCCCTCCCTGGAGGTACGGCGGCCCACCGTCGCGGCCGGCCGCCTGGACAGCGCCGAGGCGCAGGCCGTGCTGGCGGGCTACGCCCAAGCCTACGCCGCCGCGGGCCTGGCCTTCCCCGAAGGTCTCATCACCGCGGCCCCACCCCCAGCGACGGAGCCCAGCCCGTGAGCAGCAAGGAGTCCACCGCCGGCGTGCCCATGCGCGAGGCCTTCGAGAAGGCCGACGCCGACCGCAGCCTGTTCTGCGCCGCCTGCCGCAAGGAGATCGTGCGCCTGGCCCTGCGCGACGAGCAGTTCGTGGTGGCCAGCCCCATCCGCCGCCTGCGCTTGAGCGAGGCCGACCTGGGCGTGCACCCCGGCCTGCTGCTCACCGCCGACCCGATGCTGCTGCACGAGTACATGAAAGAAGCCCACCAGGACGGGCTCGACTTCTACTGCCCCGAGTGCGACGCCATGCTCTGCGAGGACCACTACCATTGCATCCCGCAGTGGGACGAGGGCTTCTACGACTACACCCTCGGGGTGTGCTTCGTGGGGCACGAGCGGGTGATGGACGACTGAGGCTCGACGCCGAGCCTAGCCCTCCCGCCCCACCACCTCGAACGCCTCGCTGGCGTTGCCGTCCTGGTCGTAGACCACGAAGGCGAAGATGTAGCTCGAGGCGCTGGCGCAGCTGACGCCGTGGTCGTCCTGGTAGAAGGTGCCGGTGCAGTCGCCGTCGCCGTCGCAGATCAGCTCGTAGCTGGCGATCTCGCTGCCCTCGGTGGTGCGCACGGTGACCGCGTGCTTCCACTCGTCGCTGAACTCCGCCAGGGTGTCGGCGCCCTGGGGGTCGTCGGCGGTGCACTGCACGATCCAGTAGTAGTACTGGGTGCTCGAGTCGTTGAAGAGGCAGTAGGCGTCGGCGTCCTCGACCACGGGGAGGTCGCCCAGGTCGGTGTCGGCGTCGGTGTCGGTGTCGGCGTCGCCCTCGGCGCCGGTGTCGTCGTGCTTGTCGCCGGTGTCGATGTCGGTGGGCAGGCAGCCGGCCAGGGCCAGGAACAGGGCCAGGGGAAGCATGGTCACCTCCAGGGTTGATCCCCATGGTACCAGTCCTTTCGTTGGTTGGCTCCCACGAGCTTTCGGGAGACCTCGCCGGGGCGATAGACTCGGAACAGCCCACCGCCCGCGCGGAGCATCCATGAAGAGAGTCATCGCCGCCCTCGTGATCATCGTCGTGCTCTGCGCGCTGGCGCTGCTGCTGCTCGGTCCCGAGCCTCCGGCCCCGATCGTCGAGCCCGAGCCCGTGGCCGAAGCGCCGGTGCCCGTCCGGACCGCCGCCCCCCCTCCCGTCGACGACCCGTCGGCGCCTCCGCCCCTGCCCAGCAGCGCCGAACGGCTGGCTCAGGCCCTGGCCGGAGTGGCCCCGAGCGACGAACTCCTGGCCCTGCAGGAGCAGCTCGAGGCCGATCCGGACTACCACGCCGTGTGCGACCTCGAGCCTCCACTGGCCCAGGCCACGGCCTACCTGGCGGTGGGAGATCCCGCCGAGTTCAACGGCCGGCGGGTGGCGGTGGTGCTCGGGCGGGCCTTCCTGCCCATCCTCGAGGCGGGCACGGGCACGGGCCTGCTCACGGTGGAGGGGTACGCCCCCGCGCAGATCAGCTGGGAGGCCGTGCACGGCGGCACCCCCGGCGGCTGCACCCCCGACCCCGTGTCCCTCGAGCCCGGCGGCACCGTGATCCTGGGCCGGGTGAGCCACGAGGGCTCTGGCGAGCCGGCCAGCAGCGCCTGGGTCGAAGGCTGCGGCGGTCTGGCCAACGCCGACGAGGACGGCGTCTACTACATGGAGGTGGTGCCCGGACCCTGCCGGGTGCTCGCCATGCGCCAGGACGGCCAGCTGCGCACCATCGGCGAGCCCGTGGAGGTCACCCCTCAGGAGGGTCAGGACCTGGTGCTCGACCTCGAGATCCCGGGCTACCGCCGGGCGGGCCTGGGAGTCCGCATCCGCGAGGTGGAGGCCGGCTTCGTGATCGAAGAGGCCCTCGAGGGCGGCGGTGGCGCGGCCGCTGGGCTGCAGGCCGAGGATCTGGTGCTCGAGGTCGAGGGCGAGTCCGCCGCGGGCATCGATCTGGCCAGCTTCGTGGACATGGTGGGCGGCCGCGAGGGCACCGACGTCTCCCTGCTGGTGGAGCGCGACGGCGAGCAGGTGGTGGTGGTGGTCACCCGACTGCCGGTGAACTGAGGCGGGGGCGAGGTCGGCTCGCGTCGTCCGCCCGGATCCGACAGCATGTCTCTCCGTCTTGACAGCCTCCCTACCACCTGGTAGGCAGCCCTCTCACAGGTGGTAGCCATGTCGAACACCCCCTCCCCACCCGAGATGCGCGACCGCATCCTGCAGCAGGCCACGCGCCTGTTCGCCCAGCGGGGCTACGGCGGCACCTCGGTGCAGGCGGTGGCCGACGCGGTGGGCATCCGCAAGCCCTCGCTGCTCTACTGGTTCCCGTCCAAGGACGCCCTGCGGCAGCAGGTGGTCGAGGGCCTGCTGGAGCACTGGAAGCGCGAGATCCCCACGCTCATGGCCCAGGCCCGCAGCGGACACGATCGCTTCGCCTCCACCATCACCGCGCTGGTCGCCTACTTCGCGGCCGAGCCCGACCGTGCCCGGGTGATGCTCCGCGAGGTCCTGGATCGGCCCGACGCCACCCGCGCGCTCATGGCCGAGCACCTGCGCCCCTGGGCCACGGTGGTCACCGACTACATCCGCATGGGCCAGGAGCTGGGCCGCGTGCACCCCGACGTCGACCCCGAGGCCTACGTGGTCATGGTGGTCACCATGGTGCTGAGCACCGTGGCCATGGGGGGCGTGGCCGCGTCCATGTTCGACGGCGCCAGCGACCAACCCGACCCCCACATCACCGAGCTGGTGCGCATCGCCCGCTCCTCCCTCTTCCTCTCCTGATCCCGGGAGCCCACCGTGGCCAACTTCTACGCCGACAACGAAGATCTGCAGTTCTACGTGGACCGCTGGATCGACTGGGCCAAGCTCGTGGAGCTCACCGAGCTGACGGGCCTGTCCGAGGACAGCTTCCCCACCGTGGACGACGCGGTCGAGTTCTACCGGGGCTGCCTCGAGCTGGTGGGCGAGTTCGCCGCCAACGAGGTCGCCCCCCGCACTGCGGCCATCGACACCGAGCACCACGAGCTCGAGGATGGCCGGGTCCGGGTCCCGCCGGTGATGGCCGACATCTTCGAGCAGCTGCAGGGGCTGATGCTGCACGGGCTGTGCGTGCCCCGGGAGCTGGGCGGCATGAACGCGCCGTTCCTGCTGTTCCTGCTCAACAGCGAGCTGCTGGCCCGGGCCGACGTGTCGGTGGCGGCCCACAACGGCTTCCACGGCGGCATGGCGGGGGCCATGCTGCTGTACTCGATCATGGAAGGCTCGAGCGAGCTGGGCCCCGCCACCCGCACCATCACCAGCACCCGCTTCCAGGCCTACATGGACGAGATCGTGGCGGGCGAGGCCTGGGGCTGCATGGACATCACCGAGCCCGGGGCCGGCAGCGACATGGCCGCCCTGCGCTGCAAGGCCCAGCAGGACGCCGACGGCCAGTGGCGGGTCAGCGGCGAGAAGATCTTCATCACCTCGGGCCACGCCAAGTACCACTTCGTGGTGGCCCGCACCGAGGAGACCGACGCCGCCGACGCCTTCGCCGGCCTGAAGGGGCTGTCCATGTTCCTGGTGCCCGCCTGGCGGGACGGCGACGACGGCGAGCGCGAGATCCTCGCCCCCTTCACCAAGCTCGAGGAGAAGCTGGGCCACCACGGCTCGGCCACGGTGGCCATCAACTACGAGGACAGCCCGGCCCACCTCATCGGCGAGCGCGGCCAGGGCTTCCGCATGATGCTGCTGCTGATGAACAACGCCCGCGTCACCGTGGGCTTCGAGTCCCTGGGCATCTGCGAGGCGGCCCTGCGCATGGCCCGAGCCTACGCCGCCGAGCGCCCCAGCATGGGCAAGACCATCGATCGCCACGAGATGATCGCCGACTACATGGACGAGATGGCCACCGACATCCAGGCCATCCGAGCCCTGGCGGTCCGGGCCGCGACCCACGAGGAGATCGCCCAGAAGCTCGAGCTGTGGCTGCGCTTCGATCTGTTCGATGGCGCCGAGGCCACCGCCGCGGCGGAGCGACGCCAGCGCCGCCACAAGCGCCAGGCCCGACACATCACCCCCTTGCTCAAGTACCTGGGATCCGAGACCGCCGTCCGCCACGCCCAGCGCAACATCCAGATCCACGGCGGCTACGGCTACAGCAACGAGTACGGCGCCGAGAAGCTGCTGCGCGACGCCATGGTGCTGCCCATCTACGAGGGCACCAGCCAGATCCAGGCGTTGATGGCCATGAAGGACGGGCTGATGGGCATCATCTCGGACGTGCCCGGCTTCCTCCAGAAGCGCGCCGGGGCCGTGTGGCGGGCCCAGGCCGGCCGCAGCGCGCAGGAGCGCCGCGTCGCCAAGCTGCAGCTGCTCGCCTACAAAGTCCAGCAGTTCCTGATGACCCGGCTGGCGGGCCGCAAGCTCTCAGAGCTGCGCCACGAGCCCATCAAGGAGTGGCGCCAGGCCTTCGAGCGCTGGGACCCCAAGCGCGACTTCGCCCTGGCCATGCTGCACGCCGAGCGGCTCACCCGCATCCTGGCGGACGTGGCCGCGGCCGAGGCCCTGCTGGCACAGGCCCAGCGCGTGCCCGAGCGGGGCGAGGTCCTCGAGCGCTGGCTCGAGCGCGCCGAGCCCCGCTGCCGCTACCTCTACCAGGAGATCACCACCACCGGGCCCCGGCTGCTGGCCAGCCTGGCAGGAGACGAATCATGAGCGACTACCTCGTCAACCTCGGGACCAAGCCCTCGGCCCGCAAGCTGGTGGGCATGCTGGGCATGCCCCTGCCCCAGAAGCTGCGCCGGGCGAAGGGCCCCTGGCAGGAGCGACCGCTGGCCGATCGCACCATCGCCGTGGGCCACGGCAGCGACGGCGCCCTGGCCGACCTGCTGGCGGGGGCGCTCACCGCCGCGGGCGCCGACTGCTTCGTCGCCGGGGACGACGCCGTCCTCCCCGTGTACGTCGAGCACGGCACGGCCCACGGCCGGCGGCCCACCCCGCTGGACCCGACCGACAGACCGGACGGCTTCCGCCCCCACGGCCTGATCTTCGACGGCACCGGGCTCACCCACCCCGAGCAGCTCGCCCAGGCCTGGGCCTTCTTCCAGCCCCTGACCCGGGGCCTCCGCAAGAGCGGACGCGCCCTGGTGATCGCCCGCCCCCCCGGGCTGGACGATGTGGCCGCCGCCGCCACCTCCCGCGGGCTCGAGGGCTTCGCCCGCAGCCTGGCCCGGGAGCTGGGCCGCAAGGGCTCCACCGCCCAGCTGGTGTTCGTCGAGGCCGGCGCCGAGGACCGGCTGGCGCCGCTCGTGCGCTTCCTGCTCACCGAGCGCCCGGCCTTCGTCTCCGGTCAGCCCATCACGGTCAGCGGCCAGGTCGCCGCGCCCGCGCGCGTCCCCACCACCCGCCCCCTGGACGGCAAGGTCGCCATCGTCACCGGCGCCGCCCACGGCATCGGCGCGGCCGAGGCCCGGCTGCTGGCCCAGGAGGGCGCCCGGGTGATCGTCATGGACAGGCCCTCCGAAGACGAGCACGCCGGCCGGGTGGCCGACGCCATCGGCGGCACCCCGCTGCTGGTGGACATCACCGACGACGACGCCCCCGACGCCATCGCCGCCATGCTCGACGAGCGCTTCGACGGGCGGCTGGACGTGCTGGTGCACAACGCCGGCGTCACCCGGGACAAGATGCTCTTCAACATGAAGCAGGAGCACTGGGACATGGTGCTCGACGTGAACCTGCTGGCGGTGATGCGGGTCAACGAGCGCCTGCTGCCCAGGATGGGCGCGGGGGGCCGCGTGGTGCTCACCTCCTCCATCGGCGGCATCGCTGGCAACAACGGCCAGTGCAACTACGCCGCCAGCAAGGCGGGCATCATCGGCCTGACCCAGGCCCTGGCCCCCGCCCAGGCTGCCCGCGGCGTGGCGGTCAACGCGGTCGCCCCGGGCTTCGTCGAGACCCGCATGACCGCCCGCATGCCCGCGGCGACCCGCGAGGTCGCCCGCCGCATCTCGAGCCTGTCCCAGGGTGCCCTGCCCCAGGACATCGCCGAGGTGGTCACCTTCCTCGCCAGCCCGGGGGCCGCCGGCCTGTGCGGCAACGTCATCCGCGTCTGCGGCGGCAACCTGATGGGAGCCTAGGAGCACACCATGAGCAACACACCCACCCGCGCCGTCATCGTCGGCGGCGTCCGCACACCCTTCGTCCGCTCCTTCGGGCGCTTCACCAAGCTGGACACCATCCAGCTCGGCGTCGCCGCCGTCCAGGGGCTGCTCCGGCGCTTCCCCATCGAGTGGAGCGAGCTGGACAGCCTGCTCTGGGGCGGGGTGGTGCTGCCCTCCACCGCGGCCAACATCGGCCGGGAGATCGTCATCGAGGCCGGGCTGCCCCGCACCGTGGAGGCGAGCACCGTCACCCGGGCCTGCACCTCGAGCCTGTACTCGGTCACCCAGGCCGCCGCGCTCATCGAGCGGGGCGAGGCCGAGGTCGTCATCGCCGGCGGCGGCGACTCCTGCAGCAACGCCGCGATCACCATGCCGCCGAGCCTGATTCACAAGGCGGGCCCCGTGGTGATGAACCGCAAGTCCGGCCCGGCCGACTACCTCAAGCTGCTGGCCAGCCTGCACCCCAGCAAGGACCTGCTGCCCCGCCAGCCCGCGGTCCGGGAGCGCAGCACCGGCGAGCTGATGGGCGAGTCCGCCGAGTCCATGGCCCAGCGCCACGGCATCGCCCGCGAAGACCAGGACGCCATGGCCCTGCGCTCCCACCAGCGGGCGGCGGCCGCTATCGAGTCCGGTCGCTTCGCCGACGAGATCGTCCCCGTCGAGCTCCGCGAGGGCAAGCGCGTCAGCGCCGACGACCTGGTGCGGGGCGACACCAGCCTCGACAAGCTCGCCAAGCTCCGACCTGCGTTCGCCAAGGACGGCACGCTGACCGCCGGCAACTCGAGCGCCCTGACCGACGGCGCCGCCGCCGTGCTGCTGATGAGCGAGGCCAAGGCCAGGGCCCTGGGCTTCACCGACCTGGTGGCCTTCCGCAGCTGGTCCTACGACGGCGTGGACCCCGCCGATCAGCTGCTCATCGGCCCCGCGATCTCCATGCCCCGCGCTGTACAGCGGGCCGGGCTGACCCTGGACGACATCGATCTGGTGGACATCCACGAGGCCTTCGCCGCCCAGGTGCTCTGCGTGCTGGCCATGCTGGCCAACGACCGCTTCGCCCAGCAACACGTGGGCGCGGAGCAGGCCCTGGGCGCCATCGATCCGGAGACCATCAACGTCCTGGGCGGCTCCATCGCCCTGGGCCACCCCTTCGCGGCCACCGGCGCCCGCATCGTCACCACCATGGCGAGCGAGCTGGTGCGGGCGGACAAGGCCACCGCCCTGCTGGGCATCTGCGCCGCCGGCGGGCTGTCGGGGGCGGCGGTGCTGGAGCGGGTGTAGCGCCTCAGAGCACCGAGCTCAGATCCAGGGTGATGTGCACCTGCTTGATGGTGGTCTCGCCCGTGGGATCGAAGTCCTTGGTGATCTCCACGCCTTTGACCGTCTCGGGCAGGTTGATCCAGTAGGCGTAGTCTCCGGTGGACTGGAAGTACTCGCTGGCGGTGGAGAACGGGAAGCTCAGGGTGAGCTCCTGCTGCTCCACGAAGTCCATCAGCTGGAACTTCATCAGGCGGTAGTTGGCCCGGTAGCAGATCCCCTGTGCGCAGGGCGGCCCACCGGCGTCGAAGGTGAAGCCGTCGTCGGCCATCTGCAGCAGGGCGTACTCGGCCTCGCGGAGGCCGTCGGTGTCGTACGGCCAGTAGACCTCCCAGGGGTGACTCTCACGCCAGAAGCCGCCGTTGTCGGACGACCAGGTGGCCTGCTGGACCGGATCAGCGTGCACCGATGCGATGGCGATGCGGGTCAGCTCGAAGCCCGAGCCCAGGGAGCCGGTCCGGCGCCATGAGGCCCGCGCATGGCTCGGCCGGAGCTCGACCCAGCCGGCCTCGGAACCATCGGCCAGCTGGTACCACAGCTCCATGGTGCCCTGGGAGGTGCGGGCGGGGACACCCATGTTGCGCAACAGGACGACCGCCAGGCTGGCGATCTCGGCGCAGATGCCGCTGCGGTGGTTCAGCAGCTCCTCGGGCTCGAGGTAGCTGTCGTTGATGGAGCGGCCCCAGCCCCAGCCGTCGGGGCTCGAAGAGAGGATGGACGTGGTGTAGTCCGCCCAGGCGGTCTCGAGCATGGGGCCGGTGGGATCGGTGTAGAGCGACTCGTACTCGATGTGCTTGGCAAGCCAGACATACACCGCCCAGGCCACCTCGCGGGTGTTGCGCCGATCCCGCTCGGGGAGCGAGGCGAGGATCTCGGCCGCCAGCGCCTGGACGCTGGGCTCGGTGGTGTCCAGGAACGCCCCGGACCCCAGGTGGACCTGCACGGACTCGGGGTAGTCGCCGGGATCCTGGGGGATCTCGGCGTACTTGTGGATCCGGGTCAGCCCGTCCCGCTGGTAGACGTCCAGGGTGACGAAGCGCAGCTCCACCACGTCGGTGGGATCCTTGCCGGTGGTCAGCTCGAAGTCGACCTCCACCGGCTCGCCTGGGACCGGGTGCAGGTGGCCCTGGCTGCGGCTGCGATAGCCCGGCTTGCTGGCGACCAACACATAGCGAGGCAGGGCCACCGGCACGTCCGGCAACAGGTAGCGGCCGTGATCGTCGGTGAAGGTCCGGTAGCTCTCACCCCAGTGCTCGAAGACCAGGTGCACCCGGGCCCCGGGCAGGGGCTCGCCGTCGGCGTGCACCACGCCGGTGAAGTCGCCGACCGGGGCGGGCCGGAAGCAGACGTCGTCGACCCACAAGCTGCCTGCGCCGCCCAGCTGCAGGCGCACGGAGGCGGTCGCCGCGTCGTCGGGAGCCCGCAGCTTGAGCCGGGACGGGAAGTCGAGGCCGAACTCCCGGCTCTGGCTGTGGTCCGGGAGCTCGGAGCTCGAGAGCAGCTGCCCGTCTTCAGCGGAGAAGCTCACCCACAGACCCGCTGGGCCCAGCGGGGAGACCCCATCGAGGGCGAGCCAGCCGGTGTACTCGTAGACCACGCCGGGCTGCACCGGCACCGTCTGGATCAGGGCGACCTCACCGTCGTGCTCGGTCGTGAGCAGGGCGGACTGCGCTCCGCTGACCACCATGTCGGGAACCAGGCCGGCGTAGAAGGGCACGTCCCCCTGCTCCACCCAGCCGGCGTCCACCAGCCGGTCGAGCTCGAAGCCGCCGTCGGTGAGCAGGTTGCCGGCACAGACCGGGTCCACGGGCTCCCCGGTGTCCCGGGGCAACGCGGGCCGGTCTGACAGGGTGGCGACCCCACGTCCC
Source organism: uncultured Enterobacterales bacterium (assembly GCA_964481655.1). Classification (GTDB taxonomy): domain Bacteria; phylum Myxococcota_A; class UBA796; order UBA796; family JAFGLY01; genus CALDOK01. Next base: position 3,067 of record CAYZVO010000101.1, on the reverse strand, counting down.
GTGTCGGCGTCGCCGGAGTCGAGGTCGACCAGGGAACCCCAGTCGGCGGGCCCACCCTGCTGCGGCTCGGTGCAGCCGAGCGCCACCAGGGCGGCCAGGATGGTGAGGGACGGGAGCATGGCGCGCGCACCGTGGCCTGTTCCACCGGTCATCGCGCCCCCCCGCTGCGACCCTCGAAGGCCACCCAGCTGGCCGTCCAGGCGAGGTCTCCGTCACTCGAGCTGATCCACGCGCCGCCCGCGCCCGGCGCGAGGCTGTCGATCCAGGCTCGCTCCGTGTCCACGCAGCTGGGACTCCCCGAGGCGTCATCCGCGCGACACAGCTCCACGTCGCCACCCTCGGATCGACGAGCCCAGTAGGCCCAGCCGTCGGATGAGATGGCCGGGGAGAGGTGGGGAAACACCCTGCCTGTGGCGTCGAGCGTGCGCAGCTCCGACCACCTCCAGCCCATGGCGGGCTCGCCGTCGGTGCTGGTGGCGAGCAGCGTGGTGCCCTGGTCGCTGTAGCCCACGGCCACCACAGTGGGGCGACCGCCGACCTCGCCCACCGCGGGCCGCTCCAGGCGCGCCAGGGTGGGTTCGTCGGCGTCGGCGGCGTGGAAGGCGCGGACCAGCTGCCAGCGCGGCTGCCCATCGACCCACTCGAGCATCTGCAGAGCGATATGGCGGGTGCTGCGGATGGCGGAATCGCTCTCGGCGACCGCCCAGGCCACCAACCCCACGCCGTCGCTCACGAACAGCCGCGCCTGGCTCGGCAGTCCACCCTGGCCCGCGAGGGTGTCCGGGTTGGTCCAGGTCTGGCTGTCAGGGTCCCACAGCGCCGCGCGATAGCCCACGAACTCCGGGGTAGAGGCGAACAGCAACGGGTTCTGCTCGGTCTGCTGGTGCACCACCCACAGGCGCCCAGCGTCGTCGAGCCCGAGCTGGGCCTGCCAGCCATCCAGCAGCTCCCCGGTCTCGAGCCCCAGGTCCTCCCAGTCCCCACCGACCACCCGGCGGGCGCAGTGCGCCTCCCAGGGCCAGTGGTCCGCGCCCTCGCTGAGCTCGAGCTGCCGCCAGCAGGCGTAGTCCACCCCGTCGCCCTGGATCACGCTGGGCGCTTCGACGTGCAGCGCGCCGGAGGCGAGCAGCTCGCCGTCCACCAGCACGCTGCTGCGGGCCTCGTGGTGCTCATCCCAGGCTTGCCAGGCCAGCAGCTCACCGTGGGCCGCCAGGGCCACGTCTCCACTGCGGACAGGGACCGCGGGCTGTCCCTGGAGGAAGTCGTCCAGCGCCAGGCCGCTGCTGTAGGGCATGTTCACGCCCAGCAGCCAGGCCACGGTGTGGTGCACGTCCTCGAGCAGGTAGGGCCGGGTCGCTCGGGTGCCAGGGGCGATCCCGGGGCCGAGCACCAGCAGCGGCACCTCTCGGCAGCCGGTACAGCTGCAGCCATGGTGGGCCCAGGGCTGCGCAGACTCCACCGCGCGGTGACGCCCGTGGTCGGCAACGATCACCACCAGCGGGAGCTCGTCGCCGTCGGCCACGGCGTCCTGCAGCCAGCCCCAGAGCTGTGTGATGGGGCCATCCACGGCGGCCACCGCGTTGGCGTACACCAGGGGGGTGCCGTGGCCAGCGCGGTCGCTCTGGTGCAGGTTGGCCACCACCAGCGTGGCGTCGTCGTCGGTGAGCGAGGCCTTGACCTGCTCGATGACGTCTCTGTCGTCGACGCTGATCTCCCCGCTGCCGTCCGAGCTCTCGACCGCATGGTAGGCACCCGCGACGTCCTCGCCGAAGCCGGGGGCCCAGCCCCAGACCAGGTCACCCATCAGGGTGGTGTTGGCCGCGAAGGCCACCTGGGACTCGGCCAGCCCGCGCTCGGCCCGCAGCCGCTCGAAGAGGTTGGGGTGATCCGGGCGCCAGGGGCCGTAGCCGTCGCCGGAGGCCAGCATGGCGTAGTACTGCCGCACGCCGGTGATGAGGTCGACGTGGGCTGCGGAGGTGAACGCCGGTCCGGTGACATAGGCCGGCGCCGCCACGCCACCCTGCTCGAACAGGGTGCTCCTGATCTCGGGCAGGATCTCCTCCGTGGCCTCACCCGACGCGTCGGAGTCGCCGTCCCCGAAGGTCTCCTCCAAGCGCGCGCCGTCGATGACCAGGAGGACCGCGCGCTCGGCCATGCCCTCCTGGGCGACGCTGTCCGGGGGCAGCTCGGGGGTCGAGTCACCACTGTCCGACCCGCCGCAAGCCCAGAGACCCGGCAGGACCGACAAGCCCAACAGGAACCGCGCGCGCGTCAACGCTCTGCCCGTTCTGGCGTGCCAGCGTCGCGGGGCTTGTGCTCGAGCTCGCGGTCGTCGTGCATGGGGAGAACGCTCCGGTGCGCAGTCTGCCTGCGGGGCCTGGACACCGTCAAGGACGCACGCGCGAAGAGACGTGCTCGGCGTGATATCAGGGCGAGGTCGAACCGTGAGCCTGGGCAATGCGTCATCATTCTCTCCTCGCCATCCTCACACTGGTCAGCGCCTGTCGTGGGTCCGCGTTCTCGGTCGAGGCCACCGTCAACAGCGAGACCCGGACCGTGGTGGAGCTGAACTGGACCACCCGCTCCCCCGGAGTCTCCTGGGTGGAGTACGGGCCCACCGCCGACTACGGCATGAGCACGCCGGTCAGCGCCGCGGCCGCGACCGACCACCACGTCCCGCTCTTCGGGCTCCCGCCCCTGTCGCCGGTGTACTACCGCGCGGTGACCGAGCTCGACGACGGCGGCGTCCTGGAAGCCTACGGCGAGACCGAGACCGAGGGTGTCCCCGCTGACCTGCCCGACCTGGTCGTGAACGTCTGGGACCCCGAGCTCGGGTCCACCGAGCCCTACATGATGGGCCTGCTCGTGGGCATCGAATCCGCCATCGTCGTGCTCGACCGTGAAGGCACCGTGGTCTGGTACCGGATGCTCGGCTCATCCACCGGGCCGGGCGCGGCCTACTTCGGTGACGTGCAGACGGCCGTGGATGGCGACGGGCTGGTCTACAACCGCTTCCAGACCTCCTGACATGGGCCCGCTATCAGGTGTCACCAACTCCGCCCTCGAC
>CAYZVO010000100.1:0-30550 GCA_964481655.1 uncultured Enterobacterales bacterium | reverse complement strand
CCGGCCACACCCCCGGCGCGCGGGGGGGCGGCCCGGGCGGGGTGGAGCGCGGCCGCGGCGGCCACCCGGCGGGCGAGGGCGCCGGCGCTGCCACCGTCTCCCCGGGTGCCCAGGAGCATCAGCATCGCCGTGTCGCCATCACCCGGGGGCTTCGGGAACCACAGCTCCCCCTCGAGCGCCTCGCTCCGGTTGCCGTCGGCGTCGATGGCGACGACGGTCAGGTCCCTCGGCTCGTCCCGGACCTCGGCGCTCCAGCTGCGGGCGTCTCCCGCGAGCCGGGCCCGCTCTTGCTCGCCGTGGAAGACCCGGTACTCCACGACCCCCGCATCGTCCTCGGCCGCGGGCCAGGACAGGTCGACCCCGACCTGACGCTGACGCCGCAGCAGCTCGGCTTCGGTGGTGGCGGGGCTGTCGTAGAGCAGCTCCCGCATGTCCACCATCAGCCGGGCCTCGGCCGGCCAGGTGGGCGGGGCGGTGTCGGCGGCATGGACCGCGGCGGCGATCAGGAGCGTGGCGAAGGTCATGGGCACCTCGACCCGAGCCCTATCCTGGCGAGGGCTCGGTCAGTCGGCCGTCATGCGTCGTGGGGGCGCGTCGGGCACGGTGAACCGGAAGGTCGTGCCGTCGCCCGGTGTGGACTCCAGCGCGATGGTGCCCCCCCTGCGCTCGACGATGCGCTTGCAGATCGCCAGGCCGATCCCGGTGCCGTCGTACTGGTCTCGCTGGTGGAGCCGCTGGAAGATCACGAAGATGCGGTCGTGGTAGCGCTGCTCGATCCCGATGCCGTTGTCGCGCACCTCGAGTCGCCAACCGGGGATGTCCGTGTGCGCGGGGTCCCCGGCGTCACCAACGCGTCGCGCTGAGACCTGGACCTGGGGTGGGCGGTCGGGATGGCGGAACTTGAGCGCGTTCGACAGCAGGTTCTGGATGAGCTGTCGCAGCAGCGCAGGATCGGCCTGCAGCCTGGGCAGTGGATCCGCGCTCACGGTGGCGCCGGCCTCTTCGATCTCGAGGGCCAGATCTTCGATCACCTGCTCGAGGACGGCGCCGGCGTCCACCTCTTCGAGCTCGCCAGCGCCCCGGTCGACGCGGGAGTACTCGAGCAAGCTCTGGATCAGCGCGCGCATACGCCTGGCTCCGTCGACCGCGAAGTCGATGAACTCCCGACCGTCGTCATCGAGCTTCTCTCGGTAGCGGCGCTCCACCAGGCCCAGGTAGCTGGTGATCATGCGCAGGGGTTCCTGGAGGTCGTGGGAGGCGACATAGGCGAAGCGTCGAAGATCGTCGTTGCTGCGCGCGAGCTCGTCGAGGGCCTGGCGCAGCTGTGCCTCGGCCTTGCGTCGCTCGATGACCTCGTGGTTCAGCTCATCCCGTGAGGCGAGGGTGGCCTGGAGGCGCTCCACCATGGCGTCGAAGGCCTCCGACAGCACGCCCAGCTCGTCCTCCCGCTTCATCCCCACGCGGTGGTCGAGCTGCCCTCCGCCCACGATGCCGGCGCTGCGGGTCAGGCGCTGCAGCGGCGCGGAGATCGAGGTGGCGGTGCGCAGGGCGATGAGGGCGACGATGATGGCCACCACAGCGACCAGGCCAGCACCCGCCAGGCGCAGGCGTCGGAGGGAGGTGAAGGCCACGTCCTGGGTCCCCTCCACCAGGATGTGCCAGCCCAGCGGCTCCCAGCGCTCCCCTGTCACGCCCTTGACCGCACCCGGTGTCGGGATGCGGTTGTGGACGACGGTGGAGATCGGGGCGTGGGCCACCAGCGTCGGCGTGTCGCCGCGTGTGCTCTCGATCCAGTTGGCGCCTTCGGTGTCGTCGAGCAGGGCCCGTTGGTCGGGGGGCAGCGGCGCCTGGGTGCTGCCGGAGTCCACGACGATGCTCCCGCCGCCCCGCACCATGACCACGCGATCGCTCAGATCTCGATCGGTGGGCGCCACGATGGAGAGAATCCCCTGCACCTTGTAGTTGATCTTCAGCACCCCGATCAGCTCATCGCCGTCCAACACCGGGACCACGACGCCGGTGATGAGGGCGTCCACGCTCTCGTCGTGCCCCCGGTCGTCGATGAACAGGCCGGAGCTGCCTCCCTCGGCGGTCACCGACCACCACTCCTCGTCGGCCTGGGCGTAGTCCGAGAGCCGGCTGGTCATGGCGACCGCGGCCCCCAGCCGGTCGGTCACGAAGATCTCGCCGTAGCGGGCGGGGGAGACGTCCCGGTGCCGGCGGAGTTCGTCGGCCAGGGGGTTGCTGTGGATGCTGTCGGCCAGGGGGGTCGACTTGTTCCCCGCGATCCACGCTTCGTCTTCGGTGGCGATGATCGTGCGGGCGCTCGCCTCGCCCAGGCTGTCCCAGTGGGTGTTGGCGGCCTGCACGGCCTCCACGAGCGCGGGCTGGGCGGCCAGCACACGGGCGTCGTGGACTCGCTCTGCCATGGTCCCCGCGATGGCGTCGGCTTTGGCCTCGGCGATGCCCTCGAAGTTGGTGCCGATGCTGTCGCGCAGTGAGCTGTGGGCGACGCCCGCGTACACCCAGATGACCACCACCAGGGGCAGCAGCGCGATGGTCAGGAAGGCGACCAGGAGCTTGGTTCTCATGCCCGCGTACCCCTCGTGGTCTGGCGGATCGGGTCAGGATGACCCGTCGGTGGCTTCGGAGTCCAGGATCTCCCGGATCGTTCTCGACAGGACGCCCGAGGCGAACGGCTTCTGCAGAAACGCCAGGCCGCGGGGGAGGACGCCACGCTTGGTGATGTGGTCGTGTGCGTAGCCCGAGATGAACAGCACGCGGAGCTCCGGGCGTTCCGCGCTGAGCACCTCGGCGATGGTCTTGCCGCTGGGCCCTGGCAGCACCACGTCGGTGATGAGCAGATCGATCTGTGCCCGGTGCTGTCGGGCGATGCGGGTGGCCTCGCCGTGATCGCCCGCCTCGAGCACGGTGTAGCCCTCCCGGCGGAGGGCTCGGGTCATGGCCTTGCGCAGCGCCCGCTCGTCTTCGACCACCAGCAGGGTCTCGTGACCGGGGCGTCCGGCGCTGTGGGGGCGCTCCAGGCTGGCCTCTGTGGCTTCGCCTTCACTCGTGGGCAGCAGGATCTCGAAGGTCGTGCCTTTCCCCAGCGCGCTGCGCACCCGGATGCCGCCTCCGCTCTGGGACACGATGCCGTAGACCGTCGCGAGGCCCAGGCCTGTGCCCCGGCCCGTGGCCTTGGTCGTGAAGAAGGGCTCGAACAGGCGCGCGCGGGTCTCGTCGTCCATCCCGTGGCCGGTGTCGCGGACCTCGATGATCACGTGTGGGCCGGCCCTGCACCCGGGGGGCAGGGAGACGGGATCGCCCTGCAGTGTCTCCGAGCGCGTCGTCAGCGTCAGCTGGCCACCGAAGGGCATGGCGTCCCGGGCGTTGATGGCCAGGTTCATGATGATCTGCTCGATCTGGCTCGGGTCGGCCCGTACGCTGCCCAGCCCCGTCTCGAGCTCGCAGCAGAGCGCGATGTCCTCCCCGAGCAGTCGGCGCAGGATGCCCTCGAGGTCACGCACGGCCGCGCTGCAGTCGAGCAGCACCGGGTCGAGGGTCTGGCGGCGCCCGAAGGCCAGCAGCTGCTTGACCAAGCCGGTCGCGCTGTCCGCGGCCTCCTTGATCTGGGAGAGGTCGTCCAGCAGCTGTGGATCGTCGGGGTGATCCTGTGCGATCAGCTCGGCGTTGGTGAGCACCACCGACAGCATGTTGTTGAAGTCGTGGGCGATGCCCCCGGCCAGGCGCCCCAGGGACTCGAGGCGCATGCCCCTGGCCAGGCGCTCGTGGGCGTCGCGCAGCGCCAGATCCGCGGCGTGCCGCTCGGTGACGTCCGACATCGTGTGGACGGCTCCAGCGAGCCCACCGTCCTCGTCGAGCAGGGGATCCATCCGGATCTCGAACCAGCGATCCCCGGCCTGTGCCTCCACCGTGGTCCGCCGCAAGGTCCGCGCCATCTGCTGGAACGCGCAGCTCTGGGGTGGCGCTGTGCAGCCGTGCACCACCTCGTAGCAGCGTCGTCCGGTGATCTCGTCCTGGGTCCCGCCGACCAGCTCCTGCATCGCCAGGTTCATCCTGACGATGCGCTGCTCCGGGTCGAGCAGGCACACCGCGTCTCCGATGGCGTCGAAGGTGGCCTGCCACTGCTCTGTCCACGCCCGGCGTTGAAGTTCGGCGTGGTGTCGCTCCTTGGCGTACAGCACGGCGCGTCCGAGCAGATCGCCGGTGAGGTCGTCCTTGTTCAGGTAGTCCTGCGCGCCGAGTCGCACGGCCTCGAGGGCCACGGACTCGTCGCCCAGGCCGCTCAGCACCACCACCGGCACCTCGGGGTGGGCCGCGTCGAGCGTGGTGAAGGTCTCCAGGCCCTGGCTGTCGGGCAAGCCGAGGTCGAGCAGGACCACGTCCCAGCTGCCCTGCTGCAGGCTCTCGAGCGCGCCAGCCATGTCACGGACGACGTGGGGGGCGGGCAACGGGCGACCGGAGCAGCGGGCCAGCTCCCTGATCAGGCGGGCGTCCCCGGGGTTGTCTTCGACCAGCAGCAGTCGCATCTGGTGGACCTCAGCGGGTGCCGTTGGGCAGCTTGACCACAGCCAGCCAGAAGGTCTCGATGGAGGCGATGACCCGGTAGAACTGGTGCAGGTCCACCGGCTTGGTGACGTAGCAGTTGGCGTGCAGGTTGTAGCTGGTCAGGATGTCGCGCTCGTCGGCGGAGGTCGTCAACAACACCACCGGGATCCGTTTCAGATCGGGATCGGCCTTGATGGCGGCCAGCACCTCGCGTCCGTCCATCCGCGGGAGGTTCAGATCGAGCAGGATGATGTCGGGGCGCGGAGCGCCGGCGTGTGGCGGCTCGCCGCGCAGGAACGCCATCGCGTCGACGCCATCCACCGCGACGTGCAGCGCGTTGGTGACCCGCGCCTCCTTCAGGGCCTCCCTCGTGAGGCGCACGTCTCCGGGGTTGTCCTCCACCAGGAGGATCTCGATCGGGGTGGCTTCCTGCTTCACCGATGACTCCACCGCCGCCCATCCCGGCGGCTCGGGTCTGCATCTGTTTCGACCAAAGTTCTAATAGTCAAACATAGAAGGGGTCCCCAGGTGAAGGGGTATTATTCGGGTATATATGAGGTATGAAACGTAGGCGCTGTGTTTCAGCGCACAGCGTGGGGTCGGAGGCCCGCCAGGTAGGTCGTCAGGTTCGTCTTGCGCCCGGTGAGGCCCAGCTTTCGACGGATGTTCCGACGATGCACGCCCACGCTCTCGGTGGAGATGTCGAGCGTCTGCGCCACGTCCTTGGTGCGCTGCCCCGTCGCGATCAGGCCACAGATCTCGAGCTCACGTGGGGACAGCACCAGCTCGAGCGTGGCCAGGCTCTCGCCGACGGGCGATGTCAGTGCCAGCAGGCTGGTCTCGGCCAGCTCGAGGTCGGCGCGGGCCTTGGGGGGTACGCGGGCTTTGGCGCGCCCCAGGTGGGGCAGCACCAGCGTGGCCACGTTGTCCCGCACCTGCTGCTCGATGCGAGCCTTCTCGAGCCGGAGTTGGTGGAGCAGCTCGAGCATGGCGGCTTCTTTCTGCTCCAGGCGACGCTGGAGCTCGGCGACGAGGTCTCGTTGCTCGTGCAGCGTGGCTTCGAGGCTCCGGCTCCTGGACAGGTCGCGGACGAGGTCGTAGGCGATGGTCCCGTTGGCGGACGGAAAGCTGTGGGTGCGGATCTCCACGGGGAAGGTGCCGCCGTCCCGGCGTCGGTGGGTCGCGAGCGGCACGTGGCCGCGGCCCTCGCCCTTCACGAGCTGGGGCTCGTAGGTCCTCCCCTCATCTCGGTGCTCCAGGTCATCGAGGCGCAGGGTCAGCAGCGTCTCCATCTCGTAGCCGTACAGCCACACGGCGGCCTCGTTCGCGTCGAGGATCGCGCCGCTGTCCACGTCTCTCATCAGGATCGCGTCGGGCACCGTGTCCAGCAGGCGTCGGTATCGGCCCGCGAGTTCATCCCGGGTGCCCGGGGCTGGCGATCGGGTGGTCGAGTCCTGTGGCCTGTCGGTCATGGTGTCCATCCTTCCTTCACTCGCCGACTGTATCCGGGTCTCCCTCGAGCATCGTCTCTGGAGGTGATGATCTCACAACCCGAGCATCCGGCGCTTCGAGGGAGGCTTGTGGGTGCCTAGGCAAGCTCCGCTGGCCTCTGTGCCGACGCCACCAGGAGAGCCTCCATGAACACCCAGGTCCAGGTCACCATCGCCAAGCCCCGCGCCGACGTGTGGCGGGTCATCACCGACATCGACAACTCGGTGAACACCATCAGCGGCATCGAGAAGGTCGAGGTGCTCGAGCGGCCCGATGAGGGCCTGGTCGGGCTCGAGTGGAAGGAGACCCGGACCATGTTCGGTCGTGAGGCCACCGAGGTCATGTGGATCACCGAGGTCAAAGACGGCGAGTGGTACCGGGTGCGGGCCGAGAGCCACGGCGCCATCTACCTCTCGACCCTGTCGCTGGACGAGGTGGCCGAGGGCACCGTGCTCACCATGAAGTTCGACGCGGTGCCGACCTCCTTCGGGGCCAAGCTCATGAACGCCACCATCGGGCGCCTGTTCGTGGGCGCCACCCGCAAGGCCCTGCAGCAGGACCTGGACGACATCAAGGCCGCGGTGGAGTCCCGCGCGGCCTAGCCTTCGCTGGCGATCTCGTCCTCGCGGCGCTCCCTCCGCGTGCGCTCCATGCGCATGTCGATGGCCCGGAGCTCGTCGCCGTAGCGGCCGGTCTCGAGCTGCTCGACGAAGGCCTGCAGCGCCCGGTAGCTGTGGTGCAGCTGGACGGGATCGACCTGGCTGAGCTTGTCCCGCGGGCCGTGCATGCTGCCGGTGGGCAGGGCGAACATGGAGCCCACCTCCCCCAGGCCCAGCTCGAACTCGCAGGTGGAGACCATGACCACCGGCGCGCGGTGTCGGGTCGTGAACCAGCTGCGCTGGGGGAGCAGCACGCCCACCATGTTGAAGGCGACGCTGTTCAGCAGATCCCGCCCGGGGCCCGCGGCCCGGTAGGACTCGTGGTCGCTGGTGGCGAAGGAGGGGATCGTGGCCTCTCCCATAGGCCAGCCCGCGGTGGCGGCGGCGTCCTGGAGCCAGGTGGCGACCTCTTCGGAGCCGGCGCCGGGGATGGCGCAGTCCCCGCTGCCCTGGATGCCGACCCCGTCGACGTTGATGGCCAGGCGGAGCCGGTCCCGGTCTTCGGATCCCATGCGGGCCACGTGGGCCCGGCTGCCCCGCAGGCCCATCTCCTCGGCGCCGGCCAGCACCAGCCGGTAGCTGTGGCGGCGGGTGGGCTGCTCGGCCAGCCAGCGGCCCAGCTGCAGGACGGTGGCGACGCCCGTGGCGTTGTCCGTGGCCCCCTCGCTCATCACGGTCAGGCCGGTCAGGCGGTTGAGGGAGCCGTTGAGCAGCAGGCTCACCAGCTCGAAGGGGTTCGAGTCGGTCTTGTCGTAGTGGGCCACCAGGACGATCAGATCCTCGCTGTCCCCCGGCAGGTCCACGATGACGTTGTCCTGGCGGGTGTAGACGTCGATGGGCTCGGTGCGGGGCCGCATCCCCAGCTCCCTCGCCCGCTGCTCGACCCTCCGCTGGCGGTCCTTGTTCGTGCTCCCCCAGGCCAGCAGCATCACGCTCTCCTCGAGGCTGCGGGTCGTGGGGAGCTGGGCCCGCGGGTAGTCGAGAGGCAGGGGCGGGATGGTGTGCAGGCAGCCCGCCAGCAGCAGGGTCGCCGGGATGGTGATGGGGAGGCCTGACTTCATGGGATCGGTTCCGGGTCCGTGCCGGCCGCTGCTGGAGGACCCGTGCGGGGGCGCGGGAATTCCACGATACTGGGGCCGTGGAGAGTCCATGCGTATCGCCCTGACCCTGCTCGTCCTCGCTGCCTGCACCCCGCCCACCGTAGACACCGGTGACACGGCGGTGCTCGCGGAGCCCTGCCAGCCCGTCATCGAGCCCGTGGAGATCGACTGGCAGGTCTGCGATGTGGTCAGCGGCGGCGGGGACAACGCCGCCGAGTGCGCCTGGGTGGCCATGCCCATGCACCACTGCGATCCCGACGACGGGCAGACCATGGAGGTGGCGGTCAAGCGCTACCGCTCCCAGGACGCAGCCCCCGCGCAGGTCTGGTTCCTGCAGGGGGGGCCCGGCGGCTCGGGGCTGGACATCCTGCAGGCCATGGGCTCCAGCATCGCGGGCACCGGCTACGACTTCTACGTCATCGACCACCGGGGCGTGGGGGAGAGCACGCGGCTGTCCTGTCCGGACCAGGAGTGGTGGGGCAGCGACGAGGGCGAGGCCATCACCGCCGAGGAGGCCGTCGCCTGCGGGGCGGTGCTCGAGGCCGAGTGGGGTGAGGACCTCGCGGCCTTCTCCACCACCGAGTCCGCGGCCGACGTGGCCGTGTTGGCCGAGTCCACCCGCCACGAGGGCCAGGCCGTCTACCTGTGGGGCGGCTCCTACGGCACCTACATCGGGCACCGGGCGCTGCAGGTGGCGCCTGAGACCTTCGACGGCGCGGTGCTCGAGGGCGTGGTGCCGCCGGACTTCTCCTTCCACGACGCGGCGCTGTTTCACGAGAGCAACGCCCAGAAGGTCTTGCAGGACTGCGCCGAGGACGCCAGCTGTGCGGCCCGGCTCGGTGACGACCCCTGGGCCTACGCCGTGGACGTCATCGACCGTGTCCGCGCCGGGGAACACTGCACCGGGCTGGACGTGGAGCTGGACGTGCGGACCACCCTGCTGTTCTCCACCTACTACCGGCCCTGGAACGAGATCCTGCCCGCCCTGCTGTACCGGCTCGAGCGCTGCAGCGCCGAGGACCGCGCAGCGTGGGCGGTGGCCGACGGCGTGGTGCAGGGCTTCGTCGGCGGGGTGGTGGACTGGCCCCTGAACTGGCACGTCAAGCTCTCCGAGCTGTACACCCCGGAGCTGCCGCCGGCGGCCGAGCTGGACGCCTGGGCCGAGGACTGCCACGTCTGCTTCCCGCGGGGGGGCGAGGTGTTGGACGTGCTGGCGGCCTGGCCCGCCTACGAGCGCGACGGCTGGGACCGACAGTTCGCGGCTTACGACGGCCCGCTGCTGATGCTCGAGGGCGAGCTGGACCCGGCGTCACCGCCGGAGAAGTCGGCGAGCATGGAGCCAGCGTTCCAGGCGGCGCACCAGCACTACCTGGTCTTCGAGCACAGCGCCCACAACGTGCGCGGCGGCGCCCCTTCGAGCTCCGGCTGGGACTGCGGCAGCTGGATCTACGAGCAGTTCATGGACGACCCCACCGCGGCGCTGGACACCTCCTGCATGGGCCGCCTCGAGCCCCTGGACTTCGACGGGGATCCCAGCACCAACGAGTACTTCCTGGGCACCACGGACGCCTGGGGAGACTGACGTTCAGGCCTATCGAGCCCGGGTCGCCAGCACCCGCACGACGCAGGTGAGGAAGAGGTCGTAGTCCAGCAGCATGGGCCGGCCCCGGTAGCCCGTCTCGTGCTCGGCCTGGCGCAGGGCGGTCAGCACCGCGCTCCAGTCGTCCACCAGGGCCTGGTAGTGCTCGGGGGTGGTGGCCGCGAGCAGGCGCTGCGCGACCTCGGTCTCGTCCATGTCGATCCGGCCTTCACCCTGGCGCTCCATGTGCAGATACCAGCAGTCGTGCAGCTGCTCGCGCAGCTCCGCGGTGCCCATGGCTTCCCAGCGCGGCAGGTCGTCCTGCACCTGCGCCTCGAAGTCCAGCTCTCGGGGCAGCAGGCTCTTGACGAAGGACTTGATGGACATGGTGTCCTCAGGGCTCGAGGGTGGTCGGCTTGCGCAGATCCCGTAGCTGGGTGCTGGGCTCACGGTAGCGGCGGAAGCGGCGCCACAGCGCCCCCCACCAGGCGACGCGGTTCCAGCGCGGCCGCAGGATGAGGCGGGCGAACAGGGCGTAGGCGGCGAACATGCCGACGTAGTTCCAGACGACGAAGGCGGCGATGCCCAGGGCCAGCAGGCCGGTGGTGGGGAACAGCTGCGGGGCCAGGAAGAACAGCAGCACCGGCAGGGTGGTCAGGGCGGTCGCGGTCAGCGCCCACAGGTGGCTGCAGTCGATGGCCTTGTGGGGGCAGAAGGCGATGCAGCGCATGCAGGACTCGCACTGCCAGGTCCAGTAGGGGCGCTCGCCCTTCATGGCGATGGCGCCCACGGGGCAGATCTCCGCGCACAGCCCGCAGCCGGTGCAGCGGGGGTTGGCCATGAACAGCTTGCCCAGGAAGATGCGGCCCAGGCCCAGGTACAGGGCCGAGACCGGGGCCAGCACCAGGCCCCAGATGGCCTCGTACAGCAGGTTGAGGGTCAGCCAGGTGCGCTCGCCGGCCAGCAGGCGCTCGCCGAAGCGCAGCACCCGCGGCCTGGCGTGATCCACCACGGCCTGGGTGCTGGCCTCCCGCTGGGGCGGGTGGAAGCTCATCCAGTTCGACGGCATGTTCACCGACATGGCCCCGCGCACCCGGTAGCCCCGGGAGGCGAGCAGCGCCGAGGCCACGAAGGGGGCGCTGCAGGCGGCGCCGGGCGGGTGCAGCGGCCCCGTCTTGATCCCGGCCCGGGTGCAGAGCACCCACGCGGGCGAGCCCTGGGAGCGTGGCAGCTGGGCCAGCCACTTCATCATCGCCCAGGGCACGGTGAAGCCGTGGGTGGGGAAGGCCAGCAGCAAGGGGCCGTCCGCCTTGGGGGGACCCTGCTCCATCGGGGCCATGTGGACCCTGCGGCCGGCTTCGCGGGCCTGTTCGGCGATCCAGCTGGCGCAGCGCCGGGAGTTGCCGGTGCCGCTCAGGTAGTGGACAGCCAGATCGGGGGCGTTCATGGGGGAACCTCGAGCGACGAGCAAGGTGACGGTCCCGTTGGACCTATCGCGGCTCGAGGCCGCGCGGATCCGGCGCTGCGGCGGCCCGGAAGACCTGCCCCGCCCAGGGGTTAGGCACTCGCCATGCGTACCCTCCTGCTCTCAGTGATCCTGCTGTCGGCCTGTGCCCACACCGCGGAAACCACCCCCACGCCCCCGGCCGCGGTGCCGATGGCCAAGCCTCAGGGCATCCCCGCGCCCGCCGACGTGGCCGCGCCGCCCCACAACGCTGTGGTCACCCCCTCGGGTCTGGCCACGGCGGTGCTGCAGCTCGGTCGCGGCAGCCGCCGCCCGGGCCCCGACGATCGGGTCCGGGTCCACTACACGGGCTGGACCGCCGACGGGGCGTTCATCGACAGTTCCTACAAGCGAGGGCAGCCCTCGACCTTCCCCCTCAACGCCGTGATCGAGGGCTGGCAGGAGGGCCTGCAGCTGATGGTGGCGGGTGAGAAACGACGGCTGTGGATCCCGGCGGAGCTGGCCTACGGAGACGCCCCCGGCAAGCCCCAGGGGATGCTGGTCTTCGACGTCGAGCTGGTGGAGATCATCACCGCCCCCACCGCGCCGGTGTGGCTGGAGCGACCCGATCCCCAGGCCGTGTTCAGCCCCACGGGCCTGGCCTCCTTGGTGCTGCGGCCGGGCATCGGCGCTCACCATCCCGGTCCCGACAGCACCGTGGTCGTGCACTACACGGGCTGGACGGCGGCGGACGGGATGTTCGACAGCTCGCTGATGCGGGGACAGCCCGCGACCTTCCCCCTCGACCGGGTCATCCCGGGCTTCTCCGAGGGCATCCAGCTGATGGTCATCGGCGAGCAGCGGCGCATCTGGGTCCCCGAGGAGCTGGGCTACGAGGGACGGCCAGGTCGTCCACAGGGAGTGATGGTCTACGACATCGAGCTGATCGACATCGAGTGAGACATCCTGGGGACGAGCGGCGGGTGGGCGTGGAACCGGGTTGTCAGGAGCTTGTCAAGGGAGGCGCCATCAACGACCCCGGGAGGTCCCATGCTTCGCCGCGCCCTGCCCCTGTTCGCCCTCGCCCTGCCCCTCGCCTTCAGTCCCACGTTCGTGGTGCATGACGCCCTCGCCGACGACGACAGCGACGAGGCACTGGACGAGGACGAGGACGAGGATGAGGACGAGGGGTCCCGGACCATCCGGTACCGGAGTCGCACCGAGATCGACTTCGACCTCATGGACGTCGATGCTGATCTGGCTCCCCCGAACCCCGCCTTGCTCCCCAGCTCGCGCTCCCGCTTCCAGCCCCTGATCCAGGCCGACGGCCCCGCCAGCATCTCCGCCACCGTGGGCGGCGCCCAGGACGCCAACTTCCTGGATCTACAGCTCGAGGAGGACCACATCCCCCGCCCCGAGCACTTCACCGCCGAGGGCATCCTCTCCGAGCACGATCTGCCCGTTGCCGAGGACGTCGCCTGCGACCAGCTGCTCTGCGCCACCGGCCAGGCCGTGGAGCTCGGCCGCGGTGAGCGCCTGCTGGCCCAGCCCCACGTGGACGCCATCGCCCAGATCGGGTTCAGCTCCGGGCTGGACGCCGAGAGCTGGCAGCGCCCGCCCCTGAACATCGTGGCCGTGGTGGACACCTCCGGCTCCATGGAGGGCGAGCCCCTGGCCACCACCAAGGCCGCCCTGCGGTTGCTGGTGCGACGCATGGAGCGCGGCGATCGCATGACCCTGCTGAGCTTCGACGACAAGGTGCGGGTGCAGGTGCGCGATGGCGGCTCCCCCGAGCTGCTGCGGGCCATCGACCGGCTCACCGCCAGCAACAGCACCTGCGTGCAGTGCGGCCTCGAGCGGGGCTGGAAGGAGGCCCTGCACCTGGATCGGGGCTCCGAGGCCCTCTCCCGTGTGGTGCTCTTCACCGACGAGCGCCCAAACGTCGGGACCACCTCGGCGGCCGGCTTCCAGCGCCTGCTCACGCAGATGGCGGCCGACGACATCGGGGTGACCACCATCGGCGTGGCGTCGCACTTCGGGGTCGAGCTGGCCCAGGCGGTGAGCACCGTGCGCGGGGCGAACCTGTACTACTTCGAGGATCTGCGGGAGATGCGGCGGGTCTTCGACGAGGAGCTGGACACCATGCTGGTGCCCCTGGCCTACGCCATGGAGCTCGAGATCCAGCCCGAGCAGGGCTGGGATTTGGCGGGCGTGTACGGCCTGCCCGGCGAGGCCCTGGCCTGGACCCGGGACGGCGGCATCCGCCTCGAGGTGGCCACCCTGTTCCCCAGCCGGGACAAGGGCGGCGGCATCTTCCTGGGCTTCGAGCAGACCGGCCTGGATCCCCGCCCGGACCGCCCCGTGGCGTCGGTGACCGTGCGCTACGAGACCCTCGAAGGCCGCACCCCGCGCTCCGAGCTCGCCCTGCCCGTCGTGGAGCTCGACGCGGCCTCCCTCGGCCTGCAGCGGGGGGTGGCCCTGGTGGATGCGATCACCACCCTCAAGGCCGCGACCGTGGCCCACCACGACGAGGGCGACGACGCCCACGCCTGGGAGCTGCTGCGGGATCTCGAGCAGCGGCTGGATCTCGCCGAAGACCCCGCCCTGGAGCCCGAGTGGGTGCGGGTCACGGAGCTGATGGGCCTCATCGAGCCCTTGGTGGACCCCTCCGAGCGCCGCCTGAGCCGCCGGGATCCGGTCAGCGGCCTGCCTCGACGCTAGCGTGTCTTCACCAGCTCGGCGATCACACGCTCGAGCCCCACGACCAGCCGCGCCATGCTCTCGGTGTCGAGGTTGCCGGGCAGGTCCATGGGCGTGTGGTAGTGCCGGTCCCGGAAGTTGGCGGTGTCTGTGATCATCATCGCCGGGTAGCCCTTCGCCCAGAAGGCCTTGTGGTCGCTGCGGCCGACGTCCTTCAGGGCGGTCTCCCAGCTCGCCAGGCCCTCTGACGGCAGGGTGGCGTGGTCGCGGAAGGCACGGACGACGCGGTGTACCAGCAGCTGGGACTGCATGTTGCCCACGAAGGCCACGAAGTTCCCCGTCGAGGGGTAGTGGCGCTTCAGGATGGGGGGCAGTCGCTGGCTGTTCGGCAGGTCGATGTAGCAGCCCACGCTCTCGAGGCAGAGCATGGCCATGATGGGCTCACGGCGCTGCTTGCAGCCCCGGGCGTGGACCAGGGCGCCCATGGACTGGCTCATGAACCAGGGGGCCTCCTCGTTGACGAAGAAGGCGAAGCGCAGGCTGCACACACTGTCCCTGCCCGCGAAGCTGCGGGCCAGCTCGAGGCAGGCGACCACGCCGGAGCCGTTGTCGTTGGCGCCGGGGCTGCCGGGCACGGTGTCGTAGTGGGCGCCCACGATGACCCGCATCGGCTGCGGGCCGCTGCCAGGGCGGTTGACCAGCAGGTTGCAGACCCGCTGCCCCTCGACCTCGAACCACTCCCGGTGGACCTGGTAGCCCATGCCGGCCAGCTCTCCCTCGATCCAGTCGGCGGTCTCGGTCAGCTGGGGCTCCCGCCCGCGCAGGTGGCGCGGGCCGATGGTGAGCGCCAAGTGCTTCGCCCCCGCGGCCATCCGCGCGGCCATGGCCCCCTCGCGCTCGGTCAGCGGCGGTGCGTCGCCGCCGAAGCTCTTCCCGGGCATCCGGAACGCGCCCATCCAGAGGATCCAGAACACCAACAGGGGCATGAGGATGGTGATCCAGATCTCGGGTTCCACAGCGGACCTCCCCGTCACGGCGACAGCGCGTACAGATCCTCGATAACGCTCACCCGGCCCAGGTAGGTCCCCTCGAGATCGATCTCCCACACGAGCTCGCCCTCGGGGGTGATCTCCCGGACGCGGCCGGCGCTGCCGGTGCCGTGCAGGGTGTTGCCTCCGGGCAGGCGCAGCACGTCACCACCCAGCTCCGCCTCGAGGCGCTCACCGGTGCCGTGGCTCCAGATCTGGCTCAGCGTCTCGCTGTCGGCATCCAGCGCATACTCGCGGACCACGATCTCGTCGCTCATGGCGGAGCTGTGGGTGGACAACAGCAGGGTGCCGACCTCGGTCATCTGTGCCCCGTGCTGCCACCAGAAGGCGCTGTCGCTGGGCTCGAAGGACCACGCTCCCGACAGGTGACCGAACCAGCGCACGGGTTCGCCGTCGGCGCTGATCTCCACGAGGCTGTTCGTGGCGAAGAGGGAGACCAGGAAGCCCCCGGTGTCCAGGGCGCTCACCCCGTTGTTTTGGCATGCCTGGGCCTCGCCCAGACCCTCGAAGAAGGGGGCGCAGTCCCACAGCTGGCGCTGGGAGCCCTGGGCGTCGATGAGCTCCACGGTGTCGTGGCCGTCCCCCTCGGTGGCACCCCAGGCGATGCCCCCATCGTCAGTCTCGGCGAAGCCGTGGTGCAGGCCGGGGGTGGCCCAGCGGGCCCGCTCCGCGCCGTCGATGGTGACGCCCACGACCTCCGAGGCCGCGCCCCCGTCCAGGCTGCCGTAGAAGCTGTTGTGGTCGATGAGCAGGGCGGCGCCGTCGCGGCTGGTGCGAGGCTGCAGGGTCAGGCGTTCGTCGGGGCTGCGCAGGGCCCAGACGATGCGGCCCCTGGGGTCCAGGATGATGCTCCAGCTCTCGCCCTGGGTCACACCAACCGAGGAGGTGAAGACCCCGGCCATGGACGCCATCTCGGCGGCGTTGTCAAGGGCCAGCAGGTCGACCTGGGGCAGGCCCTCCGGCAGCGGATCGGTCGTGACGCTCACCGTCTCGCTCCGCCCTTGGCGTCCCTCGAGGTACAGCTCGACGGACGCGCCGTAGGGGACACCGAGCAGCAGGGCCTCCTGGGGGCCCTCTTCACGCGCCTCGCCGGGTCCCTCCGTCCAGAACAGCCCGTCCAGCCAGTTCACCTGCACCGTGTCGTCCCTCGGCTGGTCCCAGGTCAACCGGATCACACTGCCGACGGTCGGGTCGGGGTGGGCCGCGAGCTGCCAGGAATGGTCGCGGGTCCCGCTGTCATGCGGGTGCTCGCTGTCCTCCCCCGGGTCCGGGGTGCAGGCCAGCAGCAGCAGCAGGGCGATCACGGCAGCAGCGCGTACAGATCGGCGATGGGCTCGGTGCGTCCCAGGTAGGTGCCCGAGCTGAAGCTCACGTCCCAGACCAGCTCACCCTCGGGGGTGATCTCCCGCACCCGGGTGCCGGAGCCGTAGTTGTGCAGGGTGTTGCCGTTGCCCAGCCGGTGGGCCTCGCCCATGACGTCGCCGTAGATGCCCTCGCCCTCGCCGAAGGTCCAGATCTGACGCAGGATCTCCGCGTCCTCGTCCAGCGCGTACTCCCTGACCACGGTCTCCTCGCCGCCGTCGGCGATCTTGGTGGACACCATCATGGTGCCGGCGTCGGTGAAGTGGGCACCGTGCTGCCACCACCAGGCGGACTCATCGGGATCGAAGCCCCAGGCGTCGGGCAGGTGGCCGAACCAGCGGGTGGCCTCGCCCGCGCTGGGGTCGATCTCCACCACGCTCTCGCTCGAGTAGAAGCTGATGAGGTAGCGCTGGCGGTCCTCGTCCCACACCAGGCTGTTCGAGGTGCAGTACTGCGTGACCCCCAGGCTCTCCTGGAAGGGCTGGCAGGCCCAGACGGTCTCGCTGGCGCCGCTGGCGTCCACCCGCACGATGCTGTCATAGGTGTCGATGGTGGCGGCGTAGGCGATGCTGCCGTCGGGCAGCTCGGTGAAGGGGTGGTGCAGCCCCGGGGTGTCGTAGAGGGCCTGCTGGGTCCCGTCGATGGTGACGCGGGCGATCTGGCTCTCCGCACCCCAGTCGAACAGGGCGTAGAAGCTGTTGTGGTCGATGAGCAGCTCGCGGCCGTCCCAGGACAGGCGGGCG
Organism: uncultured Enterobacterales bacterium; assembly: GCA_964481655.1. Classification (GTDB taxonomy): domain Bacteria; phylum Myxococcota_A; class UBA796; order UBA796; family JAFGLY01; genus CALDOK01. Next base: position 13,854 of record CAYZVO010000100.1, on the reverse strand, counting down.
TGGATGGTGGCCCGCTGGACGGGGGTCTCGAGGGCCCAGACCACCCGGCCGTCGCGATCGAAGATGAAGGTCCAGGAGCCGATGGCGATGCCGAAGCTGTTGACCTCCTCGATGCTGGCCAGCAGGAAGCGGGCGCCGGGGTCGAGCCGGTCCTCCACCGCGCTGATGACCTCCATCGTAGGCACCCCGCTGGGCTGCTCGCCGGTGGTGATGGCCACGGGCTGGCTGGTCCAGCCGCTGTCGTCGCTGACGAGGGCCACCTCCACGGCGGTGTCGTAGGGGATCTCCAGCAGCAGGCGCTCCTGTGAACCCGGCTCCACCGTCCAGCTGGGGCCGGTCCAGCAGTCGCCGTCCGCGGTCGTGATCTCGGCGTGCACGGTGTCGGCGTCGCGCTGCTCCCAGCGGGCCTGGACCAGGGACCCGATGGTGTCGTGCAGCTCGAGGGTCAGGCCCTCGAGGGGGGGCGGTGGGGGCTGGGTGTCGGCGGTGTCCCCGCTGTCCTGGGTGTCGTCAGGGGGCGTGGTGTCGCCGGTCTCGGCCGGTGGCCTGTCCGGCGGCTCGATCTCGATCGCCGGATCGCACAGGGCGCCCAGCAGGGGCAGGTGGAGCAGCGCGATGGTCAGGGGGCGGCGCATGGAGCCGCAGTGTATCCCCGGATCAGGGCGCGAACGCGTACAGATCGCCGATGGGGGTCGTGCGACCCAGGTAGGTGCCGGAGCTGAAGGTCAGGTCCCAGACCACCACACCGTCGGGGGTGATCTCCCGCACCCGGGCGCCGGAGCCGTAGTTGTGCAGGGTGTTGCCGTTCTCCAGCCGGTGGGCCTCGCCCATCTCGGGGCCGTACACGCCCTCGCCGTCGCCGAAGGTCCAGACCTGCTCGAGGGTCTGGCTGTCCTCGTTCAGGGCGTACTCCCGGACCACGGTCTCGTTCCCGAAGCGGGTCTTCTTGGCCGAGACCAGCAGGGTGCCGGCCTCGGTGTAGTGCACGCCGTGCTGCCACCAGAAGGCGGACTCTTCCGGGTCGAAGCTCCAGGCGTCGGGGATGTGGCCGAACCAGCGCAGGCTCTCGCCGGTGGCTGGGTCGAGCTCCACCACCGAGTCGCTCGAGTACAGGCTGAAGAGCACATGCCCCGTGGCGTCGTCCCAGGTGACCGTGTTCGACGCGCAGTAGCCGTGGTGCTCGTCGTACTTGATCTCCTCGTAGAAGACAGCGCAGTCCCAGATGTCGGTGGTGGTGCCGTCAGGCGCCATGTGCCGCACGGTGTTCATGCCGCCGTTGTGGGCGCCCCACAGCAGGCCACCGTCCGGCGTGTCGGTGAAGGGGTGATGCAGACCGGGGGTGTCGTAGAGGGCGAGCTCGGTCCCGTCGATCTTCAGCCGGGCCACCTGGCTCTCGGCGCCGCCGTCGAACAGGGCGTAGAAGCTGCCGTAGTCGATGAGCAGCTCGGTGCCGGTGCGGGCCACGCGGTTGTGGATGGTGGCCCGCTGCGACGGGGTCTGCCAGGCCCAGACCACCTCGCCGTTCCGGTCGAAGATGAAGCTCCAGGTCCCGATCTGCACCCCCAGCTCTCCGATCTCGTCGATGCTGGTGAGGATGTAGTCGGCGTCGGGGTCCAGGGCCTCGGCGTCCATGGACAGGACCTCGAGGGTGGGCACGCCGCTGGGCTGGGCGCCGGTGGTGATGGTGCGGGTCACGCCGACCAGGGGGGCGTCCTCCGGGTCCACCACGCCGGTGACCGGGTCCACCACGATGCGGTACTGGACCTCGCTGTCGTACGGGATCCCCAGGAGCAGTTGCTCGTGGAGCAGGCCCGTCACCTCGTGGCCCCGGGGGCTCTCGAGCCAGGTCTCGCCGTCGGCGCTGAACTCGATCCAGGTCTCGCCGGGGATGTCCTGGGTCCACTCGACGATCACGATGGACTCGATGGTCTCGTGCAGGCTGGCCCGCACCTCGCTGACCGCGATGGGCAGCGACGCGGTGTCCGCGCTGTCGTCCTTGGGGTTGCAGGCCATCAGGCCCACCAGCAGCAGGGGCAGGGTTCGTCGGTTCACGTCTCCTCCGGGCGGGTGTCCGTGTCGCCAGTGGAGAGACACCCCAGGGGGCGGGAACCGGTAACGGTTTTTCGCTACTCCGCCGCGTCCACCGTCGCCGGGGGCTCGATCGTGAGGGTCGAGACGGCGATCCGTGCGCTCGAGGCGTGGGCCAGATCCTCGTAGTAGCCGACCCAGCGGGCGGTCTCTGGGGCGTCGATGACGCCGAGGTTGTGAGCCCAGCGGTAGCCCACGGGCTGGTAGAGCAGCTCGACGGCGATGCTGATGGGCTCGTCGTTGTCACCCACGGGCACCCGGTAGCGGACGGTGTCGCTGCCCGGGCCGAAGTCCGGGTCCTCGCTGGCCGCGCCGTACACGGCGATGTCGGGCTCGGCGCTGGCGGCGTCGAAGCCGGTAGGCAGGATGCGGTTGTCCTTGATGTACTGGGTGGCGGTGAGCAGCCCGGTGGTGACCGCGCCCGAGGGATCGGCCAGGATCGGCTCCCAGATCTGGACCTGCTCGGGGCTGTCGATGCTGTCGTAGTGGGGCTCGTAGCTGGCGCCGTCGGCGTCGTTGTCGTTGCCGACGATGCTGCCGTCGGGGTTCATGGCGCCGGACTCGAACAGCGGGGTGCCGTCGGTGCCGTCGACCGTGACGTGCAACCACACCCGCCGGGAGGGGTAGGCGGTGGGCAGCTTGTGGCCCGCCTTGCTGTGCACGGTGACGGCGAGCTCGAGGGTCCCCTCGACCACCTTGGCGCCCAGCTCGAGGGTGGCGGTCCGCTCCGCCAGGTTGCGCTCGGCGCTGGCCGCGGTGGTCTCCTGCTCGAGGGCCGAGGCCTGCACGCCCTGGGCCGCCGCGTTGGCGGCCAGCACACGGGGCATGAAGAAGTTGCCGCCCCGGAAGACGTGCTGGCTGACGGCGGGGTGCTCCTTGGGCAGCACCGAGCTGATGGCGGCCAGCTCCACCTCGGGCATGTGGCAGTCCTGACAGGTCTGCTCGCCGTTGTAGGCGGAGTGCTTCCACTCCAGGTAGGGCACCTGCTCGGCCAGCTCGCCGGTGATCTCGCCGTCGGGGCCGTAGGCGTGGGTATAGAGGGTGTGGCAGGAGCCGCAGAAGGCCGCGCTCTGGACGTGGTCGCTGCGGTGGGGGTCGAAGCCGCTCGAGCTGCTCATCACCCGGACCCGGCCGGGGTCGGTGTCCACGGGACCGTGGACCTGCCTGGCGTCTGGATCGATGACGAACTGCCCGGTGTAGCTGCTCTCCTCGCCCAGGCCCTCGGCGGTGATCTGGTGACAGACCGTGCAGCTCACGCCGTCGGCGGCGAAGGCGGCCTCGGGGCCGGGCTGGACCGCCCCGTCGGGGATGTTGATCACCACCAGGCCCTGCTCACCCGCCAGCTTGGCGGCGGTGCGCATCATGGGCATGTGGCAGGTGGAGCACTTGTCCTCGATGGCGCCCTGGTGCTGGGGATGCTCGGTGACCTCCCGGCGCACCGCGGCGTGCCAGTAGGGATCCCGGGCGGCGTTGGCCATCATGGAGCTGCGCCAGTCCACGCCCACGCTGATGTCCGAGCCGTCGGGGGCCGTCATGCCGTTGTGGCAGGCCTGGCAGCGGGTGTTGGGCTCGAAGACCGCGGCGGGATCGCCCGCGAGGGCAGTGGTGGGGAGGGCCAGCAGGCCCATGACGGTTGCGATGATCGTGCTGCGCATGGCTACCACCCCTCGAAGAAGCCGCCGTCGAAGGTGTCCCAGAGCAGGGTGATCCTGCCCTCCACACCCGACGGATCGAAGTCGGTCACGGGGATCTTGGCGCCCGCCACGAGCATGATGTGCTGGCGCTGGTTGAGGGTGAGGTGCAGCTGGGGGGCCACCGCCACCGCGGGGCTCATGTCATCGCCCAGCTCGCTGGTCCCCAGCACGCCCACCATGGGGGAGAAGGCCCGGCCGTACTCGCCCACGGTGAAGGTCCGGCCCAGGGCCGCGCGGTAGAGCAGCTCGTTGTCGTGGTCTTTATCCAGCGGGATCTCGGCGCCCGCCTGGGTGTGAAGGAAGAAGCCCGCCGGGAGGAACTGGCCCCAAGCCAGGAAGGGCTCGGCCACGGTGTAGCCGCGGCCCAGGGCGCAATTGACGCAGCCCACCGGCAGGATCACCTCTCCCACCACGGAGACGATGGAGCCGGTGTCCAGGTTCTTCACCAGCACCCGCTTGGCGGCCAGGGCTATATCGCCGATGCCGCTGTAGGTGTTGTCCGCGACGTCCCGCGTGGTCCAGGGGATCTTGATCTCCCAGTTGTTCCGGGTCCCGAAGCGCTTCTCGTAGGTGAGGGCGGTGGTGAAGTCCAGGGAGCCGTCCACCGGGCTGTCCACGGTGACGATCACCTCGTCCTCGACGTAGGCCTTGGCGGTCCACATGGGCCGCGGCAGGTTGAACTCGCCGCGGGGGTAGCGCTCGGGTTCCTCGCAGAAGCCGTAGATGTGGTCCAGCAGCAGCCCCAGCTCATCGTCGTCCAGGGCGTCCCCGAAGGCCGGCATGATGGTGTCGAAGCCCCGCAGGGGGCCGCCTTCTTTCGCGACGCCCACCCAGTCGGCCTTCGGCTCTCGCGAGGTGAAGTCGCAGTCTGTGAAGTCGGGCAACGGCACGTCGAAGCCCACGTGGGGCTGGGGGTTGCCCAGGCCGTCGGCGCCGTGGCAGGCGGCGCAGTTGGCCTCGTACAGCTGACGGCCGGTCAGCTCACCGCGGTCGGCGGTGGCCGCCGGGGAGCTGGCGAGGACCAGGGTCGCGGTGGCCGCGACGGCCGTGGCCAGGATGGGGAAGCGGGACAGCATGGTTCCTCCCGGTGGGGCCGTGCCAGCGTATCGCAGTTCGGTCTCTATTCTGGAAACGCTATTGTGTACCCGGGCGTCTGCTTTCCGGGAGTCCGCGTATGATGGGTGCCATCGCCATGTCCTGGACTCTCGCCATCGCCGCGTCCTTTCTGGTGCTCTCGGCCTGCCCGCGGAGCCCGGACCCCCCTCTGTTCCCGAACGATGGCTGCGACGTGGACACGGACACCGATGGGGACTCGGACACCGATGTCGACTCGGACACCGACGCCGACACCGGGGCGGCCCCACCGCCCCGCCTGGTCGTGACCGATCTGCGCAACAACGGCTGGTTCATGGGCCACGCCGAGACCGGCGAGGTGCTGGACCGCTTCGACCTGGGCACGGTGGAGCCGGACGTCTGCCTGCCCGACTACGAGACCACCTACTGCCTGGTCTACCGCTCCATCGCCCGACAGGCCCTGGACGGGACGACCGAGGTGGTCTTCACCTACAGCCGGCTGGACGCCAGCGACGGCTCCGACGCCGAGATCGGCGATCTGTACGGCGTCTACCTGGGGGTGGACGCCGCCACCCACGAGATCCGCTGGGGATTCGACGAGCTGGACTTCTCCCAGCTGGGAACCCCCTACGACCGCTGCCCCTTCGATCCCGACGATCCCTGCGCCACCAGCACGGAACTGCAGCCCGGCGAGTACCGGGCCTGCACCATGCGCATGCCCCATGATCAGCACGTGATCGCCGAGGGCGACGACGCGATCGAGCTGTGGGTGGCCGACACCCGCAACTACCGGATGCTGCGGCTCGAGCTCGACAAGGGCTCATCCTGCGCCGTGGTCCGCGAGGTCATCGACGAGCACACCCACGCCGACTGGGACATCTACCAGTCGGTCAATTCCTTCCAGCGCTGGGAGGACTCGCAGGGCGAGCAGCTGTTGATGAGCGTCAAGGGCAGCATCTCCTGGGGCGAGGGCGAGGCCCAGCACGGCGGCGACAGCCGGGGCAAGATCCTGCGCTGGCGCCGGCCCCATGGCGGCGACTGGGCCCAGGTCTGGGAGTGGCCCCCCGAGACCACCGTGGCCCCCAGCTTCGTCAACGCCCCCCACGGCGTGGACCACCTCACCGGCCCCGACGGGCGGGAGTGGGTGGTCTTCGCTCACTCGCTGGGGCTGTCGGACCGCTGGGGTGACGGCACCGGCGGCACGGTGGGGGTCATCGCGGTGGAGGACGACGTCCCGGCCTACGTGGCCGACCTGCTCCCGGCGGGAACCGAGGGCTTCCACTGGACCCGGGACGTGACCGCGCTCGCCGACGGCACCATCCTGGCCACCGACTCCGGCTGCTTGAGCGGCAACGACTGCGAGCACGCGCCGTCGGTCAGGGTCCTCTCCCTCGAGGACATCGAGCCGGCCAGCGACGGGCAGGACGGCGTCTGGACCGCGGATCGCAGCCGCATGTGGCTGCAGGAGGCCGCCGTGCTCTGGGGTCCCCACTTCGAGGACGGGCGCATCCTGTACTCCGCCAACCCGGTGGACTGAGCATCGAGGGGTATGATGTCCGGAGCCCGCCGCTCCGGGAGTCGCCATGTCCGCACGCCTGCTCTTCGCCCTGCCCCTGATCCTGGCCCTCGGCTGCCCCGGGCCCACGGACAAGCCCGACGACACGGGGGGCGACACGGCCGTCGACTGCGACGGTGACGGTGACGGCTTCTGCGCAGACGTGGACTGCGACGACAGCGATCCGGACGTGCACCCGGATGTGGTCGAGGAGACCATGCCCCCGGACTCCGTCGACAACGACTGCGACGGCATCATCGACGAGTGCAGCGAGGACGATCCCGAGCTGACCTGGCATGCCGAAGAGGTCTGCGACGGCATCGACAACGACTGCGACGGCGAGGTCGACGAGGAGCTGGGTGGCACCTGGTACCCGGACGAAGACGGCGACGGCTACGGCGACGCCCGCTTCCCCCAGGAGAGCTGCGACCCCGACGCGGGCCTGGTCCAGGACGACAGCGACTGCGACGACGAGGACGCGACGGTCAATCCCGGCGCCCAGGAGACCTGCAACGGGGTGGACGACGACTGCGACAGCACCACCATCGAGGACGGCCTGATCACCATCGAGGGCGTGGGCAACCAGGCCAGCATCCAGGACGCCTTGAGCGGCGTGGACGAGGGCGGCACCATCACCGTCTGCCCCGGCAGCTACGAGGGCACCTACACCATCGCCCGGGGCCTGACCCTGCACGCCCCCCTCGGTGCCGAGCTCACCGAGCTGGTCAGCGACGGCACCGCGTCGGTCATCAACGTCGCCGCCGGCGATGTGACCATCTCGGGCTTCACCGTCAGCGGCGGCGTCGGCACCGACATCTCCACCGACACCGACACCACCGGCGGCGGCGGCATCCTGGGCTGGAACGCCGACGCCCTGACCGTCGAGGACTGCATCATCACGGGCAACCAGGCCGACTACGGCGGCGGCGTGATGGGCCCCGGCGAGGGCCTGCTCACCATCGTGCGCAGCACCATCTCGAGCAACCACGCCGACGCCTACGGGGGCGGCGTCTACGTGCTCGACGGCGTGATCGAGGCCGTGGACTTCATCGACAACAGCTCGGCCACCAGCGGCGGCGGCCTGTACCACTTCGAGAACAGCCTCACGCTGGCCGACTCGAGCTTCACCGACAACGCCGCGACCTACGGCGGCGGCATCCGCGCCTACGCCGGCACCATCGAGGCCAGCTCCACGGTGCTCGAGGACAACCAGGCCGACTACGGCGGTGGGCTGTACATGCGCAACGACCCCACCGTCTCCGGGCTCGAGATCCGGGGCAACAGCGCCGATCGGGGAGCCGGGGTCTACTGCCGCGAGGACGGCACGCTGATGGACACGACCGTCGAGGCCAACGTGGCCACCAGCTACGGCGGTGGCGTGATGTGCAGCAGCGGCGTGACCCTGCTGGACAACGTCACGATCACCGACAGCGAGGCCCCCGGCGGCGCCGGGATGCTGCTGGACACCTGCGAGCTGCTGCTCGAGTCCGTGACGATCAGCGGTGGGGCGGCCAGCTATGGCGGCGGCGTCTACCTGGTGGACAGCGAGCTCGAGGCGGGCGCCGACGTGGTCGTCTCGGGCAACACCGCGACCAGCGCTGGCGGCGGGGCCTACGTCTACTCCAACAGCAGCTGGGACGGGGGCGAGGTCTCGGGCAACGTCTCCGACTCGGGCGCTGGCCTCTACCTGTACGGAATCGGCGTGCTCGACGAGGTGACCATCTCGGGCAACGTCGCCGGGGAGTGGGGCGGCGGCATCATGGTGGTCTCGGAGTCGGACTTCGAGGACATCGTGCTCGACGGCAACGAGGCCAACTACGGCGGCGGCATGTACGTCTACGGCACCGGCGAGGTCAGCCTGTCCAGCTCCACCATCACGGGCAACATCGCCACCGAGCGCGGCGGCGGCATCCGGGTCTCGGCCGGGCTGCTGGACATCGCGGCCACCGAGTTCGGGGCGGCCAAGGCGAGCAACGACCCCGACGACATCTACGCTGGCGGCACCGCCTACACCGGGCTCGGAAGCGTGGAGACCCTCAGCTGCTCGGGCTCGGACGGCTGCGACTAGCGGCCCAGCCGCCCCAGCACCATCGCCACGATCTCGTCGATGAGATCCACCTCGTCGAGGTCGGCCGGCGGGTGGATGGTGAAGTCGTGGACCAGCCCCTGGATGGCGTGGACCAGGGTCCAGGCGGTGGCGGTGGGCTGGGCCAGCCGCCCGGGATCGGCCAGCCCGGTCAGCAGCCCCGCCAGCTCTCGGGTGAGCCGATCCTCGATGGCCACCGCCCGGTCGTGCACGTCGTCCGGCAGGGGCAGGCCCTCGAGGATCAGGTGCTGCAGGCGGGGCTGAGCCCGGTGCTGGGCCAGCAGGGCCGCCAGGAGCCTGCGCAGCCATGGCTCCAGTTGGTCCGGGTCGCGGGGCGCGCTGGTGAGCATGGCCTCGACCAGCTGCGTGCCCTGCTCGATGTGGCGCTCGGCCAGGGCCACCAGGATGGCGTCCTTGTTGGGGAAGTACTGGTACAGGCTGCCCACCGACACCCCGGCCCGGGCCGCGATGCGGTCGGTGGTGCCCCGGGCGTAACCGCGGGCCTCGAAGACCTGAGCCGCGGCGACGAGGATCGCCTCGACGGTCTCCCGGGCTCGTCGCTGAGTGGGGTTCTTCCTTGGTTTCAGCTTGGCCTGGCGGGACATCGGGCCCCTCCTGGAATGCGAGGTGCGGAAGTGAGGAAAACCTCACATATTGGGTGGGCACCCCATCGTCCCCTCTGGAGTCACCGTGGACCGCGCCCTCGACCTCGTGCAGCTCGCCGCCCTGGCGGGCTTCGTCCTGCTCTTCCTCGGCCGCAGCGCGCAGCTGCGGGTGGTGCACGGCGTGCAGCCCTTCAGCGTCGCCCGGGGCAAGCCCCCGGTTCAGGCCCTGATCGAGGGGTCGCTGCTGGTGGTGCTCCCGGCCTTCCTGGTGCTCATCGTGGCCTACGCCTGGCCCGTGGCGGTGCTCCAGCCGCCCTGGGACCCCGTCGTGCTCGACGTCCCCGCGCTCCGCTGGGCGGGCGCCACGCTGCTGGTCGGAGGCTTGGCCCTGTTCGCCTGGGCCCTGTGGAGCTTCGGCCGCTCCTGGCGGGTGGGCATCGACCGCGGCTCGCCCGGTGCCCTGGTCACCAGCGGGGTGTTCGGCCTCTCCCGCAACCCCATCTTCCTGTTCATGGACCTGTACGCGGTGGGCACATTCCTGGTCACGGGGCGGCTGTGGTTCGGGATCGCAGCCCTGGTGACCGTGGGCGCCCTGCACTGGCAGATCCTGCAGGAGGAGCGCTTCCTGCTGGGCCTCCACGGTGAGCCGTACCGGGCCTACCTCGGCCGGGTGCGGCGCTACCTCTGACGGCTACCACATGCCGGTGAAGTCGCAGCTGCCGTCGGCGGTGACCTCGCTGCAGCCGACGGGGTGCGCGATGCTGGGCTCCCCGGCCAGGGCGGTCGTCATGAAGCCCATGATCTGTTCCAGGGCGGCGTCTCCTGCCAAGGTGTCCCGGGCCGCGAAGCCGTGCACGTCGTAGGCGCCGGTGTCGGGGACCCGGAACTGCTCGAGGGCGGTGGCGCCCTCCACCGGGCCGTCGTCGTGGTCCAGGTCCACGACGTCCTCGAGGCTGGGGTCGATCTGCACGGCTCCCAGCGAGCCCGCCAGGATCTCGGTGCAGATGTTGAGCAGGATGGGGTCGCCCACGCTCTCTTGCAGCAGGTAGACTGCTTCTTTGGCCTCGGCGGCCTCGATCCAGTGGGTGCCGTCCACGTCGTCCCAGGCGCCCTGGCCCATGACCATGGCCAGCTGCTCGTCGATGGGGTCGTCGTAGCTGGTGCCCAGGATGAGCCGCAGGAACTCCTCCCAGGTGTGGGAGTCGGGGATCATGTGGGTCCAGCCAGCCCCGGGCACGTTGAGCACGCCGTACTGGATGGTGGGGTGGGCCGCGCTGTAGACCATGCCCATGGTGCCCCCCAGGGACCCGCCGACCCAGAGCTGGTGGTCCACGTCGGGCCGTCGCCCGGCGGCGGGGTTGGGCTCGCCGCCCAAGGTCTCGGCCGCCAGGGCGTCCCCGAGGCTCGAGTCCAGGGCCGCGCTGACCAGGATCCCGTCGGACAGGGCCTGCAGCAGGCCCGCGGTGGAGTGCGCCGAGCCGTCCAGGAACTGACCCAGGCCCGTGAAGGTGTGCATCACCTCGTCGCCGGTCCAGCCGGTGAAGCGCAGGTTGACCTTGCCGAAGCCCTCGGCGGCCAGGGCCTCGTCGAAGGCGTCGTCCTCGAGCTGCCCGCCGGTGCCGTGGCCGTACATGGCGACCGGCCAGTCTCCGCTGCCTGCCGGGATGCAGATCCGGAAGGGCACCTCGTGCTCCCCCTGCTGGACCGGCATGCCGTCGGCGTCCAGCGCCAGGCCACCCTCGATGGCGCGGAAGTAGGGGGCGCCCGTGATGGTCCCCTGCACCACCGCCAGCAGCTCGTCGTCCCGCCACTCCACCTCGCTGATGGTCACCCCTGGGCCCGCGGCGCCGGCTTCCTGGGCGATGGCGACCATGGCCTGGCCGCGCTTGGTGGCGTCCTCTGTCGAGCGGGTGGTGAAGTCCCAGACCCGGAGTACGCGGGAGGCGCTGATGCCCTGCTCGGCGAGCAGGGAACGGGTGGGGGCGTGGTAGGCCACCAGGGCGGCCTCGTCGGCGTCGGCGGGGTCCTCGAGCCCCAGGGCCAGCAGGGTGTCCCGCTCCACCGGCAGGGCGCCGCCGTCGACGTCGGTCAGGCTGTCCAGCAGCACGGCCACGTGGTCGGCGTCGGCGGGCAGGGCCCGCAGGGGGCGGCCGACGACCATGCTCTCGGGGTTGTTGCTGCTGTCGCCCTCCCGCAGCTCGAGCCGCAGGGGCCAGGACGTGCCGTACAGCGCGTGCCCGGGCTGGGCCACGAACAGCTGCAGGGAGCCGTCGAGGGTCTCGGGGTCGACGGCGGCGTCGAAGCCCGTGGCGAGCCCCGTGATCCGTGAGAAGCCGTCGGCCAGGTTGACGAAGGTGGGGTTGTCCTCGATGGGCAGCTCGCCCTCGTTCACCGCGACCCGCAGGCCGGTGGTCGTGGCCTCGTCTACCACCGTGAAGCGGCTCGAGGGCCAGGGCAGGTGGCAGCGCACGGGGTCCTGGGGGTCGCAGCTCATGTAGATGGGTGTGCGCTCGCCGGGGAGGCGGTCGGCGGGCAGCTCGAGGCCGGAGTCACCGGCGGGCTGGCAGGCCAGCAAGATGAGGGGGAGGATCATGGTCGCCTCGTCCGGGTGGGGGCGGAACGATGATACCCCGGGCTCGGCGGGCTAGAGGGGGCCCACACGCGGGCAGCGACGCCCGCCAGGACCCGAGAGGTTGACATCATGAGCTGTGAGCACACCCCCTGGAAGGAGTCGATGCCCGAGGATCAGTTCGCGCGGATGCGCGAGATCCTGGCTGCGCCCAGCCCCGTCGGGCTCGAGGCCGCCATGACCACCGGCGTGCTCGCGCCCTATGTCGAGGGCTTCATGCCCGATGGTTGGCTCATCCGGAAGTTCCGGGGCAACGCCGGCATCGTGATCGACACCGCGCCGGATGCGACCGACGCCTTCACCGTGATGGTCATCGGCCACGCCGACAAGATCCGGCTGCAAGTCCGCAGCATCGGCAAGGACGGCAAGATCTGGGTGAACAGCGACTCGTTCCTGCCCACCACCCTCATCGGCCACCCCGTGCGCTTGTTCTCCGAGGACCCCGACCAGCCCGGCACCTACCGGGTGATCGACGGCGGCACCATCGAGGCCCTGGGCGCCATCCACTTCGCCCCTCCGGGAGTTCGCGACGGCTCCAAGGGCATCAACGCCAAGAAGCTCTACCTCGAGCTGCAGCTCCACGGGAAGGACCGCAAGAAGCAGGTCGAGGCCCTGGGCATCCGCGCCGGCGACTCCCTGCTGCTGGACCGCCCCATCCGCCGCGGCTTCGCCCCCGACAGCTTCCAGGGCGCCTACCTGGACAACGGCCTGGGCTGCTTCGTGGTGGTCGAGCTGGCCCGCCTCATCGCCGAGGCCGGCGGCCTGAAGAACGTGCGCTACCTGGGCGCCGCGGCCACCCACGAAGAGATCGGCCGCATGGGCTCCCGGGTGCTCGCCGGTGAGCTGAAGCCCGATGTGGTCATCGCCTGCGACGTCAACCACGACTACGCGTCCGCCCCTGGCGTGGCCGACCGGCGCTTCGAGCCCCTGGGCATGGGCAAGGGCTTCACCATCAGCGTGGGCGCGGTGGCCTCTGCGGGCCTGAACACCATCATCCAGCAGGTCGCCAAGGAGCACGACATCCCGGTGCAGATGTCCCTGGTGGGCCGCGACACCGGCACCGACGCCATGGCGGCGGTCTTCGCCAGCGTCGATGCGGCCGCGACCTCCATCGGCTTCCCCATCCGCAACATGCACACCATCTCCGAGAGCGGGCACACCGGCGACGTCCTGGCCGCCCTGCACGGCATCTTCGAGACCCTGCGCCACATGGACACCATGAACGACGGCGCCGGCATCGGCTCCGACGACCTCATCGCCGCCCACCCGCGGCTGGACCTGGCCGACGGCCTCGCCCACAAGCCCGTCGAGGACGATGAGTGATCCGCTGAGTCCGGATCTGCTGCGGCGGATTCGGGTCCAGTACCTCCTGCCGCCCCACGGTCGGCACGGCCTGGGCCACTGGGCCCGGGTGCTCGAAAACGGCGAACGCCTGGCGGCCATCACCGGTGCGCGGCTGGACGTGGTGCGCCTGTTCGCCGTCTTCCACGACGCCTGTCGCCACAACGAGGGGCTCGATCCCGGGCACGGCGCTCGCGGGGCGGCCCTGGCCCGGCATCTGAGGGGCAGGGGCTTCCGCATCGACGATGCGGGCATGGCCCAGCTCGAGCGGGCCTGCGCCCACCACACCACCCGCGCCACCGACCGCGACATCACCGTGGCCACCTGCTTCGACGCCGATCGCCTCGATCTGCCCCGGGTGAACATCACCGTGGACCCCAGGCGCCTGGCCACAAAGCAGGCCCGGGACTCGAAGCTCATCGCATGGGCACGGAAGCGCGCCATCGCCGGCACGGTGCAGCCCGCCACATGGAAGCGGCTGGGCGTGAACGATCCGCGCTAGCCGCGGGGCGACCCCCGCCACTACGGCCCTGAATGAATCATTCAGCCGCTGGCTGGCGGGATCGCGTCGGTGAGCACCGCCATTACGGCCCTGAATGAATCATTTGGGTGCTGGTTGGCGGGATCGAGGCCCTGGATCCCGCCATTTCGGGCCCGAATGAATCATTTGGCCGCTGGTTGGCGGGATCGAGGCCCCGGATCCCGCCACTACGGCCCTAAATAAATCATTCAGCCGCTGGTTGGCGGGATCGCGGGGCCCGGGCCCGCCCCAGAGGCGCGGG
>CAYZVO010000099.1:21160-30884 GCA_964481655.1 uncultured Enterobacterales bacterium | reverse complement strand
AGAGCACGAGGGACTCGGGGAAGGCCAGGGCCAGGAGCATGGCGATCTGGATGCGGCCGCCAGCCTGGGGGTTGCGGGCCATGCCTTCCATGGCGGAGCGGGCCAGGAGGCCCTGACCGAGACCGGCGCCCAGGATGGCCAGGCCCATGATGAGGCCGGAGCCGAGGCCGACGGTGCCGGCGGACACGAGCATGTAGGCGATGACCAGGCCGAAGAGCACGAGGGACTCGGGGAAGGCCAGGGCCAGGAGCATGGCGATCTGGATGCGACCACCCGCCTGCGGGTTGCGGGCCATGCCCTCCATCGCGCGGCTGGCCAGGAGACCCTGACCGAGGCCGGCGCCGAGGATGGCCAGGCCCATGGCGATGCCGGCGCCCAGGCCGATGTTCCATGCGCCTTCAGCGGCGGCTTCGGCGGCTGCGGGGGCAGCTTCGGCAAAGGCGGTGGTCGAGAACAGCGCGGTGACCAGCAGGGTCGGCAGCATGAACCACTTCGACTTCATCGTTCCTCCAAGAAACGGCGGAGATTGTTTGCGTAATGCAGGAAAGGGGGGTGGCTAGTGGTGGTCGAGATCGGCCACAGCCAGAGAGATGTAGACGGTCGTCAGCAGCATGAAGACCAGGGCCTGGATGAAGGAGACGAAGGCTCCAAGGCCCAGCAGGATGGACGGCAGCACCGCGGGCACCCGGACGGACATGATGCCGAAGACCGTGTGATCGCCGAACATGTTGCCGGCCAGGCGCAGGGTGAGGGACACGGGCCGCACGAACAGGCCGATGGTCTCGATGGCGAAGAAGAACGGGATCATCAACAGGATGGGGCCGCCGAGGTGCTTGACGTAGGCGAAGCCGTTGCGCCACAGGCCGGCCACGTTGAACACGACGAAGACGATCGCGGCCAGGGCCAGGTTGGCGGAGACGCAGGAGGTGGCCGGCAGGAAGCCGGGGACCAACCCCATCAGGTTGTTGACCAGGATGTAGAAGAACAGGGCGCCGAGGAAGGGGAAGAAGATTTTGGCGTCCTTGCGCCCCATGGAGCTCTCGGCCAGGTCGAACAGCGCCTCGGTGATGATCTCCAGGACGTTGCGGGGCGTGAAGCCGGCGTCGGGCACCAGGGCTTCCGTGCCGCCGCGCGCGCGGGCCTTGTCCAGGCCCTTCTTGGCGAGGAAGGCAAGCAGGACGACCACGCCGCAGGCGACCCAGGCGGCGAAGATGGTCCAGGTCTCGTCGCGCTGGAGCATCCCAGGGATGAGAGAGTCGTCGGAGACGCCGGGGATCAGGTGGTACCAGCTGAAGTGGCTGGCCATGGGATGGAGCACCCCTCCGAGCCCGGACAGGTCGGGGAGGCCTCTCAGCAGCAGGTCGGTCAGCAAGGGGATCACGTGTCGGCTCCAGCGGGCGGCCCGCGCCGGGTGCGCAGGTACTCGGACATGGCTTGTAGCGCAATCGCAGCCACCACGCAGCTAAGACCGGCTACCACCGCAAGGGGTTCTGCGCGCTTCAGTAGTGACCACACCAGGAAGAAGGTCAGCAGCCAGCGAATTCCGGTCCCCGCCATCGTCTTGGCCGTCATCGCGGAGGGTGTGGGGGCCCCGGGTCGCGCGAGGACCTTCGACGAGCCCCCGAGGCGGAAGGTCATGAGCAGGTAGTTCCCCATGGCCAGGCCGGCGGCGGCCAGCACGGCTCCCCCCTGCCACGGCCCCATGATCACCGCGAAGGGGTAGGCCACCACCAGGGCCACCAGCCCTGCCCGCGGCAGCACGGAGCGGGGGTTCACCGGTCCTCCTTCGCCTTGTGCTCGAGCACCCGCAGGATGCGCCAGATCCCGCCCACCAGGCCCACGAAGGGCAGCAGGGCCAGCAGGATGGGGGCCGTCCCCAGCCGGCCGTCGAGCCAGGAGCCCAGCAGCAGTCCCCCCACGACGAGGCCGGTCATCTCGAGCACCAGGGCCGAGGCCATCACGGCCTTGGGAGGGATCCGGATCACGGCTGGCTCCGGCAGGGGTCCACCCGGGCCGTATCGCAGCGCTGCCGCCGGGGCTTCACCGCCCGGCCTGTCGGACCGATGAGCATGCTGCCCCCGCCCGCGAGCCCTCATGCGCGCGATCCGTCCGATCCTGATCCCTGTCCTGGCCGCGCTGCTGTCGGCCGGCGCGGGGTTCGTTCCGGGCGCCGCCTGGGCCGGGGACGTCGATGGTGACGGCCTCAACGACGGCTGGGAGCAGGGCTGGTTCGGGAGCATGGACGCCTACGGGGGCGAAGACGACCCGGACCTCGACGGCCTGGACAACATCGGCGAGCAGGGCCACGGCTCCGATCCGACGCACATGGACAGCGACGACGACGGGCTCATCGACGGTGTCGAGGACGCCTGGGGCACCGATCCGATGGACGCGGACAGCGACGGCGACGGGCACGACGACCAGGCCGAGCTGGTGGTGCTCGGCAGCGATCCCCTCGACCCCGGCGACCCCGCGGCGGCCGACCAGGACAGCGACGGCGACGGCCTGGACGACATGAGCGAGCAGGCCCTGGGCACGGACCCCGAGCTCGAGGACAGCGACGGCGACTGGCTTGGAGACGGGATCGAGGTGGCGGTGGGCACCGATCCGCTGGTGGCGGACAGCGACGGTGACGGCCTGCACGACGGCTGGGAGGTCGATGTCTACGACAGCGATCCCATGGTCGCCGACAGCGACGGCGACGGCCTGGGCGACGCCGACGAGCACGCCTGGCGCTACGCCGGCCACGGCTGCCTGTCCCTGGTCGAGGCCGACAGCGACGGCGACGGCCTGGACGATCGCGCCGAGGTGGAGGACGGGCTGGGCACGGACCCCTGCGCCGTGGACAGCGACGGTGACGGGCTGCTCGACGCGGTGGAGATCCACGACGGCAGCGATCCCTCCGACGGTGATGACTACGAGGTCGATCTGGACGGGGACGGCCTGTCGGATCGCTACGAGGTGGGCCTGGGCAGCGACCCCTACGCCCTGGACAGCGACGGCGACGGCCTCGAGGACGCCCAGGAGCGCTTCCCCCTCGACGACGGCCTCGAGACCGATCCCGACGATGTGGACAGCGACGACGACGGGCTGCTCGACGGCGCCGAGGGCGGTCGCCTGGTGGCCGGGGAGCTGCAGGACGGCACCGACCCGAGCAGCGCGGACAGCGACGGCGACGGGCTGCAGGACGGCCTCGAGCTCGGGCTCACCGAGCCGCAGCTCAGCGACGGAGGCGTGGACGGCACGGACCCGGCGGTCTTCCAGGCCGACGCCGATCCGAGCACCGGCACCGATCCTCTGGTGGTCGACAGTGACGGAGACGGGCTGAGCGACGGCCGCGAGGATCGCAACGCGGACGGCCGCTGCCAGCCCGCGGAGAGCTGCGCGCACCTGTACGACACCGACGCTGACGGCCTGTCGGACGGCTGGGAGAGCTACTGGGGCAACGGCGGCACCTGCACCGAGGGGACCCCGCTGGACGCCACCGACCCCGACGACGCCCTCGAAGACGGTGACGGCGACGGCCTGAGCGCCCTGGACGAGTACGGGCTGCTCGACAGCTTCGGCGGCCGCGGCAACCCCTGCGATCCGGACACCGACGGCGACGGCCTGCTGGACGGCCTCGAGGTCGGGGCCAGCTACGGCGAGGGGCCCTCGAACCCGGTGGAGGTGGACAGCGACGCCGACGGCCTGCGGGACGATCTCGAGGATCGCGACGGGAGCGGCACGGTGGGCGCGGGCGAGACGGATCCCACCGTCGCCGACAGCGACGGCGACGGCCTGCTGGACGGGCAGGAGGATCTGGACGGGGACGGCGTCTGGGACCGCGCCGGTGGAGAGACGGATCCCCTCGACCCCGACAGCGACGGTGACGGGTTGAGCGACGGGGACGAGCGCGGCTGGGCGGGCACGGACCCCAACATCGCGGACAGCGACGGCGACGGCTTGAGCGACGGGCTCGAGCTGGGCCGTGACGGCGACGCCGATCCCAGCAGCCGCAGCGATCCCCTGGCGGCGGACAGCGACGGTGATGGGCTGCTGGACGGCGAAGAGGACTGGAACGGCGACGGCGCCGTCGGCGAGGGCGAGACCCACCCCATGGACGCCGACAGCGACGACGGCGGCGTCAGCGATGGCATCGAGCTGCTCGAGCACGGCACCGATCCCCTCGACCCCAGCGACGACCGCGGCGGAGACAGCGACGGCGACGGCCTCGACGACGCCCTCGAGGCGGAGTTGGGCACCGATCCCTACGACCCCGACACCGACGGCGACGGGCTGTGGGACGGCCTCGAGCTGGGCCTGGTGGGGGACAGCGATCCGTTGAGCACCACCGATCCCCTGAACCCGGACAGCGACGGCGACGGCCTGGACGACGGGGTCGAGGACGCCGACGGCGACGGGGCGGTGGGCCGCGACGAGGTGGACCCCACCAACCCGGACACCGACGGTGACGGGATCGAGGATGGGGTGGAGGACGCCGATCGGGACGGCTGGATGGGGAGCGTGGACGGCGAGACCGATCCCCGGGACGGGGACACCGACGGCGACAACGTGGACGACGGCCTGGAGCTCGAGCTCGGGCTCGACCCCCTCGAGCAGGACAGCGACGGCGACACCATCCGGGACGACCACGAGGCCATCGGCAGCCAGGGCGACGCCCCGGACACCGACCGCGACGGCGTCATCGACGCCCTGGACGCCGACAGCGACGGTGACACCGTGGACGACGTGGACGAGGCCGGGGACGACGAGCTGCGGACGCCGCCCCGGGACAGCGACGGCGACGGGATGCCCGACTACCGGGAGCAGGACAGCGACGGCGGCGGGGTCGACGACGGCACCGAGCTTCGCACCCACGACAGCGATCCCACCGATCCCAGCGACGACGGTCGCGGCTGGCTCGAGGGCGACGGTCAGGTCGTGGGCGGCGCCCGCCTGGGCTGCAGCAGCAGCGGCGGGACCCGCGGCGGGCTGCTCTGGCTCGTGCTGCTGGCGGCGCCGGTGTTCGTCCAGCGGCAGCCGACGGGTCCGAAGCCGCCCCCCCGGGCCGGCGTGGCCTACTGCCTGTTGTTCCAGATGGTGGCCATGGTGGCCTTCGGCGCGATCCTGCTGCTGCTGGCCGCCCTGCTGCCCGCCAGCGCGCGGGCGGAGGTCGAGCATCCAGACGCCCACAACACCGCGGTGGACGCCAACCCCTGGGCTCTCGATCCCGCGGGCCTGGGCATCCTCTCCACGGGCAGCGGGCGGGTGCTGACGGGCATGGAGCTGGTGGGCTCGGTGACCCTGCAGCGGCTCGAGCAGCCGGTGGTGGTCTCCAGCATCGGGGATGGGGAGCTGATCCGGGCGCTGGTGGACGATCGCAGCCAGCTGGACGTCGCGGCGGCCATGGGGCTCGGCCGCGGTGTGGACGTCAGCCTGGTGATGCCCCTGATCCTCGATCAGGTCGGTGAGCAGCCCGGCATGAAGCTCGACCCCGTGGCGGCCCGGGGCCTGGGCGACCTGCGGCTGCGGGTGCGGCTGAGCACCTTCGAGGGCCGGCGGGGCGCCCTGACCCTGGCGGTGCCGGTGGTGATCCCCACGGGGAACAGCGAGGCCTGGATGGGCACGGGCCTGCCGGCCGCCGAGCCCGCCCTGCAGGGGTCCCTCGATCTGGGCCCCGTGGAGCTGGCCTCGGCCGTCGGCTACCGGGTGCAGCAGCGCAGCTCCCTGTTCACCATGGTCGATGGGCACAAGCTCACGGCGCGGGTGGCCGGGCGCTATCGCCGGCCCGACGCCCCCTGGGCCCTGGCGGGTGAGAGCTGGATGAGCACGCGGGCCGGCGCCCCCTTCCAGGTGCCGGGGGAGACCGCCGCGGAGGCCGTGCTCGCGGCGCAGTGGCTCCCGGACTGGGGCCTGCAGGTCACCGCGGGGGCCGGCGCGGGCCTGGCCGCGGGGCTCGGCGCCCCGGCCTGGCGCGGGCTGCTGTCGGTGGGCTGGGGCGGCAGCACCCGCCCCGACGCCGACCACGACGGGGTGCCCATCAGCCGGGATCGCTGCCCGAACGAAGCCGAGGACTGGGACGGCTACCGGGACGACGACGGCTGCCCCGAGTACGACGACGACGGCGACGGCATCGCGGACGGTGACGACGCCTGTCCCCTGGATCCCGAAGACATGGACGAGTTCGAGGACGGGGATGGCTGCCCCGAGGACGGGCCGGTGGTCGAGCCTGAACCGGAACCGGTCCCCGAGCCCGAGGATGTCGAGGAGAGCGAGGACGGTGTCGCCGTCGTCGAAGATCCGGTCGAGCCCCCCGGCCCGACCCCGGCCGAGATCCTCGCCGAGGTGCAGGTGCACTTCGCCTTCGGCAGCACCGAGCCCGACGCCGCCAGCAAGGCCGCCCTCGCCCGGGTGCTCGCGCTGCTGGACGCCGAGCCCGGGCTGCGGATCGCCCTCGAGGGCCACACCGACGACGTGGGCTCCGCCGAGGGCAACCGGGGGGTCTCCCAGCGCCGGGCCGCGGCGGTGAAGGCCTGGCTGGTGGCCCGCGGAGGCGCGGAGCTGTCCTCCCGGCTGGTGGTCCGCGGCTTCGGCGAGGACCGCCCGGCCGTGCCCAACGACAGCGACGCCAACCGGGCCCGCAACCGGCGGGTGGAGCTGCGGGTGGAGTGACGGATCCGACCTGAGCTTCGTCGTCGTCCTGTCGCAGCCAGGGAGCGGGCGTGGGTGACAGGGTGGCGCCGCGGCGGACCAGCACCGCGGGATGGTGTTCCCAGCGGAGCTGGCTTCGACGTTGTAGCGGCCCCCTGTTCGGGGTCATACTACGGTATCGGCGTACCACCAGCGACGGGAGTCCCCCATGCCAGGCACCTACCTCAGCGCGGCCTGGGTCAACCCCAACACCACCGAGCCCAAGTACCTGGCCAACCGCGTCGAGCTGCGGGGGCGGATGCTGGGGGTGTTCGAGGACTACCTGCAGCAGTGGCGCCGCGAGCCCAGCGAGGGCCTGCGGGACGCCCGTATTCTGGTGACCGGCGATCGCGGCATCGGCAAGTCCATCCTCACCCGCGCTGTGGTGGCGGACCTGGCGGAGAAGCACGACCAGACCGTGATCCCCGTCCACGTCGACAGCCGCAATCTCCATTTACGCCAGGCCCTGGTACAGCTGGCCCGGGACGTTGAGGCTCAGCTGCGGCCCCTGGCCGAGCAGCACCGGGAAGAGCTGCTCCCCTTGCTGGACCACCTGCGGCTGCTCACTCAGGGAGATCGCATCTCTCGGGACAAGCACAGCGCTATCGCCACCAAGTACGGCAGCACTGCCAAGGTCGGGGTGGAGCGGGTCGTCAAGCTCGGCGGGCAGTTCAGCTGGGAGCAGACCCGCCAGCACAGCAGCGGCCGCACTGTCGAGGCCGAGGTGACCGAGGCCGTGCTGCGCAGCGCGCTGAAGGCGCTGTTGAAGTTCATGGCCGAGCGTGAGCATCCCTGGATGGTGGTGGTCTACTACGACAACCTCGACCAGCTACTCGCCCTGCGCGACGCCGATGACATCCTCTCATCCACGCGCCTGATCCTCGAGGTCGGGCCGTGCCTGGCGGTGGCCCACATCCGGTCCGAGGCCTTCGTCGACAACCTGGGGCGGGACTTCACCGAGAAGTTCGAGGTCGACCCGCTGGGCCAGGCGGAGCTGCTCGAGGTGTTGGACCGACGGCTGCTGACCGCGCCGCCCGAGGTGCGGGCGGCGTTGGGCGCGGGCGGCCACGGCAGGGAGGTGGTGGAGCGTCTGGCGGACTGCACGGGCAACGCCCTGACCTTCCTGCGCTGGCTGCTGGCCCTGCAGCGCCGGGTCCCGGCCCCCTTCCCGGCCGACTGGCACGGCGACGCGACCCTGGGCCAGATCGCCCGGCACGCCCTGCCCGGCCAGGCCCCGGATCTCGAGCTGCTCCAGCGGCTGGGCCGGATCGTGGATGGGGCCGCCACCCGCTGGTTCTCGAGACAGCACCTGAGCGGGGGGGGCACCGAGACCCTGAGCGACGACGAGATCGAACAACTGGTGAGGCTGCAGGTCCTGCTGCCCCGCTTCCGCTTCGAGGACGCTGGCGATCTGCTGATGCAGCCCACCCTGGACCTGCTCCGCCCGTCTGTGATGGCGGGCCTGCGGAGCTAGGGTGCGCGTCTGGCACCTGCTGGATCTGGCCGAGGGCTGCGGCCCGGCCGTCCGCGAGCTGGTGGACGACGAGCCCTTGTTCCTGCCCTCAGTGCTCGCCCCCGAGGACCGGGAGCTGCTGCTGGCGTTCTTCCAGCGGGTGGCGGCCTCCCGACCGCTGCAGCGGCTCGAGGTGGACTGGCACTACCGGCTGCTGGACGCCGACCGGGCCTTTCTGGCCCGCCGGCATCAGCTGGCTGGCGCCGGCGAGCACCTGCTGGTGGTGAGGGTCCAGCGAGCGGGTGTGGACCTGGCCGATGTGCTGGGAGAGCCCGGTGTGCGGGCGTTCCGTCATGTAGCGGTGGTGGGGCACTATCCGCTCGAAAACGAGCGCTGGGGGACCCTCTCCAAGATCGCCAAGCAGGTGGCCATCGGGGCCGAGGAACGGTACCGCGCCGAGGCCGAGCGACTGGACCTTCGGACCGAGGCTTGGCGCCTGGTGGAGCCCCTGGTCGAAGAGCTGCTCAACCCCGTGGATGTGCTCGAGACCTACAACCACCTGGTGGCGACCCAGCTGGATGTCTCGGACGAGGCCGAGGCCGATCCACGGGGCCTGGGCCAGGGGGGGCGGGATCCCCTCCGGGACAAGGTCTTCCGGCGCGCCCTGTCGCGCTTGATCCGCGGCCTGGAGCTGGATCTGCTGCTGGGACTGGCCATCGTGGCTCGGGGTGGGGAATCCGGGCTGTCCGGGTCTCTGGCCGCGCGCTGGCCGACGCTCGCGCGGGGCTTGCGGGTCGCGCTGCTGCTGCGGGATGGCGAACCCGTGCGTTGGGCACGGCTGCTGGTGGGGGACTACCGCGACCTGATCCACGAGGCGCTGGCCGAGCGGGTGGTGGACCCGGATGAGGCTGAAGAGCTGAAGTCCGTGCTGGGGCTGCTCGAGGTCAAGGAGCCCGCGGCGCCGCTTCGGAGCAGGGTTTTGGCGGTGTTCTCGGACATCAGCGAAGGGCGGTTGGACCTGGCCGCGGACAGTTTGGACGCCATCGCTGCTGAACCTGGATTCGTTGATGCCTCGGATGAGGACAAGGGGTACTATTGGGATGCGCGAGGGCGGTTGTTGAGGGGAGAGGGCCGCTGGGGCGAGGCCGAGGTCGCGTTTCGGCGCTCGCTGGCGTTGCTCGAGAAGGGCGGCGCCACGCCGACCAGTCGGGGAATCACCACGAGCGAGTTCGCTCGCGGCCTGCGTGACCAGGACCGCTGGTCCGAGGCCGAGCCCCTGTTCCGCGAGGCCCTGCGGTTGAAGGAAGAGGGCGGCGCCACGCCGACCAGCCGGGGCATCACCATGCACGAGCTGGCCCGCGGCCTGCGTGACCAGGACCGCTGGTCCGAGGCCGAGCCCCTGTTCCGCGAGGCCCTGCGGCTGGCGGAGGAGGGCGGCGCCACGCCGACCAGTCGGGGAATCATCATCTCCGAGCTGGCCCGCGGCCTGCGCGACCATGGTCGCTGGGATGAGGCCGAGCCCCTGTTCCGCGAGGCCCTGCGGCTGAAGGAAGAGGGCGGCGCCACGCCGACCAGCCGGGGCATCACCATGCACGAGCT
>CAYZVO010000099.1:0-21060 GCA_964481655.1 uncultured Enterobacterales bacterium | reverse complement strand
CGACCAGTCGGGGAATCATCATCTCCGAGCTGGCCCGCGGCCTGCGCGACCATGGCCGCTGGGATGAGGCCGAGCCCCTGTTCCGCGAGGCCCTTCGTCTGGGAGAAGAGGGCGGCGCCACGCCGACCAGCCGAGGGATCACCTTGAGCGCGCTCGCCCGTGGCCTGCGCGACAACGGCCGCTGGGACGAAGCCGAGCCCCTGTTCCGCGAGGCCCTGCGGCTGGCGGAAGAGGGTGGTGACACGCCGAGCAGCCGAGGGATCACCCTGCAGGCGTTCGCCCGTGGCCTGAGGGACAACGGTCGCGTGCTCGAGGCCCTGGAGGTGGAGCGGGAAGCGGCCGCGCTGCTCGGGGACGCCGACCCCGGCTGATCCCGAGGCGGGTGGTCTTATGGGGCCGCGCAGCCCCGCTCCGTTCTGGCCCCGGCTTGTCGTGTTTCGGGAGACGCCGCGTTGGCCTGGCTCTCCTCGCCGACAACCTGGCTCCTTCGCCGCGAACCCCTGGGGTTGTCGGCGTGATCGGGGCCGATTCCGCCGGCAACTTGGTGGGTTCGGCGCGAACCCCCGGAGTTGCCAGCGGACTTCGCCCGAAACCTCGACCGTTCGCGGCGAAGGTGGAGTGTTGTCGGCGCTGCGGTGGTTCGACCGCCCGAAGGCTGGTGGTTTCTCCGGCCTTCCGAGTGCGTAGGCGCTACCTGTCCCCTCGGAGGCCCCCCATGACCACGCGCATCTACCACTTCACCGGCACCGGCAACTCGCTCTGGATCGCGCGCCTGCTGGCCGAGCGCCTCGACGCCGGCGAGCCCGTCCCCATCGTCAGGGCCCTGCGCGAGGGGGAGCTCGCCCCCGAGGTCGATCGGGTGGGCATCGTGGTGCCCGTCTACATGTACCGGCTGCCCCACATCGTGGTGGACTTCGTGGACAAGCTGCAGACGAAGGCGCCCGTGTTCGTGGTGGTCAACGGCGGCGGGGACCCGGGGGACCTGTTCGTGCAGGTGCAGCGGCAGTTCCAGCGCCGGGGCCTCGACCTGGCCCAGGGGCTCTACCTGTCGGTCCAGTCCAACTACATCCCCTTCGGCGGCGCACCCGAGGAGGCCGAGGTGGCCGAGCGCATCAGCAAGGCCGCCGAGAAGGTCGAAGAGCTCGCCGGGATCATCGAGGGCGGCGAGCGGGTGGTGCATGCCGAGCACGACCGGTTCCGGGCCTGGGTCCACCCCGGGCTGCTCTACAAGCTCGGCTACAAGTACGTGAAGGTCAGCGACAAGAGCTACCGGGTCCAGGAGTCCTGCAACGGCTGCGGCATCTGCGCGAAGCTCTGCCCGGTGGACAACATCGCCATGGTGGACGGAGAGCCCAGCTGGAAGAACAAGTGCGAGCAGTGCATGGGCTGCCTGCAGTGGTGTCCGAAGGAAGCCATCGACGTGAAGGACAAGACCGTCGGGGAGCGGCGCTACCACCACCCCGAGATCAAGGTGAAGGACATCATCGCCCAGAAGGGCTGATCTCCGGGTCGGCGCCGGGCTACCGTGGGTTCGGAGGTGCCCATGCGTGTGCTCGCCCTGCTCGTCCCCATCCTGTTCGGCTGCGATCCCTCGGACCTGGCCTGTGGCCCCGGCACCGTCGAGCGCGACGGGGAGTGCATCCCGGAGCTGGGGGACACGGACACGGACATGGACGCCGACTCGGACACCGACAGCGACACGGACGCGGACAGCGACGCCGACACGGACACCGGCTTCGTCGAGCAGCCGGCCCTGGTCTACCTGCTGGGCGGCCAGTCCAACATGGTCGGCGTCGGTCAGGCCTCGTCCCTGCCCCCCTCGCTCCGGGTGTCCCAGGACGACGTGTGGATCTACTGGTCCGGCTGGCCTGCCTGGCGGGGCCTGCAGCCGTCCAGCGACTACTCGAGCGGCTCGGCCACCTACATGGGCCCCGAGGTCAGCTTCGGTCGCGCCATGGCCGACGCCCACCCGGAGCGCGAGGTCTACCTCATCAAGCACGCCGTGGGGGGCACCGATCTGGCCTCGTACTGGCACCCGGGGGAGCACGACGAGGATCCCGCCATCGGCGACGGCTACGCGGTGTGGCTCGAGACCGTGCGCGACGGGCTGGCCGAGCTGGACGCCCAGGGCGTGGACACCGAGATCGCCGGCATGATCTGGATGCAGGGCGAGGCGGACGCCACGGTGGAGTCCTGGGCCGCCGTCTACGAGCAGAACCTGCAGCACTTCATCGGCCGTGTGCGCGAGGACGTCGGCGTGGACGAGCTCCCCTTCTCGATGGGGCTCATCGACTGCGAGGGCTACACCCCCTGGCGGGCGCAGGTCCGCGCCGCGCAGCAGGCCGTGGCCGACGCCAGCCCCGAGGTCCACGCCTTCGAGACCGAGGATCTCGGCAACTACCCCTACGACGGCTGCCACTACCAGGGGCTGGGCCAGCGGGTCATGGGCGAGCGCTTCGCGGCGACCCTCTTGGGCGAGGACACGCCAGCCCTGCCCACCGCCGCGGTGCGGCTGACCGGCAGCTACAGCTACCACTACACGGGCAACTACACCGTGGGATACCGCTTCGCCCTGCACGAGCCGGTGGTGCTCACCGACCTGGGGATCTTCGATCTGGGGACCGACGGCCTGGCCCACAGCGCCGAGATCGCCCTGTGGGACACCACCACCCGGGAGCTGCTGCTCGTGGCCGACATGCCCGCCTGGGACATGGCCGACAGCTCCTGGTACGGCGACTTCCGCTGGGTGGGGCTGGACCCCGTGGAGCTGGCGCCCGGCGACTACATCGTGGTGAACCAGGCCTTCCAGTACAACTACGACTACTACGTCTACGGCGCTCCCATCAGCACCGCCGAGGCCGTCAGCTTCACCGAGGGTCGCCACGGCGTGGGCACGGCGCTGGCCTTCCCCACGGAGGTGGTCACCGCCGACGAGAGCAGCGCCCTGTGGTTCGGCGCGAACATCATGTTCCGCGAGGCGGACGAGAGCTGGTAGGGCGGCCCGTCTTGACAATCCTTCACACACCGCAGGGCTTCTTCGGCGTCAGGTGACGGGCAGGCAACGCGAACGGCCGAGGCTGGTGTCTGTACAACGACACCCCGAGGTGACCGTGCGCCGAGCCATCCTCCCCGCCCTGCTGCTGCCCCTGGCCGCCTCCGCGGCGCCGGCCGAGCTCACCCCAGAACAGGCCGAGCGCAGGCTGGCCAGGCTCGCCATCACCCCGGCTCAGGCCGAGGCCCTGGTCCCCTTGCTGGACGAGGCGGCGGCCCTGCGCCTCGAGCAGTGTCTGCGGATCGCGGAGCTGGCCCCCGAGACCGCCGAGGCCTGGGACGACCTGCGGGCCATCGTGGCCGTGGACGGCACCCCCGACCCCGAGGTCTGGCGCCGGGCCAAGGCGGCCTCCGAGGCGCTGCGGGAGGATCGGGACCTCATCGTGGAGGGGCTGGCGCAGCTGGAGGTCGAGGCTCGGGACGTGCTGACGCCCGCGCAGAGAGCCCAGCTCGACAGGAGTGGCCGGGGTGCCCACGGCGCGCTGCGCGAGGAGCTGGACAGCCTGGCGGCGCAGCGGCGCCCGACGCTGTCCCGGCTTGGCCGGGCCCTCCAGGAGCCGGCCATCGCCGCGGAGCTGTACGCCCTGGCGGAGGCGGGGCCCCCCCCGGTCCTCGGGGAGGCCGGCGCCGCCTGCGACGCGGTGGACCCGACCTGGGACGAGCTGCGACAGCTGCGCGACGAGATCACATCCTGGAACCTGCTGAACGGGCTGCACCTGCAGGCCGGTCAGGCCGCGGCGCTGTTGGATCTGGCGGGCGGGGAGGGGGCCGAGGGAGCCGTGGAGGCTCTCCTGGATCCGGGCCAGGTCGAGGTCCTGCGCGGCTTCTCCCCCTGCCTGCTGCCTCCGCGGGATCTCAGCGAGCCGGTGCGCGCCGGCCAGGCCGGGGGCGGTGATCGCTACGAGCGCTGGCTCGAGCGCGCCCGTCGGCTGGACGCGGACGGGCAGGATCGAGCCGTGGCGCGGCTGCTCGAGGGCGAGGAGCGCCAGCTCGGGCCGCTGCCCCCGGGCCGCGAGGCCGAGGTGCGCGGTGTCCTCGCCGCGGCCAGCGCGGTGGACGAGGTGGGCTTCGCCTTGATCGAGGATGACCTGCTGGACCAGTTGGCGCGGGAGGACATGCTGCACGAGGCCCGGCTGGCGCTGCTCGACGCCCAGCAGGCCGCGGGCGGCCCGGGCGTGGCGGCCCACTTCATGCTCGATCCCGCCTTCCTCGAGGTCACGGCCCTGCGCTTCGGCGAGGGGGGCGCACCGTGAACCCCTCCCGTCGGGATCTGCTGGGCTTGATGGCCTCGGGCTGCGCCCTGTGCGCCGTCGACCCGGCCCTCGCCTTGACCCCTCGTCGGGCCGTGGACTTCGTCACCCCCCTGCCCGACGGGCGCGTGCGCTGTGAGGTCTGCCCGCGGCACTGCCTGCTGTCCCGGGGGCAGACCGGCGAGTGCCGCTCCCGCAGCAACCACGGCGGCGAGCTGATCGCCCGGGGCTGGGGCCTGCCCTGCATCCTCGAGGTGGACGCGGTGGAGATGCTGCCGCTGTACCACTGGCGCCCGGGGACCCGGGCCCTGCACCTCGGGGTGGGGGGCTGCAACCTGCGCTGCGCCTACTGCCAGAACGCCGACATCAGCCAGCGCCGACCCGACAGCCTGCGCCGGGCCAGCTTCCTCGAGCCTGGCGAGCTGGTGCGCGCGGCCCGGGCCCGGGGCGTCGAGGTGATCTCGTTTGGCTACACCGAGCCTGTGGCCTGGCTCGAGTACGCCATCGACGTGGCGGTGGCGGCCCGTGCGGCGGGCATGGGGGTCATCGCGGGCAGCGCCTGCTTCGTGGAGCCCGAGCCCCTGTTGGCCTTCGCCGAGCACCTGGACGCCATCGCGGTGACGGTCAAGGGCGCCGACCCGGCGGCCCACCGCGAGCTGGTGGGCGTGGGTCCGGAGCCGGTCTTCGAGGCGGTGGAGATCCTGCACCGTCGGACCGACTGCTGGCTCGAGCTGGTGAACCTGGTGGTGCCGACCCTCAACGACAGCGAAGCGGACCTCACCCGGCTGGTGGATGAGCTCGGGACACGGGTCGGGACGGGGGTGCCCCTGCACTTCTCCCAGTTCTGGCCGTCCTGGCAGCTCGGACACCTGCCCAAGACCCCCGAGGCGACGCTGGCGGCCGCGCACGACCTCGGCCTCGCGGCGGGGATCGAGCACGTCTACCTCACGAACCTGGCGCCCCACACCGGCAACCACACCCACTGCCCGGGCTGTGGCGAGACCCTGGTGGAGCGGCTGGGAACCCAGGTGCTCCGAGACGAATTGAGTGGCCGGGGTCACTGCCGTTGCGGGAGGCGGGTCCCGGGGGTCTGGTAGGCTGGGTGGGCATCGAACCTCCCGAGGGACACCCATGCGCGCTCTGCTCACCGCCTCCGCCCTCCTGCTCATCTCCACCGGCTGCGGTGACAAGGACGACACGGGCGCTGCCGTGGTCGACGGGGATGGCGACGGCATCATGACCGACGTGGACTGCGACGACGGCGATCCGGAGGTCGGCGCGGGCAGCCTCTGGTACACCGACGTGGACGGTGACGGCTACGGCGACAGCGACAGCGGAGCGCTGGCCTGTGAGCAGCCCTCGGGCACCACGGAGATCGGGGGTGACTGCGACGACGGCGACGCCGCGGTCAACCCCGCGGCCACCGAGGTCTGCGACGACGCCGACCTGGACGAGGACTGCGACGGCCTGGTGGATGACGCCGACGCCGTGGACGCCAGCACCCTGCTGGCCTTCTACACGGACGGCGACGGCGACGGCTACGGGGCCATCGGCGCCGAGGTCTCCCTGGCCTGCGATCCCATCGACGGCCTGGCGGACAACGCCACGGACTGTGACGACGAGGACGCCGCGGTCAATCCCGGGGCCACCGAGGTCTGCGACGAGGCCAACATCGACGAGGACTGCAGCGGCTTCGCGGACGACGACGACCCCGGCGTGGACGCCAGCACCATGCCCACCTGGTACCAGGACGCCGATCTGGACGGCTACGGCAACCTCCACGGTGAGACGGTCGCCTCCTGCGAGGACCCCACGGACATCTACGGCGCCTGGGTGGCCGAGGGCCTGGACTGCGACGACGGCGACGCCAGCATCAACCCCGATGGCCAGGAGCTGTGCGACGAGGGCGACGTGGACGAGGACTGCGACGGCCTGGCCGACGACGCCGACGACTCCGTGGACCTCGACGCCTCGGCGGTGCTCTGGTACCCGGACGCCGACATGGACGGCTACGGTGACGCGGACGACGCGGGGACGCTGTACTGCGACGATCCCTCGGACGCGACCGACTGGTGGACCCTGGACGCCACGGACTGCGACGACGGCGATCTCTCCGTGAGCCCGGCCGAGGCCGAGATCTGCAACGACGGCGTGGACAACGACTGCTCGGGGGACGCGGCCGGCTGCGGGCTGTCCGGCGAGATCGAGGACAGCTACGGCGACCTGCTGCTCTCGGGGGCCAGCGGCGAGTACTTCGGCTACGCGCACTCGGTGGCCGATCTGGACGGCGACGGCTTCCAGGATCTGGTGGTCTGCGCCTACCAGGAGGAGAACCCCGCGGGGAGCTCGAGCGCCGGGGCCCTGTACTGGGCCTACGGCCCCTTCACCGGAGACATGGACCTCAGCAGCGCGGCGGACGCCGTCATGTTCGGCGGCGCCAGCTACGACTACTTCGGCAAGGCGGTGGACGCGGACGGTGACGCGGACGGCGACGGCCTCGCGGACGTGCTGGTGGGCGCCTACTCGGCGGATGACTACGCCAGCGGCAGCGGCACCGTCTACCTCTTCCCGGGCTCCGTGTCCCTGTCCGCCAGCGGGCTGGCCGCCGACGAGGCCACCCTGGCGTTGTACGGCGTGAACAGCTCCGACTACCTGGGCGAGGCCCTGAGCTACGTCGGTGATCAGAACGGCGACGGCGTGGACGACTTCCTGGTGGGCGCCAGCGGCGAGGACACAGGCGGCTCCGGGGCGGGCGCGGTCTACCTCGTCTACGGCTCGCTGGCGTTGGTGGGCGAGTACCCCATCGAGATGGTCTATGGCGCCAAGTTCACCGGCTCGAGCAGCTACGACTACGTAGGGGACGAGCGGCAGCTGGCGTCGGCGGGCGATGTGGACGGTGACGGCACGGACGACCTGCTGCTGGGGGCCCGAAGCGCCGACGCCGGCGGCTCCTACGCGGGCGCGGTCTACCTGTTCCTCAGCGACGCCTCCGCGCCCAGGTCCGGTGAGTTCAGCGTCACCACCGCCGACGCGACCTGGACCGGCGCGGTCGGCTCCGACTACCTCGGCGAGGGCCTGGCGGGGGCCGGCGATGTGGACGGCGACGGCTACGACGACGTCCTCATCGGCGCCGACGGCTACGACGGCAGCGGCGGCTCCTACTACTCCTGCGGCGGCGCCTTCCTGGTGATGGGTGGCCCCGGCATCGGCGCGGGCACGGCCAGCGTCGACACCGTGGCCTCGACCATCATCGAGGGCGGGGCGGACTACGACTACCTGGGCGAGGGTGTCGCCCTGGGGGACGTGGACGACAACGGCTACGCCGACGTGCTGGTGGGTGCCTACGGCGAGAACGTCATCGACTCGAGCGGCTCGTCGGTCAGCGACGGCGGCGCCACCTACCTCTTCATGGGCCCGGTCTCCGCGGGCGTGGTGTCGGCCAAGGACGCCGACGGCAGCATCATCGGCACCGCCACCTACGGCTACCAGGGGCACTCCCCGGGGGTGGGGGACCTGAACAGCGACGGCGTGAACGACGTGCTCTCGTCGACCTACGGCGAGGGTACCCTCACCGTGGTCTTCGGCGGGACGCTCTGAGATTCTCCGCGGGCCTGTGATAGGCCCCTGTCATGATCGCCTGGCTCCCCCTCGCCGCGCTGCTGCTGACCGGCTGCCCCCAGCCGGACGACAGCGCCGCGCCGGTGGATGAGCCCTGGCGCTTCGTGGCCATGGCGGACACCCACCTGATCGACGACTTCTACGACGGTGTGGAGGGCAGCGATCTGGACACCGAGTCCATCTACCTGACCCGGGAGCGCCTCGAGGCCGCCCGGGAACGGATCAACGGCTACGACCCGCTGCCCGAGGCGGTCTTCGTGGCCGGGGACTTCATCCACAACTACCCGTCGGACGAGTGGGACTTCTACCTCGAGCACGAGACCCGCTGGGACGTGGCTGCGGAGATCGCCGACGGCTTCGCCATGCCCCTCTGGCCGGGGCTGGGCAACCACGACTACGACGTGCCCGACATCTCCCACGACTTCACCCACGAGCTGTTCCTCGAGAAGCTCGGCATCGAGCCCTACTACGCGGTGGACATCGGCGGCTGGCGCTTCCTGCACGTGAACAACTTCCTCGGCGAGACCTGGGATCCCGACAGCGAGCGCTACGACAAGAGCGCGGGCTCCCTGGGGGTCGAGCAGCTGGACTGGCTCGAAGAGCAGCTGTCTGACGGGCTGCCCGCGGTGGTCTTCCTGCACTTCCCCCTGTTCCAGCTCGAGGCCCAGGAGCCCGACGCCGGCGCCCTGCGGGACGGCCTCGAGGCTGTGCTCACGGCCCATGCCGACAGCGTGCGCATGGTGTTCTCCGGGCACGTGCACCTGTGGATGGACTTCGCGCAGCGCCACGGCGTGCCCCACATGGTGCTGGCCTCCACCCGCTACGACCCGGACAGCTACGCGGTCTTCGAGGTCGATCCGGCCACGGACGAGCTGAGCTGGCTCAACGAGGACTGCACCGCCTGGGGCAGCCGCTACGCCGACCCCTGGGACGGTCCCTGATCAGCGCTCCCGTGTTCCCCCCCCTGCCCCGACGATGTGGGCGTTGTGGGCGAAGATCACCTCGTCGTCGGGGGCTCGCAGCTGCCGCAGGGCGCGGTTGACTTGCGAGGGTAGCCCGCTCACTATGTTGTCAGCGGCGGTGTGTTCGATAGGGT
This sequence comes from uncultured Enterobacterales bacterium, assembly GCA_964481655.1. Classification (GTDB taxonomy): domain Bacteria; phylum Myxococcota_A; class UBA796; order UBA796; family JAFGLY01; genus CALDOK01. Next base: position 12,045 of record CAYZVO010000099.1, on the reverse strand, counting down.
GATCGCGAGGATGTGAGGACCAGGGAGACGAACACATGACGAGTACGGGGCACACGACCAGCTACGATCAGGTCATCCACCACCTCCGCAGCGGCGTGGCGATCTACCGTGTGCTGAACGATGGCCTCCGGGGCTGCGACTACGTCATCCTCCACTTCAACCAGGCGGCCCTCGAGCACGAGGGCAAGACCCTCGACCAGGTGGTGGGCAAGCCCCTGGACCAGCTCCGGCCCAGCATCGAGAAGTTCGGCCTGCTCGAGGTCTTCAGGCAGGTCTGGTTGACCGGCGAGCCCGGCTACTACCCGGCCAAGGTCTACGTCGACGACAGCTTCGCCAACTACTACGAGAACCGCGTCTTCCGGCTGGACGACGACCGCATCATGGCGGTCTACGACGACGTGACCGAGCAGGTCCGGTCCGCGGAGCGGATCCGGGAGAGCGAGGTGCTGCTGTCCGAGGTGATGGACAGCATGGACAAGGCCGTGGCCATCTACGAGGCTGTGGACGACGGGTCCGACTTCGTCTTCGTGCGGATGAACGCGATGGCCGAGGAGATCACCCACTACACCAAGGAACAGGTGGTGGGCCAGCGGCTGAGCGAGCTGTTCCCCGGCGAGCGCTCCATCGGCCTGATCGCCACGCTGGCCGAGGCCTGGCGCACCGGCGAGACCGTCCGGATCCCGTTGAAGAAGTACGAGGACCAGCGCATCACCCAGTGGGTCGAGAACACCATCTTCCGCCTGCCTTCGGGGCGCGTGGTGGCCATGTTCGAGGACACCTACGCCCAGCGCATGGCCGAGCGGGAACTCCAGGAGAGCGAGGCCCGCTACCGCATGGCCCAGCGGGTCGGTCGGGTGGGGAGCTACGAGCACGATCTGGGCACAGGCGAGATCTGGCAGTCCGAGGAGCTGCGGCGGATCTTCGGCCAGGATCCGTCGTGCGAGGTCGTCACCGTGGAGCGGATGAACGGCTGCGTCCCGGATCCCACGCGGCTCCAGGAGGCCTTCCAGCAGCTCCTGGAGCGCGAGAGTGCCCGCGACATCGAGTTCGAGATCGACCCGGAGGACGGCTCGCCGCGGCGCACTGTCCACGCCTCCGCCCGGCTGATCCGGGACGAGCAGGGCGCGCCCCTCAAGGTGGTCGGCACCATCCGCGACATCAGCGAGCGCGCCGAGCAGCGGCGCACCATCCGGGAGCTCGAGCGCCGCTACGCCCAGGCCCAGCGCCTGGAGACCGTGGGGCGCCTGGCTGGCGGTGTGGCCCACGACTTCAACAACCTGTTGTCGGTGATCCTGAGCTACACCGAGCTGGCCCTGGTGGGCCTCCCCGACGGCACGCCGGTGGAGGCGGACCTGGTCGAGGTCAAGCGGGCCGCCCGCCAAGCGGCGGATCTCACCCAGCAGCTGCTGGCCTTCGGGCGCAAGCAGCTCCGCGAGCCCGTCTCCCTCGATCTCAACGCGGTCCTCGCCGGGGTGGAGAACATGTTCCGCCGGGTCCTGGGTGACACCGTGCGCTACGAGCCCCGGCTCGAGGCCGAGCTCGGGCGGGTCCGCGCGGACCCCGGTCAGATCGAGCAGGTGCTCATGAACCTGGCCCTGAACGCCCGGGACGCCATGCCCGACGGGGGCACCCTGATCCTCGAGACCGCCAACGTGGAGCTGCGGGAGGGCGACCCCACCCCGCACCACCCGGTGGGGATCGGCTCCTGGGTGCGCCTGAGCCTGGCGGACACGGGCCAGGGCATGGACGAGGCCGTCCAGGCCCGGATCTTCGAGCCCTTCTTCACCACCAAGCCCAAGGGAAAGGGCACCGGGCTCGGCCTGTCCACCGTCTACGGCATCATCAAGCAGAGCGAAGGCGAGGTGTTCGTCAGCTCGGCCCCACTCCAGGGCGCCCGCTTCGACATCTACCTGCCGCGGGTGGACGCGGAGCCGGCTGTGGTCCCTGTGCCCGCCGTGGCCCCGGTGCACGTCGGCGGCGCAGGGACCATCCTGCTGGCCGAGGACGAGGACGCCCTGCGCCGGGCGCTGGGCCGGTCCCTGCGGCGCGCCGGCTACCGGGTGCTGACCGCCGCGGACGGCGAGCAGGCCCTGCGCCTGAGCGCCGCCCACGAGGGTGAGATCGCGCTGTTGGTCACCGACGTGGTCATGCCCGTGATGGGAGGCAGCGAGCTGGTGGAGCGCCTGCTCCGGGCCCGCCCGGGGGTGAAGGTGCTGTTCATGTCCGGCTACACCGACGAGACCATCGTCCGGCACGGAGCGGACGGCGAGAGCACGCACTTCCTGGCCAAGCCCTTCACCTCGGAAGCCCTGCTGCAGGCCGTGGGCGTGGCCCTCGACGACGGCTAAGCCTCGAGGTCCCAGACCAGCAGCAGCTCCACCCGCTCGCGGTCGTCGCGCTGCTCGAGGGGCACGGCCACGGCGCCGTCCTCGGACAGGGCGAAGCCCTGCGCGTCGATGAAGCGCCCCTGGGTGAGCACCAGCCGAAGCTCGCTCACGGGGTCGGCGGCGTCCTCGGGGTGGGGCGGGTCCGCGGCCTCGGGCTCATCGTCGTCGGAAGGGGGCGGCAAGATCCGGAGCGTGCGCAGGCTGCCCTGCTCCTCGAAGCTGAACCTCAGCTCGTCATCTGCGTCCTCGAGCAGGCCGGTCAGCAGGTCCTCGACGTGGGGGAAGCGCGCGCGGACCACCACGGTGTAGGGCCGCTCCGTCCGGAGCAGCTCGGCGTGGACCTCCTTGGCGCCCCACTCGCTGAGGGTCTCGCTCCAGCCCTCTTCGCCACCGTCCACGGCGGCCAGCAGCCCCGCCTCCTCGTCGTAGCGGTCGGCGATGTCGTCCTTGTCGGAGCGGATCAGATCCCGCACCACCCGCCAGGTCACGCCGCCGTCCGGCTCGATGAACAGGGTGTGGCGGGTGTCTTCGAGCAGGCAGCCGGACAGGACCAGCATGCACAGGCCCAGCAGGGCCGTGGTGATCGGACGGGTCATCGGTACGCTCCTGGGGAGGGGGTGATCCCAGGACACCCGATGGGCCGGGGACACTCCCGGAGCGCGCGGTCAGAGCTTGCGGTAGGCCGGCCAGGTGCAGGCGGCGAGCAGGATCGAGAGCACCGAGGCCCCCACCCAGAACAGCTGCACCGAGCCGAAGTCGTAGACCGTCACGCCGTCGATCACCGTGGCGTCGGCGTCCAGCAGCATGCCGCTGACCGTGTCCTGCAGGGCGGCGCCCAGGTAGGAGAACATCCCCACCACCCCCATGGCGGCGCCGGCGGCGTCCTGGGCCGAGAGGTCCACGGCCATCAAGCCCCCCAGGTAGACCAGCAGGCCCCCCAGGGCGAAGCCGAAGCAGCCCAGCGCGAGCATGTCGGCCCACTGCATGCCCGGCGGGATCATGAACAGGGCCACCAGGGAGCCCAGCTCCATCAGCCCGAAGATCAGCGCCGGCATGTTGCGCTTGGCGCCGAAGAAGCGGTCGGAGAACCAGCCGGAGACCGCGGCCCCGCCGAGCCCGAGCAGGGGGTAGGTGCCCATCACCGCGCCCGCGGCGGCCAGCTCGTAGCCCTTGACCTCCTGCAGGTAGAGCACGCCCCAGTTGTTCATGCCGTAGCGGGCCATGTAGATGCTGGCGGACGCCAACCCCAGCACCCAGATGTAGGGGTTCTTCAGCACCATCAGCTGGGCGCGCCCGGTGGGTCGACCCTCGCCCTCCTCGACCTTCACCCCGGTGTCGTCCTGCTTGTACTCGCTGATGTGCGGCAGGCCGTAGGTCTGGGGGCGGTCCTTGAGGGTCTTGTACAGGATCAGCGCCGCCAGTACGCCCAGCACGCCCGGCCCCCAGAAGCCCCAGCGCCAGCCCAGCCAGGCCACCAGGCTGGCGGTGACCAGGAAGGTCAGGGCCTCGCCGATGCTGTGGCAGGTGCTCCACACCCCGTAGCGGGTGCCTCGCTCGCGATTGGAGAACCAGTGGGACAGGGCCACCACCGACGGGGCCGAGCCCATGGACTGGAACCAGCCCGAGATGCCCCACAGGATGGCGAAGACCCAGAACCAGGTCATGAAGCCAAACGCCAGGTTCGCCAGCGCCGAGATCAGCAGGCCCGTGGACATGAAGCGGGCGATGTTGGCGCGGTCGGCCAGGAACCCGTTGCTGGCCTTGCCCACCGCGTAGACCACCAGCATGATCGTGCCGATGACCCCCATCTCGGTGGTCGTCAGGATGCTCTCGTCGAGCATGGGCTTCTTGGCCACCGAGAAGTTGATCCGGCAGGTGTAGAACATGCCGTAGCCGACGATGGTCGACAGGAAGACCGACCAGCGCATGCGCTCGTACTTGGCTCGGATCTCGGCCTTGTCCTGGCTGAACGGTGGCGTGTCGGGCCGGGTGCGGAAGAAGCCGATCATGCGGGCCTCCCCCGGCCTAGTGGAACTGGGCGTTCTCGTCGGTCTTGTAGTTCCACAGCAGCAGCATCAGGGCCGCGGCCAGCACGGCGGAGGCGATCCACAGGGCGAAGGCGCCGTCCCAGCCCCACATGTTGCGGGCCCAGGCGGTGCCGATGCCCGCCACGGCCGCGCCCATGTAGCCGAGCCAGTCGATGACCCCGGACGCGGTGGCCGAGGCCTTGCGGGAGCCCAGGTCCATGGCGATGGTGGCGCCCATCAGCAGGTGGGGGCCGTAGAGGAAGAAGCCGATGCCGCCCAGCACGACCAGGGACCAGGTCATGCTGGAGGCGTCGCCGCCCTGGGAGGTGATGCGGAAGACGTAGGCCAGGATGGCTGAGATGACGAGCATCACCGAGATGACCGGGGCCCGGCGGCCGCCGAGCTTGTCGGTCAGCCAGCCCGAGGAGATGATGCCGATGGCGCCCACGGTGGGGAGCATGGCGATCTTGAGCACGGCCTTGCCCACGGGGGCGCCTTGGTCGATGAGGTAGGCGAAGGACCAGTCCAGGAAGCCGTAGCGGAACAGGTCCACGCCGAAGTAGGCGAAGCCCACGATCCAGACCTTGGGGTTGAGCAGGGCCTGCTTGACCACGAAGTCCCAGCCGGCGTACTCGTCGCCTTCCGCCGGGACCTCGCCGAGCTCCTTCTCGGCGTCGGCCTCGCCCGACAGCAGCTTCTCGTACTGCTCGATGGTGGGCAGCCCCACGTCCTCGGGGGCGTTGCGCATCCGCCACCAGACGTGGGCGGCGGAGAAGAACATGATCACGCCCGGCACCCAGAAGACCGCCCGCCAGCCGAACTGGGTGAGCAACCAGCCGGAGAGGATCCAGGAGACCGCGTTGCCGATCACGTAGTCGGTGCCCAAAAAGCCCATCATCTTGCCGCGCTGGGTGGGCGAGAACCAGTTGGCCAGCACCTTGATGCGCGAGGGCGCCCCGGTGGCCTGGGACAGGCCGTTGACCAGCCAGATGCCCATGAAGGCGGGGAAGGAGCCCGCCATACCGAAGGCCAGGTTCATGCAGGCCGAGATGAGCATGCCGATGGTGGCGACCTTGCGCGGACCGAAGCGGTCGCCCAGGATGCCGTTGATGAGCTGGCCGAAGCCGTAGGCCAGCTTGGTGCCGGTGAGGATGGCGCCGACCAGCAGGATGGACTTCTCGGTGGCGGTGCCGCCGCCCAACAGGTCCTGCAGCTCGGGCACGGCCACGGAGATGTTGGCCCGGCACATGTAGTAGGTGGCGTACATGCTCCAGGCGGCGAAGAAGACCCGGAAGCGCCAGCCACGGTACCTGGCTGAGATTTCGGCGAGCTTGTCGGAGGCTGCAGCGACCACGGAGACCTCGATGGGATGGGCAGGGAAACCAGGACCCTACCACAGCTCGCGCAGGGCCCCGCGGTGCCTGTCCGCGGGCGGCCCCGACGGCTATGCTCCGGGCACCATGCGCATCGCTCTCCTGCTGTTCCTCGCCGCCTGCTCCCCCGACCCAGCGGTCGATTCCGACTCGCCTCCCGACGACACCGCCCTGGACCCGGCGGGCGACGCCGACGGTGACGGGATCGACAACGGCACGGAGCTGGAGCAGGGCAGCGATCCCCTCGATCCATCCTCGGCCGCGGCCTGGCACCCGGAGTGGACCGAGCGGCCACGGCTGCTCACGGATCCCGACGGCCTGGAGCGGCTGCCGACGCTGGCCGCCCAGGAGGGGGAGCCCTGGAGCAGCCTGCTGTCTCGCATCACCAGCCGCTGCGCGGCCGAGCCGGTCGAAGACGACGTGACCCTGAGCTCGTCCACCACCAACGGCAACATCGCCTTCGCCTGCGCGGTCTCGTACGCGCTGGGTGACGTGGACGCGGGCGCCAAGTCGGCCTCGATCCTCGAGATCCTGCCCGTGGAAGCGGAGATCGACGCCACCACCGTGTTCTACACCGACCTGCGGGCCGGGCAGGGCCTGCTGCAGGGGGCCCGGGCCTACGATCTGCTGCTGGCTGTGGGCTACCCCGACAGCCACGACCCCGCCGCCGCCCACGAGCGGCTGCATCAGCTCGGGGAGTTCCTCTGGGGCTTCTACGTCGAGACCTACCCCCAGTGGATGCAGTACGCCCAGAACAACCACGCCACCAAGCTGGCGGCCACCTTCGGCGCCCTGGGCATGGGCCTGCCCGATGATCCCCGCTCCGCCCGCTACGTCAACTACGCCGTGGCCGAGCTGAACCGCCTGCACCCGGTGCTGCACGCCGCCGACGGCGGCTACGCCGAGGGGCCCAGCTACCTGGTCTACGGCATGGAGTCGGAGCTGCCCTTCATGGCGGCTTTGGACCGCTGGCTGGGCGACGCGACGCTGCCGGTGATGCGGGTCTGCGACCACGACCCCGACGCCGACTGCGAGTCGGTGCTCGAGGATCAGCACTCACCCCTGCGGGACCCCCTGGTCTGCGAGGGCTTCGAGCGCTTCGCCGAGCACATGATGCCCGCGGGCTACGGCCCGAACACCGACGACAGCAACCTGGCCTCGGCCCACATGGGGCTGGTGGCGGGGCTGTGCGACTCCGAGGCGGCGGCCTGGGCCTGGGACTTCCAGGCCGCGACCTGGCACTCGGCTGGCTCGGTGGAGCTGTCCGCCGACAGCATCCTGGCCTGGGACACCGCGCCCGCGGGCCTGGCCCCAGAGCTGGGCCCCATCGCCCGCCCCGACGCCGGCTGGGCGGTGCTGCGGGACGGCTGGGAGCGGGACTCCGCCTACGCGCTGCTGCAGGCCGAGCACGGCGTGGCCCGGGACGGCGGCGGCGGCCACGAGCACGCCGACACCCTGGCCTACCTCTGGGCCGCCCGCGGGCACTACCTGCTCATCGACTCCGGCTACGGCAACTGGAGTGACCACAACGAGGTCATGGACCCCGAGGCCCACAACATCTTCCTGGTGGGCGGCGAGGGCCCGGGCACGGCGGAGGCCTTCATCGACGGTGTGGACACCCAGGGCGCGCTGCAGGTGGCCACGGGCCACACCGCCTACGAGGGCATGGCCTGGACCCGCTCGGTGGTGCTGGCGGGCCCCGACGTGCTGGTGGTCTGGGATCGTGTGGAGCCCGATGGCGGTGGCTCCCTGGATCTCACCCTGCTGACCCAGGGGCCCACCACCGGCATGGCCCTCGAGGGGGCGCTGGCCCACTGGAGCATCGAGGATCTCGAGCTGCAGCTCACGGTCATCGCCGACGGCGAGCCAGTCTACAGCGAGCGCATCGAGGAGCACGCCTTCAGCTACAGCGACTACCAGGACCACAGCGTGCTGGCGGCCGAGCTCACCATCGACGGCCCCACCCGCTGGCTCACCGTGGCCCGCGTCGCCGAGCCCGGTGTGGATGGGGGCCTCGAGCTGAGCGAGACAGGCGTCAGCTGGCCCGGAGGTGAGGCGAGCCTGGAGGGGGTCGTCTCCGTGGGTGAGGACGGCGTTGAACTGGGAGGGTGAGGCCAGCTTCGGCTATCATCGGTGTTCCGCAGCTTGGAGCACCCATGTCCGACGAGACTCCGCGCTACGTGCGCTGTCCACCACCCTTCGTGCCCCTGTTCGTCGAGGCCGAGCGGCAGCTCGACACCTTCTTCTCCGGGCTCGACCAGCGCCCGGAGAAGGGCGAGATCGAGATCAGCGGCGAGCGCTACATCCTCGCCCGCGCCCAGACCTTCTCGGTGCAGCTGCGCAAGATCCTCGAGGCCGAGTACGGTCGCCTGGCCGCTGAGAAGATCGCCTACAACCTGGGTCGCGCGGCGGGAACCAAGGACGCGGAGTTCTTCATGGAGCGGCTGGGGCTCGAGCCGGGGCCCCCCGCCTTGTCAGCGGGGCCCGTGCACTTCGCCCACGTGGGCTGGGCCTTCGTGGACATCTTCCCCGAGTCCCGCCCCAGCACCGACGAGGACTATTTCCTCATCTACGATCACCCCTTCTCCTTCGAGGCGCACTCCTACATGAAGGAGGGCATCGACGCTCCGCGCCCCGTCTGCTTCATGAACGCCGGCTACTCCTCCGGCTGGTGTCAGGTGGCCTTCGGCGTGGAGCTGGTGGCCAAGGAGATCTCCTGTCGCGCCCGGGGTGACGAGCGCTGCATCTTCGTCATGGGGCACCCCTCGCGTATCAACGAGTACGTGGTGGACATGAAGGATCGCTACGCGATCCGATAGGCTCTCTCCACAAGGGGGCGACGTCCGCGCGCCCAGCACCCACCCCGTCTACAAGGCACCATGAGATCGTCCCTCCTGGACACGCTGGAGCAGGCCCTCGAGCAGGGGGCGCGGCAGCTGCCGGAGCTCGAGGCCTTCGAGCCCCTGAGCGTGGTCGAGTCGCGGATGGTGGCGCTCTTCGCCCGGCTCATCGAGCAGGCCGAGGGTGAGCGCCGTCGCCGGGTGGGTGTGGAGGCCAACCTGCTGGGGGACGTGGACGCCCTGGCCGAGGTGCTCGAGCGCACGGCGCTGGGGGCCTTCGACGCCCCCGTGCCCGCTGTGAGCCTGGCGGCCATGGACACCATGCGCATCGGCGTGGAGGACATGAACCGCCGCCTGCAGCAGGTGCACCAGGATCTCGAGGACAAGCTGCAGGAGCTCGAGGCCAACGAGCTCGAGCTGCGCGCCCAGCGGGAGCAGGCGGAGGCCGCCACCCGGGCCAAGAGCGAGTTCCTGGCCAACATGAGCCACGAGATCCGCACGCCGCTCAACGCCATCATCGGGCTGTGCGACCTCACCCTGCGCACCTCGCTCACCGATCGGCAGCGGGACTTCGTGCAGAAGACCCGGCACTCGGCGCAGATGCTGCTGGGCATCATCACCGACGTGCTCGACTTCTCGAAGATCGAGGTCGGCAAGCTGCGGCTCGAGCGCAGCCGCTTCGCCTTGGATGCCGTGCTCGACGGGGTCGTGGCCCTGTTCGCCGATCGCTTGAGCAACAAGCGGGTGCAGCTGCGCTTCTCGGTGGGCGACGACGTGCCCGGCTTCCTGGTGGGCGACGAGCTGCGCCTGGGTCAGGTGCTCATCAACCTGGTGGGCAACGCGGTGAAGTTCACCGACGAAGGCGAGGTCAGCGTCTCGGTGCAGCGCGCCTCGAGCGGCGAGGGCCGCATCCTGCTGCAGTTCGTCGTGCGGGACACGGGCATCGGCATCGACCCCACCAAGGTGCCCTCCCTCTTCGAGGCCTTCACCCAGGCCGACAGCTCCACCACCCGCCGCTACGGCGGCACCGGCCTGGGGCTGTCCATCTGCCGCCACCTCGTGGAGCTGATGGGTGGCCGGATCGGGGTGGAGAGCACCCAGGGTGGGGGCAGCCGCTTCCACTTCACCGCCGCGTTCGACCTGGATGAGCCCCACGCCATCAACGCCATGAACGCCCCCCGGGCCCTGCGCGGCCTGCGCATCCTCGTCGCGGACGATCACGAGGCCTCGCGCACCTACATCGACGAGCTGCTGCAGCGGGCGGGCTTCCGGGTCCACACCGTGGCCGGGGGCCAGGACGCCATCAACGCCCTGAGGGATCAGGATGCCCACGATCCATTCTCCCTGGTGGTGCTGGACTGGAAGATGCCCGGGATCGACGGCATCGAGGTCACCCGCCGCATCGGCGCGGACGCCGACCTCCCGGACCTGCCGGTGGTGATGCTCACGGCCTACGGGCGGGACGACATCCGCTGGCAGGCCGAGCGGCTGGGGGTGCGGGGCTTCCTGCTCAAGCCGGTCAAGCCGTCGCTGCTCTTCGACACCATCGTGGGCGTCCTCGGGCAGGAGGTGGCCGTCACCGCCCGGGGCGCCGCCCCCCGCAGCGAGCCCCAGCAGCTCAGCTGCTCGGTGCTGCTGGTGGAGGACAACGCCATCAACCAGCTGGTGGCCCGGGAGCTGCTCGAGGAAGCGGGGGCCCGCGTGCGCGTGGTCGACGACGGGGAACAGGCGGTGCTGGCCGTGGCCGAGCGCAGCTTCGATCTGGTGCTGATGGACGTGCAGATGCCGGTCATGGACGGCCTGGAGGCCACCCGCCGCATCCGGGCCGGCGACGGGCTGCCCGATGGGCGCGGCGGACCCCTGCCCATGGCGCTGCGGCGTGTCCCCATCGTGGCCATGACCGCCCACGCTCGCCCGGAGGACCGCGAGGACTGCCTCGAGGCCGGGATGGACGACTACCTGAGCAAGCCTATCGACGCCGAACGGCTGGTGCGCACGGTCGCCCGTTGGACCGGCAACCTGCGCCAGCAGCGCAGACCCCAGCAGCCACCGGAGAGCACCGAGCCGGCCCTCGACCTGTTGCGCGCGCCCGACAGCCCCGTACAGGTGGACGCCGCCCTGGCGCGCCTCGGAGGCCGCAAGCCCCTGCTGTGGCGGGCGCTGGCGGACTTCGCCCGGGACTACCGGGGGGTGACCACCCGCCTGCGGGAGCAGGTGGCGAGCGACGAGCTGCCCGCGGCCCGGCGCATGACCCACACCATCAAGGGGCTGGCGGGCATGATCTCCGCCAACGCGCTGCGGGTCGCGGCGCTCGAGCTCGAGAGCCTGTTGTCCGAGGGCGACAGCGCCGGCTTCCAGGCCTGCGCGCTGGCCTTCGAGCGTGAGAACCGGCGGCTCATCGCGGCCATCGACGCCGCCTTCGCCCTCGAGCCGGCCGTGGCGGAGGCGCCGCCGGCCCCGGCGGTGGAGCCCGAGCCGGAGAGCTGGCGGGACGCCCTGGCCACGGTCCACGCCGCGGTGGGCAAGCGCAGCTTCGCCGCCCGCGGCACCGCCCAGGAGCTGCGGGGGGCGCTGGGGGGCTACGGACCACCGGAGCTCGAGCAGCTCGAGCGGGCCCTGGACCGCTTCGACTTCCCCGTCGCAGCCCGGGCCCTGGTACGGCTGGCCGAGGTCCTGGAGCAGGGAGAGCCATCATGAGCGCGAGCCCCCGCCGTCCCGTCGTGCTGGTGGTCGACGACGTCCCGACCAACATCCACCTGCTGGGGGCGGTCATCCAGGACATGGCGGAGCTGGTGGTGGCCACCAGCGGCGAGCAGGCCCTCGAGATCGCCCGCTCCGCCGAGCGCCCGGACCTCATCCTGCTCGACGTGATGATGCCCGGCTTGAACGGCTACGAGGTCTGCCGCGCCCTGCAGGACGACCCCTGGACCCGGTCCATCCCCGTCATCTTCGTGACCGCCCGCGATCGGGAGTCCGACGAAGCCCTGGGGCTCGGCCTCGGCGCGGTGGACTACATCACCCGGCCCTTCTCCGAGCCCATCGTGCGCGCACGGGTGAACACCCACCTCGAGCTCAAGCGCCACCGGGATGCCCTCGAGCGCCTGTCCTACCAGGACGGCCTCACCGGGCTGGACAACCGCCGCCGCTTCGACGAGTACTTCGTCATGGCCTGGCGCCACGCCGCCCGGGAGCGCGCCTGGCTGTCGCTGCTGATGGTGGACATCGACCACTTCAAGGGCTTCAACGACGAGTACGGCCACATGGCCGGGGACCAGTGCCTCAAGGTGGTGGCCCGGACCCTTCAGGCCGCGGCCCAGCGCCCCCTGGACATCGTCGCCCGCTACGGGGGCGAGGAATTCGCCGTCATCCCATCGTATTCATGGAGGGGGGGAGGGGCGGCCAGCGTCGGCCTGTGCTG
>CAYZVO010000098.1:0-30901 GCA_964481655.1 uncultured Enterobacterales bacterium | reverse complement strand
GCCCTGCCGAGGGCGCGAAAACCCAGGGCCCAGCGAGGCACCGCCCCAGGCAGCCAAGCCTCGAGCTGTAGGCAGTGGGCCGTAGGCTGTAGGCCCCCCGCCACCAGCGCCCACCCCGCCCCTCCACCGCTGACAGCTGGCAGCTCAGCAGCCCTGGCAGCCCTCGTTGTCCAGGCAACTGCCACACGCGCTCTCGGGCAGCTCGCAGCTCTTGGAGCCGCAACCCTTGCTGCCTTCGACCCCCGGCTGCTCGGGGTCCATGCTGGCGATCCATGTCTGGACCACGATCCACAGCCCGCAGGCCAGACCGAGGCCGAGCACCGCCAGGGCGTGGGTGAGCATCAGGACGCCGCGAACAGCCCCGCGAAGCCCATGAAGGCCAGGGACAGCAAGCCCGCGATGATCAGGTTCATGGCCGTTCCCCGCATCAACGCCGGGATGTCCGACAGCTCGGCCTCTTCGCGCAGGCCCGCCATGAGCACCAGCGCCAGGGTGACGCCGCCGCCGGCCCCCAGGGCGTAGACCATGCCCTGAGCCAGGCCGTAGCTCTTGTTGGTCATGAAGATGGCCAAGCCGAGGATGGCGCAGTTGGTGGTGATCAGCGGCAGGAAGATGCCCAGGGCCCGGAACAGATCGGGGGACAGCTTCTTGATCACCATCTCGACGAACTGGACCGTGCTGGCGATCACCAGGATGTAGCTGATGATCTTGAGGTAGGGCGCGTGGGGCAGCACCCAGGTGTTCAGGGCCCAGGCGCAGAACGCCGTGATGATCATGACGAAGATGTTGGCCAGGCCCAGCCGGAAGGCGGTGGTGACCCGCCCGGAGACCCCGAAGAAGGGGCAGAGCCCCAGGAAGTAGCTCAGGGTGAAGTTGTTGATCACCAGGGCGCCGACGAAGATGTAGATGAAGCTCTCCATCAGGCACCCCCTTCCTGCGCCGCGCGGGCACGGCGATCCCGGGCTCGCTGCTCGAGCCACGAGAAGAAGAACAGGATCAGGCCGAGCATGATGAAGCCGCCCGGCGGCAGGATCATCACCACCCAGGGCTCGAAGTTGGGGCCGAACAGGGAGACGCCGAACAGCGAACCGCTGCCCAGGATCTCACGCACCGCGCCCAGGCTGAGCAGCGCGAAGGCGAAGCCCGCCGACATGCCCAGCGCGTCGGACACCGCCATCTTCAGGGTGTTGCGGGAGGCGAAGGCCTCCTGGCGGCCGAGGATCAAGCAGTTGACGACGATGAGGGCGATGAAGGCGCCCAGGTCGCGGTGGATCTCCGGCGCTGCGGCCTTGAGGACGTAGTCGATGACCGTCACGAAGGTCGCGATGATGACGATGTAGGTGGAGATGCGGACCTGCTTGGGGATGTACTTGCGCAGCAGGGAGACCAGGGTGCTCGAGCCCACCAGCACGAACATTGTGGCGGCCCCCATGGCCACGGCGTTCACCGCGGTGTTGGTGACGGCCAGCATGGGGCACATGCCGAGCACCTGGACGAAGACCGGGTTCTCCTTCCACAGGCCCTTGGCGAACTCGGCGTACGCCCGCGCGGAGCTGTTGAGGTCGCTCATGGCGTGACCTCCTGGGGCGGACCGCTGGGGTGATCCGTCTCCGGCTCGGGGAGGACGTCCGGCGCAGGCACCACCTCGGCCGGCGGCTCGGGCTCGCCGACCCAGGGGTCGCCCTCGGGCAGCCGCGGCAGCCACTCGGCGTTGCCGGCGTTGATGATCTTCACCACCGCCTTGGAGCTGATGGTCGCCCCGGTGATGCAGTCCACCTCGTGGGCCTGGGTCTTGGCACCGTTGGCCACGGCCAGGATCTCGGGCTCCACGGCCAGCGCGTCGAAGTTGGCCACGAAGGACTCGTCCTTGAAGATCTTGTCCCCCAGGCCCGGAGTCTCCATGGACTCGAGGATCTCCATGCCCACCACCAGCTGCTGGGCGGGGTCGTAGCCGTAGATCAGCTTGATGACGTCCTGGAAGCCCGCGCCCTGCCAGGGGATGGCGTAGCCCGTGATCCCGCCGGCGTCGTCGCGCCCCAGGTAGACGGTGGGCAGCTCGTCCTCGTCCTTGGCGCCGCTGCCGATGGACAGCTGGCCGTCCCGCAGGATCACCGGCTCCATGGAGCTGGTGCCCGGGAGCACCTGGAAGACCGCGCGCTCGAGGGCGGCGGCGTTGTTGGCCTCGATGATGGGCTTGGTGACCTCGTAGACGCCCACCAGCAGCAGGCCCGAGGCCAGGCCGGCGATGGTCAGGGTCGCGATCATGCGCGCGCTGGAGGCTTCGCCGCTCATGGGGCGTCCTCCTTGGCCTTCTTGCCGCCGCTACGCACGTGACCGAACGGGGTGGGCCGGAAGCCTCGGTTGATGAGCGGGGTGGCCGCGTTCATCAGCAAGATGGCGTACATCACACCCTCGGGCAGGCCGCCCCAGAGCCGGATGAGCACGATCAAGAACCCGATCCCCGCCGCGTAGATCCAGGTCCCGATGGGGGCCATGGGCGAGGTGACCGGATCGGTGGCCATGAAGATGGCGCCCAACATCAGCCCACCGGAGCTCAGCATGAACCAGGGGGTCGGGCTCGACTGGGGCGCCACCGCCCAGACGATGCCTGCGAAGATGGCCGCCGAGAGCATGATGCCCGCGGGGATGCGCCAGTCGAAGGCCCGCCTGCGCAGCAGGTACAGCCCGCCGAGCAGGATGAGCAGCGCCGAGGTCTCGCCGAGGGAGCCCGGGGTGTCGCCGATGACCAGGTCCCACAGGGGCGTGTCCAGGCCCTGGAACTTCATCAGGCCCAGGGGGGTGGCGGTGGTGACCGCGTCCACCGGCGCCTTCATGAAGGGCACGGCCAGGTTGCTGGCGTAGACGGCCAGCTCGCGGGTGCCCTGGGGTGACCAGGTGGTGATGGCGGTGGGGAAGGCCGCCTGCAGGAACGCCCGCCCCACCAGGGCCGGGTTGAAGAGGTTGTGACCCAGCCCGCCCCAGACGACCTTGCCCAGGCCGATGGCGGCCACGCCGCCGATGAAGGCCATCCAGATGGGGAAGCTGGGGGGCAGGGTCAGGCCCAGCAGCAGGCCGGTGAGCACGGCGCTCCAGTCCTTGAGCGAGGCCAGGCGCTGGCCCCGGGGGGCGAAGAATGCCTCGGTGGCCAGGCAGCCGGCCACCGCGCCGCCGATGACGAGCACGGCGGCCACGCCGAAGTAGAACACCGCCGCGATGGTGATGGGCACCAGCGCCAGGACCACGTCGCGCATGATGGACGGGGTGTCGGCCGCCCCCCGATCGTGGGGCGAGGTGCGCAGCACAAGGCGGACATCACGGGCGGACATCAGGCGCCTCCCCGCTGCTTCTCGAGCGCCGCGGCGCGGCGGATGTGAGCCTTGGCCACCCGGAACTGCTGCACCAGCGGGATGCGGGAGGGACAGGTGAAGCTGCAGGCCCCGCACTCCATGCAGTCCATCAGGTGATGTTCCGCCATGACGTCCCAGCGCTCCTTGCGGGCCAGGCGGCCCAGGATCGAGGGGTTCAGGAAGCAGGCGCAGGCCTCGAGGCAGCGCCCGCAGCGGATGCAGGCGTGCTCCACCAGCGGCGCGAGATCGCGCTCGCGGAACACGAGCACGCCGCTGGTGCCCTTGACCACCGGCACATCGACGCTCGGCAGGGGCTGGCCCATCATGGGGCCTCCCATGATCACCAGCGCGGCGTCGGGGGCCACGCCACCGCAGGCCTCGAGCAGCGCCCGCACCGGCGTCCCCAGCGGCACCATCAGGTTGGCCGGCGCGGACACGCCCGGCCCGGACACGGTGACCACACGCTCGATGAGCGGCTTGCCGCTGCGGAACCAGTCGTCCACCGCGGCCATGGTGCCCACGTTGTTGACCACCACACCCACGTGCAGCGGCAGCTTGCCACCGGGCACCTGCACGCCGCAGACGGCCTCGATGAGCATCTTCTCGGCGCCCTGGGGGTACTTGACCTGGCAGGGCACGATCTCGATGGGGGGACCGCTGCTGCCCACGGAGCGCACCGCCGCGCGCAGGGCGTCCACCGCGTCCAGCTTGTTGGCCTCGACCCCCACCAGCACCCGGTCGACGCCCATGGCGGTCGCGACGGTCGCGGTGCCCCGGATCACGGACCGGGGCCGCTCGAGCATGGTGCGGTGGTCGCAGGTGAGCCAGGGCTCACACTCGGCCCCGTTGATGACCAGGGTGTGGATGCGCCGGCCGTCTGGCACCCGGTACTTGACCTGGGTGGGGAAGGCCGCGCCACCCAGGCCGACGATGCCGGCGTCCCGCACGCCGTCGAACAGCGCGTCGAGATCGGGCTCGGCGGAGGGCGGGGGCTCGAGGGACGGCCGCTGGGCGTCGAAGGAATCGGCCTCGATGGTGATGGCCGGACCCATGGCGCCGCTGGGAAGCAACGCCGGCCCCACCGCGACGACCTGCCCCCGGACCGGGGCGTGCAGGGTCGTGGAGACGAAGCCGCCGGGATCGGCGATGCGCTGCCCGCGTTGGACCTCCTGGCCTTCCTGGACCACCGGCCGGCTGGGGGCACCCAGGTGCTGGCTCAGGGGCATCACGTAGCGCTCCACGAAGCGCATCCGCTGCACCGCCAGGCCCCGGGTGGGGGCCTTGTGCTCCTGGGGGTGTACCCCGTGCTGGAAGCTGGCCAGACTGCTGCCCATGATCCGTCAGCCCTCCGCGCCGGAGTCCGCGCCCACGCCCGCCAGCTGAAGCAGGCTGGCGCGCACGCGACCGGCCAGCTCGTGCTCCATGGCCCGACGGGTCTCATCCAGCTCGGCCGCATGCTGGGCTCGAAGCTGCGCGAGCTCTTCCTGGTGGCGAGCGGTAAGCTCCGTCTCGACCTGCTCGCGGACCCGCGCGGTGAACGGGGTCACCACGCCGGCCAGCTCCTGCAGAGTGCGCCAGGTGCGCAGCCGTTCTTCGGTCACCGCCGCGAGCACGGGGGAGATCCCGAGCCGCACTGGAGCCTCACCCCGGGCGTCCACCACGAAGGGCGTGCGCCCATGGCGGGTGTGGGGGGGCAGCTCGAGCCACTCGAGGAAGGGGGTAGGATGGGGCGCGTCCGCAGCGACGACGGAGAGGTGCTCCGCGAAGCGGTCCTCGGTGAGCACCCAGTGGGCCGGCGACAGGGCGTTGCCGCCTTCGTCGCGGGCCCAGTCCCCCGAGATCTCGGGGTTGCCGTCGAGGTGCAGGCAGGCACCGAAGATGCCTTCCTCGGCCGGGTCGTAGCGGAACAGGGGGAAGGAGCGGCTCTGGACCGCCAGGGCGCTCTGGGTGAGCGCCTGCTCCACGGGGAAGCCGTGGCGGCCGGGGCTGGGGGCGTGGATCCGCACCAGGGCAGGGCCGGTGTGGGTCATGGCCTGGGTCAGCCCCTGGAACAGCTGCTCGGGGTAGGCCAGGGAGCCCTGGGTCACCAGGGCGCGCCTGCGCCCGAGGGCCAGCAGGCCCACCTCGCCCAGGGTCCCGTTCCAGCCGCAGCCGATCTCGTCGGCCACCGCATCGATCCGACCGGTGGCCAGGCCCAGATCGTTGCTGGCCAGCACCAGGATCTTCACCGGCAGCTCGAGGTCCAGCACGGTGGCGAGGGTGCTGAGGTTGCGCCCAGTGAGGGAGTCCTCGTGGCCGATCACGACCACCGGAGGCACCAGGCGCCGCTCGTCGTGGGTCAGATCCCGCCAGGTGAGCCCGGCGAGCTGTTCCTTCTCCCGGGCGTACTCCCCGGGGCTGTCGAGGGCGATGCGCGCCTCTCGCACGAGCCGGAGGTCGTCCTGCACCGCGCGCAGCTGCCCCTCGAGCAGGCCGCGGGCGAGGTGGATCCCCTCCCCCGCTCCAGCCACCACGACGGGGACATGGAAGGGGTTGTCGGGGAAGGCGCCGGCCCAGGCCGCCACGGGTCCGGACTCCACCGCCAGGGCCAGGCGCGCCCGGCCGAGGCCGTCGGGGCCCTGGGCGAGACGCCAGTGCAGATCCTGGAGCCGTCCGGCCAGGTCGGCCAGGCGCCGCAGCTGGGCCACATCGACCCGGCCGTGGCTGCCCTGGTCCTCGAGGCGCTGCATCAGCTCGGCCAGGTCGATCTCGGGGCGAGCCACACCCGCCAGGCCCAGGGCCACCGCGGCGGGGTCCCCCACGGGCAAGGCCCGGACCAGCTGCTGGGTGATGGCTTCGGTCAGGCGACCGCGCAGGCCGTCGATGACGTCGAGGTGGCGCTGCAGCTCGGGCTGGAGCTCGAACTCCGCCGCGGCGAGCAGCAGGCGCACCGCGACCTTCTCCCCGGACCCGGCCTCGGCCGAGTCACCGCCCACCAGGCCCAGCAGGCAGGCGCGGGACAGCAACATGGCGGCCACCGGACCGACGTCGGGGTGGGTCTTCACCCGGGCGATGGTCTCGCCGCTGGTGTCGGGCATCCGCTCCCAGCGCTCCCAGTGTTCCCGGGCCTGCTGGACGCAGGCGGTGGTCTGAGGCTCCATGGTGATGGCCTGCTCGGGACAGGCCGCGGCGCAGATCCCGCAGGCCTTGCAGGCGTCGGAGTTGAAGGCCAGGGAGAGGATCTCGCCGCTGCCGCTGGAGCGCTGCTCGGGCTCCACGAAGAAGGGCATGGTCCCCGACACAGGGAGGTCGTCCAGGGCGCGGGCCATGGGCTCGAAGGCCGCGGCCATGGGCGCCAGCCGGTCGGCGGGCAGCTTGGCCTTGGACACGAACCAGTCGAAGGCCTCGCGCAGCACGGGCCCGAAGGTCACGGGGGCCTCGTCGGTCCCCCTCAGCTGCTTGCTGATGCGGGCCGCGATCTTGCCGAGCACCGGGCGCAGGGGATCGACCGCCACGCCAGACGCCACGGCCAGGGCCATGCCGCCCTCGAGGATGCGACCCACGCTCAGGGCCAGGGGACCCACGGCGGAGTCGGGGCAGCCAGACCAGCAGCGACCGCAGCCCGAGCAGGCCACAGGCTCCCACACCGGGAACGACCGACGCAGGGCGCTCAGATCGTTGAAGGTAGAGGTCAGGGGCGGCACCGCTCCGGTGGCCAGGTAGGGATCGGGCAGCAGCTCCTGCAGCTGGCCGTCTCGGAAGAGGATGCCCACCTGGTCCCAGAAGCGCGGCAGGCTGTCGTAGGTGCCGTCGGCCCGGGTGAAGTGCCGCACCGCCATCGGGATGCCGTGGGCGAGGGACTCGTCGGCCGGGATCTCGAGCTCCCCGAGGGGGCTGAGTTCCAGCTCGAGGGCCGCCTCGAAGGCGTCCATGCGCAGCTCGACCTCGGCGGGCTCGAGCCCGTCGAGCATGGCCCGGCGGGCCACCAGCAGCTTCTTGATCGGCGGCAGATCCGCGCCGCGCTCGGCCACCAGCCGGAGCACGGTGGCGTAGACCCGCTCGCGGAAGGCGGGATCCTCGGGGCCGTCGCTGCAGGGCACCGCGTACAGGCGCACGCCGCGGGAGCGCAGGCGCTTGTAGCTGTCGGCGGGCAGCAGCGGGACGTCGGGCTTCTGGGGATCGGCCACCAGCACGGCGCCGTCGACGCTGACGTCGGAGAGGGGATCGCGGTCGTGGAGCTTGGACAGCCCCATCACCAACGCGACGTCCACCGGGCCGGACGCGCCGGTGTCCACAGGACCGCTGGCGTGGACCACGCGGTCGACGCGGGGAGCCTTCCAGCGCTCCCAGCTCTCGCCGGCCCGACCGCGCACGTGGCCACCCAGGGTGACCTGGAGGATGCGCCCGAGGTCGGCCGCCAGGGCGGTGCCGCGGGTGCCGCCCACCCGGTGTACGGCGATGACGCTGGTGCCGGCAGGGCGCACGTCGAGGTGCGGGTAGCCGCTGAGTCCAGGGGCCAGCTCGCCGGGCCAGAGCCGCTGGAGCTGGTCCAACAGCACCTGCCGCTTGGGATAGCGGCTCTCCCGCCGGGAGAAGTCCATGCCGAGGTAGACCAGGGGCCGACCGCCCTGCTGGAGCTCCTCGACGAGGGCCACCAGATCGCCCGCGCGCAGCGGGTAGCCCCCCAGGCCGTAGACCACGGCGTGGAGGTAGGGCATGTCCTTGTGGGCCACCGCCGGGATGGTGGGGTGCACCGCGGCGTCGTGGCGGTGGTTCTCGATGGCCTTGTCGAAGGTCGCCCGCAGCTCGCGCATGAGCGGGGGGTCCTCGGCGAGCAGGGCGTCGGCCCGCTCCAACACGGCCACGTGGCGCTTGCCGGTGAGGGCCTTGACCAAGGCTGGCCCCGGGAAGGGCCGCAGCCCGATGAGGGACACCGCCCCCACGCGCAGCTTGCGCTGGGTGCGCAGGTAGTCCACAACGGTCTCGACCGCTTCCGCACAGGAGCCCTGGGAGAGCAGCACGATCTCGGCGTCGTCGACCCGGTGGGTCCGCACCAGCTGATGTCTCCGGCCGGTGAGCTCGGCGAAGACATCCAGGGCCTGATCGATGATCGGCAGGATGGTGTCGAGGGTGAAGGGGTGTGCCCCGACCGCGCCGAGGCTCCAGACCTCGCGGCCCTGGATGGCGCCGTGCAGCACGGGCCGCTCGAGGTCGTGCCAGCGGGGGATGCGCCGCCGCTGGGGCCCGAACAGCATGGCCTGTCCGGGGGAGGAGCAGTCGACGGTGTCGCCCGGGGCGCCCAGGTACCGGCTGATCAGCTCCGCGCCGGGGAGGCGGACGTCCTGGGTGACCGACGAGCAGCGCTCCTCGTCCATGAACACCACGACGGGGCGCAGGGTGGCCTCGGCGACGCGGCGGCCGATGAGGGCGAAGTCGACGGCTTCCTGGGCGTTGCGGGCGAACAGCTGCAGCACGCCCGAGTCGGAGACTGCGTGCCAGGCTTCGTGGCCACTGCCCCGGGCGCCGGCGTGGGCGTTCAGGGCGCGGGACACGCCGTGGACCACCAGCGGGACGTGGCGACCCGCGGCGACGGAGAGCATGTCGTGCAGCCCCGCCAGCTTGGCGCCGGAGAGGAACGCGGTGGCCCGCGCCCCGGCCAGGGCCATGCCCACCGCCGCGGCCATGGTGCCCCGAGGGGTGGGAGCGGTGATGTCCGTCAGCGGCGCGGCGAAGACGTTCAGGCCCTCGCGGCGGCGCTCTTCTTCCCAGGCGCGGGTGAGCACGTCGGCGGGAGCGCCGGCGCCGAGCCCGGCCACCTCGGCCACGCAGGCCTCGGTGACGGCGACAGCCACGGCACCGCGCAGGGCGGTCTCCAGGCCCGGGAGGGGGGCGGGGGCGTCACCACCGCTGCCCACCAGCGAGCGCAGCAGGCGCAGCCCGGTGTCAACGAGTCCTGGCATGCGGCCTCCGGATCGGTGCCCCGGGTTCTTCCAGGGCGAACTGGGCGCCAGCGACCCAACGGATGGCGCCTGTGGGGCAGCGGAGCGTGGCCTCGAGGGTGGCCCGCTCCGGGTGAGCGGGGTCCACGACGGGCAGCTCTCGCCGCATCTCGATCACCCCAGGCTGGGCGTCGGCGGCGCAACGGCCGCAGCCGTCACAGGCCACCCGACACAGCTCGCGGGCCACATCGCCCGCCAGGGGAAGGGAGCACTGGACCAGCAAGGGGAGGTCCAGCGGAAGGATCTCGAACAGCGCGCGGGGACAGGCGTCCACGCAGGCGCCGCAGGCCGTGCAGCGGTCGATGTCGACCACCGGCAGCCCGTCAGGGCTCATGACGATGGCGTCGAATGTGCAGACCCGCGCGCAGTCCGACAGGCCCAGGCAGCCGTGGCTGCAGGCCTTGCCGCCACCGCCCACCAGGGCGGCGGCCTGGCAGGTGCCGAGGCCCTGGTACGAGGCCAGGCGGCCCGCGTGGGCGGCGCCGCCGGCGCAGTGCAGCCGCGCGACCCGCCGCACCCGCGCGCCGGCGTCCACGCCGAGGAAGTCGGCGATGGCGTCGATGCCTTCGGCGCTCGAGACCGTGCAGGCCGAAGGGGGCGAGACCCCGTCGACCACGGCCTCGGCGAAGGCTCGGCAGCCCGGCTGGCCGCAGGCGCCGCAGTTGGTGCCGGGGAGCATCTCCTCGACCTGCTCGATGCGCGGGTCCTCCGCCACCTTCAGGAAGCGGTAGGCCACCGCCAGCACGATGGCGAAGGCAGCCCCGAGGCCGCCCATGATCGCCGCTGCCAGCGCCACGCTCACCATCCGGCCTCCATGCCCGCGGCCACGCCGCTAGTTGAACCGCGCCGCGCGGGCGACCAGGTCGTCCAGGCCGGGCTCGTCGGGGTTCTGGGGCTTGCCCGGATGGATGCAACGCGCCGGACACTTCTCGGCCGCGGCCACCAGCTGGGCGAAGGTCCCCGCGGCGGGGTCGCCGATGTAGGCCTGCTTGTTGGCGTTGTAGACGAACAGCTGGCCGTTCATGGCGGTGCACTCGTTGCAGGAGGTGCACAGGGGCGTGTCGATGTAGGGTTCGTCGAAGGAGAGCTCTTCGTCGTCCTCTTCGGGCTCCACGGCCGGCTCGGCGGGCTCCGCCGGCGGGGCGTCCGGCGGGGCGACGGCGGGGGCGGCGACGGGCGATCGCGGGGTGCCGACCGCGGGGACCGCGGCGAGATCCGTGTTCACCAGCGCGTTGGCGAGGCGCTCGAGGGTCTCGGTGGCCTCGCTCTCGCGCACCCGCTCGATCTCGGCGAGCAGCTCGGCCTCCCGGGCCTCGAGCTCGACGCGGGCCTGCTCGAGGGCCTGAGCCCTGGCGGCCTCGGCGGCCCGGCGGGCGTACTCGTTGTTGATGCCCGCCATCTCCTGCAGGGTGCGCCAGAAGCCGAGCCGGTCGCGGCAGGCCAGGGCCAGGCGCCGGCTGATGGCCAGGCGGTGCAGGCGCTGGTCCGCGTCCACGGCCCAGATGTAGGGGACCTTGCGGATGAGGTCGTCGCCCGTGAGGGCGGTCCACTGGCCCACGGTGACCAGATCGTCTTCGGGGCAGTCCGGCGAGACGGGCTGGAAGTGGCCCTGGTACACCGGCTCGAGCAGGGCATAGTCGGCGAAGGTGAACGCCGTGTTCAGGGAGCTCGCGCCGCCGTCGTGGGCGAAGCAGGGCAGCTCGTACACCGGCCAGTCGCGCGCCGGCTGGGTGTTGCCCTCGAAGTTGAGGCGCGCCGCCCAGCTCTCACCCTTCTCGGGGTCGTAGCGGAAGAAGGGGTGGGCACGGCTCTCGATGGCCGCGCCACCATGGAGCCAGGCGCCGAGGCCGGGCATCCGCCCGCCGAAGGTCATGCCGGAGGCGACCACGTGGAGGGCGGGCCGGGAGGCGTCGAGACCGCGCCGGATGCTCTCCATGAGGTGACCGGGCCGGGCCGCCGAGCTCTGCTCCACCAGGGCCTCGCGGTGGGAGACGCCCAGGTAGCCCAGCTCGAGGCGGAAGCCGTGGAAGGGGCCCTCGCCGGGGGTGCCGCCGGGCGTGCCCGCCGACTGCACGGACGCCAGCACCTGCACCGGGCGCGCGGACAGCAGCAGCCGGGACAGGGAGGTCATGCTGCGATCCGGCAGGGTGCGCGCGGTGACCATGGCGATCACCGGCGGCAGCAGCCGGAGCTCTTCGGGGCCGAAGTCCTGCCAGGTGAGGTTGTAGAGGATGGGGCTGTGGCAGATGGGCTCGTACTCGTCCTCGACCTCGAGCTCGGCCACCCGGGCGGCCCAGATGAGCTCCGCCATCTTCTCGGCGGCCTCGTCGAAGACGTCCGAGGCGATGCGCACCGGATCGGAGTGATGGATGGTGCGCACCCCGGGCATCTCTCGCAGCCAGGTGACCGCCATCTGCTTGGGGTGGACCACGGTGACCACCGGGGTGGCGTCGGTGGCCAGGTAGGCCTCGAGCACCCCGATGACCTTCTCGATGCGCTCGCGGCGCCGGGGCCGCATCAGCTCCGAGCCGCGGGGCTCGCCCATCACGCCGCCCAGGGCGCCCGGATCCATGAAGGCCCCCGCGACGCTACCCAGCGCATCGCCCAGGGCCTGCGCAGAGCGGGACTCAGCGCTCTTCTGGTACTCGAGCCGCAGCAGGTCCTGCAGCTTGGTCAGCAGGTGCCGGACGCGCTTGCGGAACGCCAGGTGGCGCGGCGGCAGGCGGTTCCGCACGGCCTGCAGGAACAGGGCCATGGGGACGGTGTCGCTCAGGCCCAGCAGGTGGGCGTCCTCGTGGACCTCCCCGAGCAGCCGGTCGAGATCCCCGCGCAGGGCCTCGGCCGGAGGGCCCTCGAGGGAGAGCTCGTCGAGCAGCGCCTCGGCCGCCTTGGCGAAGCGGGGGCGAGCCAGCACCGGCTCGATCTCGGACCCCACCGCCTTGCGCAGCTGGCGCTCGAGCCGCGGCAGGTTGTCCTTGAGGATGCGCGCGTCGTCGGCCCCGGGGGCGAAGGCCTCCGTGGCGGAGCTCAGCCAGGCGCCGATGCCGTCGAACAGGTTCGAGGGCACGGCTTCGGCCGGTGGGTAGAGGTAGAGCGGGTACTTGGTGCGGACCCGGGAGGGATCCCGGAAGAGGAACATCAGCGCGGGCAGGAAGTCCCAGCCCGCGGTGGTGTCCTGGACCTCGGGGCCCACCACGTGGAAGCGCCGCAGGGCGCGGATCGCGGCTCCTTCGGCCTTCTTGTCCACCGCACCCCGCGGGGGCGGCAGCACCGGCAGGCTGCGCTCCTGGCCCACGGGCAGTGGCTCGGGCTCGACGCCGGAGAGCCTGATCTCTTCGGTGGGGTCATCGAGGACGAGCTCACCACTGAGCTGCTCGCCGGCAGGATCGGGCTTCGCCGGCTGCAGCACCGGCGGTTCCTGGTTGGGGCTCATGGTACTTCCCGGGGGAGGTGGGCGCGCAGGGGGGCGCGGGGTGGGAGGCTAGACCGCGAAGCGGTCCATCTCCTCGTTCAGGGCGCGGATCTTCTCTTCCGGCGTCATGTCCATGCCCGCCTGGGTGAAGTCGTCGTAGCAGGGGCGGGACGGGTCCCAGAAGAACAGCCCGATGGGCAGCACGTCCTCGCGGTGGGCGATGGCCGTGGCCTGGACGATGTCGGCCGGGTCGTGGGACATGCGGGTCTTGTAGAAGCGGTCCAGCGCGGGATCGAGGGGGATGCCGTTGTCGTGCTGCATCACCAGGATCTTGTCGGGGTTGTTGACGTACTCCTCGAAGACCTTGTCGGTGTACTGGGGGCAGCGCTGGGCGATGCGCACGAAGGACAGGCCGCGGTGGCGGTAGGCCGCCTGCAGGGTGGCGTGCAGGTGGGCCGGAATCCAGTCCACGGTCTGGGCCATGAACGAGACGTTGGTGAAGCCCAGGGTGGCCGCGGTGGGGTTCAAGGCCGGCAGCCAGGCGCCACGGGGGTGGGTGTTGGTGGCCAGGCCCGGCTTGGAGGTGGGCGAGGTCTGCTTCTTGGTCAGGCCATAGATGTTGTTGTCGAACAACAGCACCACCATGTCCATGTTGTAGCGCACGGCGTGGATCCAATGACCGGCGCCGATGGAGCAACAGTCACCGTCGCCGGTGGCCACGAAGACCTTGAGGTCGGGACGGCGGGACTTGACGCCACAGGCCACGGGCAGGGCGCGGCCGTGCAGGCCGTGGAAGCCGTAGGTGCCCATGTAGTGGGGGAAGCGGCTCGAGCAGCCGATGCCGCTGACCACCACGGTCTCCTCGGGGGGGATCTGCTCGTCGCGGCAGATGCGCTGCACGGCGGTGAGCACGGCGTGGTCACCGCAGCCGGGACACCAGCGGGCCTCGTTGCCCAGGTAGTCCTCGAGGATGAAGTAGCGGGAGGGGATGTCGAGGGACCAGTCGGTCTTGAGTCCGAACATGGGGACCTCCTACTTGGCCTGAGCGGGGGTGAGGCGGCGCACGATCTCTTCGTAGACCTGGCCGGGGCGGAGGGGCTGACCGTAGACGTTGCTGTAGCAGTCGATGTCCATCAGGGTGTGGGTCCGCAGGACGCTGGCCAGCTGGGCGTAGCGACGGGGCTCGCCGGGGAGGATGGGGGTGCGGGTGGAGTCGGAGTAGTTGATCTCCACCGTGACCACCTGCTGGAAGCGCTCGAAGATGGCCTTGAGCCCCGGCTCCATGGGGGAGAGGAAGCGCAGGTGCAGGGCGCTGACCTTCATGCCCTTGGCGCGGGCCTTGTCCACGGCCTCGTGCAGGGAGCCGAGGGTGGAGCCCCAGCCCACCAGCAGCAGCTCGCCCTCTTCGTCGCCGTAGACCACCGGCGGCTTGAGGGTGCGCTGCAGGGCGGCGAGCTTGCGGGAGCGCATCTCGCAGCCGTACTGATTGGAGGCCGGGTCGTAGGCGACCCAGGAGCGGTTGGTGTGGGCCAGGCCGGTGAGGATGTACTCACCGCCCGCCTGGCCGGGGATCGGGCGCGGCGAGATGCCGGTCTCCGGGTCCCAGTCGTAGGGCAGCACGCCCTCCTTCCAGGGGGACTGGTCCACCGGGGGCGAGAGCCACTCCGGCTGCACGTTGGGGCGCGGGAAGGGCTGGACGCCGGTGGCCAGGTTGGCGTCGGTCAGCACGAAGACCGGGCCGCGGAAGGCCTCGGCCAGCTTGCGCGCGGTGACCATGAAGTGGCAGGTCTCTTCGATGGTGGCCGGGGCGATGATGATCTTGGGGGCGTCGCCCGGCGCGCCGTAGAGCACCGCGAGCAGGTCGCCCTGCTCGACCTTGGTGGGCAGGCCGGTGGAGGGACCGCCGCGCTGCACCAGGCCGATGACAAGCGGAATCTCCGCCATGACGGCCAGGCCGATGAACTCGGTCTTGAGGGCCAGGCCCGGGCCGGAGGTGATGGTGCAGGCGGTCTTGCCGGCGTAGCTGGCGCCGATGCCGAAGCCGATGGCGGCGATCTCGTCTTCCGCCTGGTGCACGCAGCCGCCGATCTTGTAGAAGACCTCGGCCAGGTAGTGGGAGGCCGAGGTGGCGGGGGTGATGGGGTACATGGAGACCATCTCCATGCCCGCGCACATCACGCCCAGGCCCATGGCCTCGTTGCCGTTCATCACGATGAGCGGCTTGTCGTTGTCCCACTTGGGCACGATGTAGCGCTCGGTGATGTTGTGCATCGCGAAGGTCTGCCCGTGGTCGAGCAGGCGCAGGTTCATGTCCACCACCTTCGCGCTCTTGTGGCGGAAGATGAACCGGATCTGCTCGCGGGCCAGCTCGATGTCCCGCTGGTAGATCTCGCAGAGCATCCCCAGCACGAACATGTTGAGGCCAAGCCGCGGGTTCGGCGTGATCTCGAGGCAGGCCTCTTCCATGGCCAGCTCGCGGACATCGACGCCCATGCCCTGGAACTGGGCGACCGCGTCGGTGTACGCCTTCTGGACCGCCGGATCGGGGTCGTTGGCCCACTTGCTCTCGAGCAGCAGGATGGTGCCCTTGCGGTAGGCGCCCTGCTCGATGCGGCCGTAGAGCACCTGCTCGTTGAACGCCACCACCAGATCGGCCTCGTCGCCCATGTTGGTGATGTTGCGGTCGCCGATGCGGATGCGGATGCCGGAGGCGCCGGCGCGGGAGCGCGCAGGCGGCTTGATCTCGGCCGGGATGATCTCGACCGTCCAGACGCCGTTGCCCATCTTGGCGCTGATCGCGCTGAAGGACTGACCGCACTTCTGTGCGCCCTGGCCGGAGTCACTGACGATCTCCACGATGTGCTCGCTGACGGTGCGCGCGGAGGGGGTGGCGTGGGGGCGGCCACCGGGCTCGGTGTGCTGGCTCATCTCGTACCTTCGTGAGAGGGTGGGAGCGGAGAGGGACGAACGCGGTGGCCTGAACCACCGCTGCGGACGCAGACCCGAGGAAGCCAGGGATGCGGCGAGGAAACGTGACCTCGTGTTGGCATGGAGCGCGACATGGTTCGCGAGGGCGCGGTGAGCGACCCTGGGGCCTCCTGGGCGTTTCGGCCATCTACCATGCAGGGCCCTGATCAGCGCCCGGGAACCGGGTGGACCTGACCTGGATCACCCCCTCCGAAGCAGCGCTCACATTCAGCGTAACAGTCGGGAAAGAAACCGTTCTCGCAGGCCCGCCCACCGACGGGTCGAGACGGCACGACCCGCCAGCCCTGGAGCCGGTTACCCGGGGGCTCCCACGCCCATCCGGAGGCTCCATGACCGCCGATCTCGCGCTCCCCCGCTCCCCTGCCCTCGCCGCGTTCACCGGCCCCACCGTGCTCTGCATCATGGACGGAGTCGGCTGGGGTCGGCGGGACCACGGCGACGCGGTCTTCACGGCCCGCACCCCGACCCTGGATCGCCTGATGGAGGCCCACCCCTGGCGGCTGCTGCAGGCCCACGGGCCGGCAGTGGGCCTGCCTGACTGGGGAGACATGGGCAACAGCGAGGTCGGCCACAACGCCCTGGGCGGCGGCCGGGTCTTCGACCAGGGCGCCAAGCTCGTGGGCGCCGCCATCGCCTCGGGTCGCATCTTCGAGGGCCAGGCGTGGCGGGACGCCGTGAAGCGCCCGGGCCTGCACCTGCTGGGCCTGCTGTCCGACGGCAACGTGCACAGCCACGTGGACCACCTGCTGGCCCTGATCGCCAGGGCCGCGAGCGACGGGGTCCAGCGCCTGCGCGTGCACGTGCTCACCGACGGCCGCGACGTGCCCGAGCGCTCCGCCCTGACCTGGGTCGAGCCCCTCGAGGCCCTGCTGGCCGAGCACCGGGCCGCGGGCCGCGACTTCCGCATCGGCTCCGGCGGCGGCCGCATGTTCATCACCATGGACCGCTACGAGGCCGACTGGAGCATGATCCAGCGCGGCTGGGCCACCCACGTGGCCGGCGACGCCCGCCCCTTCCCCAGCGCCTCCGAGGCCATCCGCACCCTCTACGCCGAGGACCCGGCCATCACCGACCAGTTCCTGCCCTCCTTCGCCATCGTGGACGAGGCCGGGGAGCCCGTGGGCCGGGTGCTCGACGGAGACGCCGTGATCCTGTTCAACTTCCGCGGCGACCGGGCCCTGGAGATCTCGAGGGCCTTCGAGGATCGCGACCTGCCGGCGCGCTTCGCGCGCGCCCCCCCCCCCCCCCACCAGCTCAACCCCCGCAACATGGAGTACGACCGCGCCCAGAACAAACCCGCCCGGTACCTGGTGGAGCCGCCGGCCATCGACCGCACCGTCTCGGACTACCTGGCCGCCAACGGGGTCCCGAGCTTCGCCTGCTCCGAGACCCAGAAGTTCGGCCACGTCACCTACTTCTTCAACGGCAACTGCTCGGAGCCCGTGGACCCGGAGCTGGAGATCTGGACGGAGATCCCCAGCGATCCCGGCGACTTCGACAAGGCCCCGGCCATGAAGGCCCCCGGCATCACCGACGCCGTGCTCGAGGCCCTCGCCTCGGGTCGCTTCCAGCACCTGCGGCTCAACCTCGCCAACGGCGACATGGTGGGCCACACCGGCTCCTTCGACGCCGCGGTGGCCGCCGTCGAGGCAGTGGACGCGGCCCTGGCCCGCATCGAGGCCGCGGTGAAGGCCGCCGGCGGCGTGCTCATGATCACCGCCGACCACGGCAACTCGGACCAGATGTACGAGGTGGACAAGAAGAGCGGCGGCTACAAGCTGGACGCCGACGGGGCGCCGGTGGTCCGCACGGCCCACAGCCTCAACCCCGTGCCCTTCGTCCTGGTGGACCACAGCGGCCAGTTCCAGCTCGACCCGGCCCTCGGCGACGACGCCGGCCTGGGCAACGTCGGCGCCTCCCTGCTCTGGACCGTCGGCCTCGAGCCCCCCGCCGACTACCTGCCGAGCGTGGTGGTGCCGCGCTAACGGCTGCTCGCGGCCGGCTTCCGCAGGACGATGGCGTAGCGCTGAGGGACGAGCAGCTCGGAGCTGACCAGCTCGAAGCCCGAGGCCGTCAGCTGCGCCTCGACCAGGGAGCGCGCCACCGCGATGCCGCCGAACCGGGGCAGACCGGGGTCCAGGGCTGGTTCGTTATCGACCACCACCAGCAGCCCGCCGGGCTTCAAGGCGCGGTGCACGCCCTCGAGCCAGGCCGCGCGCTCGGCGTCCCGGACCGACAGGTACAGCGTCTGGTAGGTCGCGCACAGGAACACCCGGTCCAGCATCGCCTCGGGGAAGTCCGGGAAGCTGCCGTCGGTGGCGACGACGGACAGCGTGTCCAGGCCCTCTTCGCGCTTGACCTTGTCCAGGTAGCCCATGTGCAGATCGCTCATCTCCAGGGCGTAGACCATGCCGTCCGGGCCGAGCAGGTCCACGAAGCGGAAGCTGTAGAAGCCGCCGCCCGCGCCCACGTCCGCCACCTCCATGCCGGGCTCGAGGGCCAGCAGCTCGAGCACGCGATCGCTGCGCTCCCACTGGGCCCGGTAGGGGCTGTTGAAGCGCACCAGCTCGTCGAGGTACCACAGGCGCTCGGTGTCCATGGGGGACAGGCCGTACTTGGCCTCGACGTACTCGATGAACAGGGACCAGTCGTCCCGGCCGAACAGCTCCAGGAAGCGCCGACCGTCGGGCTGCTTCCGCATGGCCCGCTGCACGTCCGAGGACGCCGCGAGGTAGTCGCTGACCCAGCGCAGCGTGGGGTACTCACCGCCGAAGTTCTCGCTGGCCTCGAGCTCGAGGTAGCGGACCGAGGCCAGCTCGAGGGCAGCGGTGTCACCCTGGCGGATGCCCCTCACCACGAGCATGGCGTTGGCCACAGCGGCCTCGGAGGCCTGCCCCACCGTCAGGAAGGGGTGGTACACCAGCGAGCGCTCGGGGTGCTCCGCGGCCGGCGCGGGGTGCGCCGCGGGCGCCGCGGGAGCCGGGGTCACCGCCGCGGGCGCCGCCTGTTCCACCGGCGCGGAGCTCCTGCCGACCAGGAAGCCCACGCCCGCCAGCACGCAGCCGGCGACGACCAGTCCAGCGATGGTTCGCAGCTCCACAGCGGCCTCCACAGGGGGGGGCCGATCAGCCTATCACCGTGGCGAAGTGCCTAGTCGCAGTTGGCCAGCGCCGAGTAGGTGATGCGGACGGTGTCGCCACCTTCGGGGATGGCGGTGGTGAAGATGACCGAGTTCGAGTCCGGGTTGAAGTACCAGCTCGAGCTGTCCTGGGTGCCGTTGACCCGCACGGTGATGGTGTCGGCGTCGGCGGTGTGGGACAGCTCGTACTCGGACAGCTGCACCGAGGCGTCGGCCAGATCCTCGACCATCGCCGACCAATCGGAGCAGATGGACAGGAACTCGCCACCGGTGGCCTGGACGGCCTCGTAGTAGCCGGTGCCCGCCGCCGCGGAGCCGCACCCGCCGGGGTAATCGCCGGCGACAGCAGACAGCTTCACGTTGGAGGTCGAACCCTTCTTCGCCTGGATCTGGCTGACGTAAGTGGACCAGGAGCCGGAGGACTGCTCGGGCTCGTCGCTGACCATGATGATGTGCAGCAGTGCGTCGGTACGCATGAAGCCCTGGTTGCACTCGCCAGAGTCGGTCTGATCGACAGCCAAAGACGTGATGGTCAACAACGACTCCGTATACCAGCCACCCCCGCCCGTCTGGATGGCGTTCGAAAACTGGCTGACGTAGTTGGGCGAGGCGACGGTCATGTACCCGCCGTGGTGGTTGCAGCCAGAATCGGCGTTCGCGATCATGATCCGCCAGTCGCTGGTGTAGTACGACAACTGGTTGATAAAGGTCGAGAAATTATTGGCCAGTCTGGAGATGTCGTCGCTCATGGAGCCGGACTGATCCACCGAGAAGAACAGATCGACGGGCGGGTCGTAGGGGATCTCCCAGGTGTCGGTGTAGTCGCCGGCGTAGATGCCGCGGCCTTCCACGTCGCCGCGGTCCTGGCCGCCAGGGGCGTCGTGGGTGACCTGGAGGATGGCGTTCGAGTCGGCCTCGGCGTCGGGCAGGAACTCGAGGCTGACGGTGGTCCACTCGTTGGGGGCCAGGGTCAGGGGCAGGCCGGGGGCGGCGGTCAGGGTGAAGGCACCGGAGCCGCCGGACAGGTCGATGGTGTCGATGGTCAGGTCGTCGTAGCCCACGTTGATGAGGTCGACCTCGCCGCTGTGGGCGCAGCCGATGTAGGAGTCGCCAAAGTCGTAGGGGCTCGGGTCGATCTCGAGATCCGGGATGAGGCCTTCGCCGTAGAGGTCCACCGCCAGCTCAGGGGTGTCCTCGTCGTTCGAGACGATGATGGCCTGGGCGTGCTGCTCGTTGGCGCCCACCGGGGTGAAGGCGACCTCGATGTCCATGCTGGCCGTGGCGGGCAGGGAGAACTCGAGCTCATCCTCCGGGGTGAGGATGGCGAAGCTGCTGGAGGTACCCTCGATGGTGATGCCGGAGATCTCCAGCTCACCCTCGCCTACGTTGGTGACCGTGAAGATGTCCGCGACCGTCTCGTCGCGGCCCAGGGCGCCGAACTCCACGATCTCCGGATCGACGGAGATCTGTGGGCCGGAGCCACCGTTGGCGCCGTTGTTGTCGTGGAACCCGTGGTCGCTCTTGCAACCAAAGGCGAAGATCACGAGGGGAAGGAATCCAACGAGCTTGCTCATGCGAGGCCTCCGAAGCCGGGTACCTGGGGCGCAGGCACCGTACCATGGTCTACCACTGACCACCATCGCCACGACTTAGAGCAAGATCCGTGCCAGAAAAGGGCTTGACATGCCCAGAGATGACGACGGTGGAACGCCGGTTTTCGGGAGGTGGCCGAACCCCATGGGACACCACCGCCGCGGCATGCCGATCCTGGTGTCGCAGCTGGGGTGTGGATGACCCAGGGATGGAGCGCGAGATGTGGGAGGTGGGCCGAAGGTCGCAGGACGTGGGCCGTGAATCGCGAGTCGCAAGTCGCGGTTCCCTAGGGCCTAGGTCGCTTGCGCCCTCATCCGCCCCCCCCCCACGGTCACCCCCACCCGACTCGCGACTGGCCTCCCACCTCCCCCGACCTTCTCCTCACCCCACCAACGGGAAGTGCTTCACCACCCGATACGGCTGCGTTCCCGTCGTCGTCAGGGCGATCTCGTCCAGCACGAAGCGGGTGGAGAGATCGTGCAGGAGGCGGGGCACCCGGATCCCGGGCTCCCCGACGCCCAGCGTGATGTGGGGCACGAAGGGGTAGGAGGCAGGCGGCAGCTCGAGCCCGGTGAGCGCGGCGTCGATGTCGGCCTGCAGGGCGAGCAGCGCGGGGTCCGGCAGGACCCGGGCCCAGACGGCGCCGGCCGCGAAGACGCCGGCCCCGAGCAGCTCGAGGGTCAGCGGGGCGTGGCGCGCGGCGACCGCGGTCAGGGCGTCCTTCAAGGGCGCCAGCCTGCCCGGGGGCAGGCCGTCGAAGCTGCGCCAGGTGAGGTGCAGGTGGTCGGGGGTGTGGGGCTCGACGTCCGCCGGCAGGCGAGAGGCGAGCCGGGCCAGCCGCCCGGCCGCGGGTTGGGGCACGAAGCTGGCCACGAAGTACGAGACGACGGGGCAGGCGTCCGGGCCACCGGCTCTCACGTGGTGGGCGCCTCCAGCCCGTGCAGGGCGCCGTGGCGCTCCCAGAGATGGGCCATGAAGTCGCGCACCGGATCGCGCCCGGGGGCCGCCGCGGCGAAGATGTCCCCGCCCGCGAGCATCGCGCCCCGGCCGTGGACCTTCTCGCGCAGCCAACCCAGCAGGGGCTCGAAGCGCCCGGCGGCGACGTCGTCCCACAGATCCGGCAGATCGGTCTCGAGGGCGCGGGCCATGCTGGCCGCGTAGAGGGTGCCCAGGGTGTAGGTCGGGAAGTAGCCGAACAGGCCCTCGGCCCAGTGCACGTCCTGGAGCACGCCCTGAGACGGGGTCTCCGGCTCGACGCCGAGCAGATCGCGGTAGCCGGCGTTCCAGGCGTCCTCGAGCTGGTCCGGCTGCAGCGAGCCGTCGATGAGGCCCACCTCGAGGCGGTAGCGCACCAGGATGTGGAGGTTGTAGGTCACCTCGTCGGCGTCCACCCGGATCAGGCCAGGTCGCACCCGGTTCGAGGCCCGGTACAGGGCGTCGGCGTCGGCTCGGAAGTCGGGGTGACGACCGGAGATGAGCCCGGCGAGCCAGGCGCAGAAGGGCCGCGAGCGGCCGATCATGTTCTCCCAGAAGCGGGACTGGCTCTCGTGCACGCCGGTGGACAGCAGCCGGCCGGTGCCGGTGCCGAACAGGGACGAGGGCACGCCCTGCTCGTAGAGACCGTGGCCGGCTTCGTGCAGCGCCGCCCCCAGCCCGGTGAGCAGGTCGTCGGGGTTGTAGCGCGCGGTGATGCGCACATCGCCCGGGTCCATGCCGCAGGTGAAGGGGTGCACGGCGTCGTCCAGCCGCCCGGCCTCGAGGTCGAAGCCCACCGCGCGCACCAGCTCACGGGCCAGCGCCCGCTGGTCGTCCACGGGCAGCGGCAGCTGCACACCGCCGGAGGGGTCGGGCCAGCCCGCGTCCTGCAACCCGCCGATCAAGGGGCGCAGCTCGCCGGCCAGCCGCTCGAGCAGCGGGCCGATCTCGCGCACCCTGGCGCCGGGCTCGAAGGCGTCCATCAGGGCGTCGTAGGGGTGGTCGCCGGGCTCCACCAGGCAGGCGGAGGCCTCGCTCACCAGCCCCACCAGCTCGGACAGAGCCGGCTGGAAGAGGGCGTAGCGTTCGGCCTGCCGGGCCTCGAGCCACGCCTGATGACCGCGGGTGCGGGCCCGCTCGAGGGCCTCGACCAGCTTGACCGGCACCCGCTCAGCGCGCTCTCGCTCGCGACGCAGGTTGCGCAGACAGCCCCGCTGCACCAACGCACGACCGGGCTCGAGGCCGTCCAGCGCGTCCTCGAGTCGATCGAGCAGCCTGCCCAGCTCGGGGGTCAGCAGGGTCTGGTGGTACAGCGCCGCCAGCGCGGCCAGCTGGTGGCCGCGGCCTTCGGCCCCCCGGCGGGGCATCATGCAGAGCTGATCCCACTCCAGGAGGCTGCGGGCCCCCGCGAGGGCGTCCATGCGGCCGATGTGTTCCGTCAGTTCGTTCCAGGTGCGCTCGAGCACTGGGTCCAAGGCTCACCTCCGGTGAGGGAGCCGTAACCCGTCCGAACTGTCGAAGACCCGAACTCACGCTCAGGCCGCCGCCCGCAGCGCCTCAGGTCTCCGCGATGTTGAGATCGATCTCGTTGGGCTCCGGCACCGACGCGACCTTGACGTCCCCGTGCTCGGACAGGTTCGCCCGCCGGCCCAGGCTGCCATCGCGCTGGAGCAGGGCCACCGTGGGCCGCTGCTTGGAGGCGCCCTCGGCCTGGCCCACCACCAGAGCCAGGTGGCCCGTGGACAGCCGCACGGCCGAGCCCAGGGGGTAGGGCCCCTTGTAGTCGGCGAACACCCGGGCCGCGCCCTTGTCCACGCCGGGCACCTGCCCCCCGACCATCAGGCCCAGGGTGCGGTGGGGGGACATGGCCGGTCGAGCCTGGCTGGCGGTGGCCAGCTCCGTGTACAGCTCCACCACGGCGAGCATCTGCCCCGGGACGCCGCCGGGGTGCCCCAGGCGGGCCGCGCGGGCGTCGCGCACGGCGAGGATGAGCGGCATGGCGGAGTCACCCAGCCCCGCGAAGCCGAACAGCGGGGCGATGGCCTCGTCGGGGTCCATGCTGTCGGACAGGCCGCCGAGGATGGCGCCCAGGGCCAGGTACATCAGGTCGGCCTTGGGCAGGGCCAGGTAGTAGCCGAAGCCGATGGCGTCCACGGCCGCGGAGACCCGACGGCGGGAGCTGGAGACCGGCCGGGTGGGGTCGTGCACCGCCGCGAGCACCTGGAACATGGCGCCGTGATCGGCCATGGCGTCGATGACCAGCTGCAGGGTGCGCTTGACCGGCAGCAGCGAGGGCGCGTTGCCCGCCTCGACCTCGGCGTAGAGCTTCTCCACCAGGTCGAGCAGGGAGCCGTAGAGGACCTTGGCCAGCTTGTGGGGCTGGAAACGGAACGAGGCGACCGATCGACCGTCGGCCTTGGACACCGTGATGGCGCCGTAGCCCTTGGGGTTCAGGGTGCTCTCCCCCGCGCGCACGCTCTGGGCGAGGTCGGACGCAAAGGTGTCCAGCTGGGCCCGGGTGAGCCCCGAGTCGAAGCGCAGCTCGCCCACCTCGAAGCGCCTGAAGGTCTTGGCGACGTCCGTCGCGCGCTCGTAGGACTTGGCGTCGACCCGCAGCAGGCGCCCGTTGACGAAGAACTCCTCGGCCAGCAGGCGCACCGAGAGGGTGCTGCTCGCCTGGGACTCGTGGTAGTGCGCGACCGCCTTCTCGATGCCATCGAGCACGCGGATCACGGCGTTGTTGTTGGTCTCGTACAGGGTCACGGTGCGGCTGAGGCTGTGCAGCAGCGTGATCATCTCCCGACCGAGCTCCTGGACCCGCTCAGCGCTGTTCTCGGCGCTCATGACGAACCCCTCCCAGCCCCGCTCAGGGCTCGCTGGATGGCCTCCTTGACCGGGGCCGGATGGTAGAAGACGCTGCGGAACTTCTCGAGGGTCTCACGGGCCTTGGGGGTGCCCACATCCGACAGCGCACGCACGGCGAGCAGCTGCGCGGAGACGACCCCCTTGTTCCGGGTGAGGTTCTTGCGGGACAGGATCTCCTGAAAGTGCGCCACGGTGCGGTCGTCCTGGAAGCTGGCCAGGGCGCGGTAGTAGGCGGCCTGCTCTTCTTCGTCCTTGTCCGCGAAGCGGATCTCCTTCACCGCGCTGAGCAAGCCCCAGGTCATGCGGTTGTCGCCGGAGCTGGAGATGACCTTCAGGGCCAGCAGCCGGTTGGGGCGATCCGGATCCTTGAGGGAGCGGGCCAGGGCGATGCGGGCCTCGGGGTGGTACTTGCCGATCATCGCGGTGAGCGCCGCCCGCCGGATGTCCTTGGAGTTGCGGCTGAGGACGCCGCAGAGGGCCAGCACCGCCTCGGGAGTGCCCACCTGCCCCAGGGACTGGATGGCGTGCATCACCTGGGCCTCGTCCTCACCGTCGAGCTGGGTGGCGTAGAAGGTGGTGAGATCCTGCCCCGCGGCCGCCAGGGCCTTGTGCAGCGAGGCCTGGGCTTCGCCGGGGTCGAGATCCTTGAGCAGGGGCACCATGGCGTCGCCGAGGCGCTTGACCAGCGGGTCCATCAGCGGCACGAAGGCCGCGTCGTCGCGGTTGGCAGCCCCCGCCAGGCGCTCGAGCCGCTTGGGCTCCGCCAGCGCCCTCAGCTGGGCTTCGGCGGGCGCGCGGTGCTTGCCGTCGGCCGTCAGCAGGGCGGTGATCAAGCCCACGACCTGATCGGCGCGGGCCTGGTAGATGAGGTCGTCGAGCATGCCGAGCAGCAGCGCGCTGGCGTCTCCGCCGCCGCTCTGCTCGAGGCCCAGGGCGACGAAGCGCTCGATGTCGTCGGGACGACGGAACACGCCCCGGATCTTCCCCGCGACCTTGGCGACCTTGCCGGTGGCCTCGAGGGGCGCGGTGGCCTCCTGGATCCACTCGAGGTGGCCTTCACCGGCCAGCAGCCGGATGTCGTCGGGGGTCAGGGTGACCTCCGTGCCGTCGCCGTCGCTCACGAACTGACCGGGCCGCTGGCTGGAGGCCAGCACCAGGTCGCCGTCCAGGCCGATCTCCATGCCCGCCGCGAAGGTGTCCGCGGCGTAGTAGCGCACGCACTTGAACTGCCGCTTCCAGATCATGGTGACCAGGTCGTCGTCCGCGGTGCGGCGGTCGGAGGAGAGCACCTCGACCAGCGACTCGAGCTCCGCGCGGTCGATGCCGTCGAGGATGGTCAGCTCGCGCACGCCGTCGCAGAAGAGGTTGAAGAGGTAGGCCACCCGCTTCTCTTCTGGAGCCAGGGGCTGGCCCTGCAGGACCAAGCCGAAGGAGGCCACCCGCACGGTGACCGGGCCATCCTGGATCATGTCCATGGCCCGGCGCTCGAGATCGCCCACCATGCGCTCGAGCAGATCGCCCTCGCCCTGGTAGAGCTTCGAGGCCCGGATCACCTTGTCGAGGGTGGTGTAGAACGCCGCGGTGCGCTCGAAGGCGCGGTCCTCGGCTTGCTTCCCGCTCAGCGGGGGAGATGTGGGGTCCATGGGCTCGCTCGTGGCAGGGCGGATTACGGAGCGCTTCCCGACAATTAAATACCGGCAGGCGCTCGAGGCCAAGTCCCGATGCACATCCTTCACATCCACGACCGCCTCTCCGCCGCTGGCGGCGCCGACCTGCACCTGCTCGGCGTGGCGTCCTGCCAGGCGGGGGAGCACCGCGTCGGCCTCGCCACGGGGCGTTCGGACGACACCGCCCCGGCACTGCCCGGCGTGGAGCTGCATCGGGTCAAGGGGCTGGGCGGGCGCGCGCGGGACACCGCCGGGGCCATCCGCCGCCTCGCGGCCCTGGTGGACCGCGTGCAGCCGGACCTGCTGCACCTGCACAATGTCGTGCAGCCCGCAGTGATGGAGTGGGTCGCGGCGCGTGGAGCGGCGCTGGTCACCGTGCAGGACCACCGCGGGTTCTGCCCCGCCAGGGGCCGGGTGCTCCCCGACGGCCGCCCCTGCACCATCACGCCGTCCAGCACGGCCTGCGCG
This sequence comes from uncultured Enterobacterales bacterium, assembly GCA_964481655.1. Taxonomy (GTDB): domain Bacteria; phylum Myxococcota_A; class UBA796; order UBA796; family JAFGLY01; genus CALDOK01. Next base: position 4,469 of record CAYZVO010000098.1, on the reverse strand, counting down.
GGCTGCTTCGACGACCCTGGCTACGCCGGGATGATCACCGCCCTCACAGAGCAGCGGGCGGCCGCGCTGAAGGGGTTCGCGCGGGTGGTCGTGCTGTCCCGCTACATGGCCGCCGAGCTGGCGAGGGCGGGCGTGGACGCCGCCGGGATCCGGGTCATCCCGCCCTTCCCCTGGTCCCCCTCCCCCGCCGCCCGACCCAGCTGCGCGCCGGCGCGTCCCTACGCCCTGGCGGCGGGCCGCCTGGTGTGGGCCAAGGGCTTCCAGCTGCTGCTCGACGCCTGGCAGCGAGCCGACCCACCGCTGCCGCTGGTCATCGCGGGTGACGGCCCCGCCCGAGCTGCGCTCGAGGCCCAGGCGATCGAACGCGGCCTGGGCCCGGAGCGCGTGCGCTTCACAGGCTGGCTGGGGCGCCCCGCCATCGAGGGCCTGCTCGACGGCGCCCAGCTGGCGGTGATGCCGTCGCTGTGGGCCGAACCCTTCGGCATCGCCGGCCTCGAGGCCCAGGCGCGGGGGGTCCCCGTCGTCGCCTTCGACGTCGGCGGCGTCCGCGACTGGCTCTCGGACGAGCACGGCTGGCTCGTGCCACCGAACGACCCCCACGCCCTGGCCGACGCCCTGACCGAGGCCGCCGATCCGGCCGAGGCCCAACGCAGAGCTGTCCGCGCCGCGGCGTTCACCGCGTCCCACTTCTCCCCCACACCGCTGAACCAACGCCTGGAGGCCACGTACCGCGAGGTCCTGGGCGCCACGCAGCGCTGACAGCTGATAGCTGACAGCTGACAGCTCTCCCACGAGGTCCCCATGATCGCCCTCCCCTGCCTGCTGCTGCTCCTTGCCTGCGATCAGAGCGTCGAACGCCACGATCCCTCGACCATCGAAGGCGACACCGACGCCGACGCCGACGCCGACACCGACACCGACGCGGACAGCGACGCCGACACCGACACGACCCCCGGGGACCACGAGCTGCGCGGCGCCTGGGTCACGCGCTGGTCCTACGGCTCCGCCGCCGACGTGGAGCGCATCTTCTCCGAGCTGCAGCAAGCGGGCTTCAACGCCGTGTACTTCCAGGTGCGGGGCACCTTCGACGCCCTGTACGACTCGGACATCGAGCCCTGGTCCAAGGAGCTCACGGGCACCCTGGGGCAGGACCCCGGCTGGGACCCCCTGGCCGTCGCCGTGGCCCAGGGCCAGGCCACCGGGCTCGAGGTCCACGCCTACATCAACGTCTTCCCGCTCTGGTCGGGCACCACCGCCCCGCCCGAGACCTCGCCGCGGCACGCCTACCTGGCCCATCCAGACTGGGTGGTCGCCGACAGCAGCGGCGCCGCCATGGCCCTGAACAGCTCCTACGTGTTCGCCTCCCCCGGCAACGCCGCGGTGCGCGCCCGCATCGCCGCGGTCGCCTCCGACATCGCCAACCGCTACGCCGTGGACGGCATCCACCTGGACTACATCCGCTACTCCGACCCGGACTACAGCCACGACGCCGCCAGCGAGGCCGCCTACCAGGGCTCGTCCATCAGCTGGGAGGACTGGCAGCGGGAGCAGGTGGTGGAGACCGTGCGAGGGGTCTACCAGGCCATCGACGTACCGGTCACCGCCGCCGTGTGGGGCATCTACGAGAACTCCTGGGGCTGGTCCTCGGTGAGCCAGGGCAACATCGACTACTACCAGGACAGCCGGGCCTTCCTCTCCGAAGGGGTGCTGGACGCCAACATCCCCATGATCTACTGGGCGGTCACCGAGACCCCCGGGGATCGGCTGGACTTCGCGACCCTGGTGCTCGACCACGTCAGCCACAGCAGCGGGCGCCACGTCTACGCCGGCATCTCCGCCGAGCTCGAGTACGACGAGGTGCTGGCCTGCGTGCAGGCCTCCCGGGCCGCCGGGGCCGACGGCGTCGTGCTGTTCGACTACCGCACCGCCAAGGAGGACGGCTGGCTGCAGGACTTCGGCGACGCCGTGTTCTCCGAGCCGGCGAGCCCGCCCCCCATGTCCTGGCGCGATTGATTAGGATCGGCGCATGTCCAGCGAGCCTACCCCCCGCATCCGCGTGGTCAGCGCGCTCATCGAGCGCGAGGGCCGCTACCTGGTCACCCAGCGCCGGCCCGAGGCCACCCTGCCCCTGCTGTGGGAGTTCCCCGGCGGCAAGGTCGAGCCGGGCGAGAGCGACGATGCCGCCCTGCAGCGCGAGCTGATGGAGCGCCTGGCCCTCGAGGTGCGCGTCGCCGAACGCGAGGTCGAGGTCGACCACGAGTACGAAGGCTACACCCTGACCCTGCGCACCTACCGCTGTCACGTCACCGGGCCGGAGCCCAGGCCGGTGCATGTCGCCGCGTTCCGCTGGGCCACTCCCGATGAGCTGGCGGAGCTGCCCTTTCCGGGGGCGGACCAGGCGTCGGTGGATGCGCTGCTCGAGGACCTGTAGGTCAGAGCTCCTCCACCTTCACCCTCCGATGCTTCGTGTCGATGGTGAGCCGGTACCCCCCCAGCACGTCCTGCCCCAGCAGCCCCGGGGCACAGCGCGCTCTCCTGCGATCGATGATGCGCAGAGGCCCCAGGGTGTACCCCGCCAGCTCCAGCTCCTGGATCTCGTGGATGCGGAAGACCGTGGGCTCCTGGTTGGTGGAGCCGCTCGCCCGCGCGATGCCCTGGCGCTCGGCGACCAGGGGGATGTCCAGGCGGCGGGCGTCGAGGTGGGTGCGGGTGGCGCCGGTGTCCAGCAGGGGCCAGCTGCGCTCCCCGTCCACGGTGATGGGCAGCCGGATGCGGGGGCCGACCCGGTGCTCCCGCCGCAGGCGCACCACCTCGGGGCCGTCCTCGAGGCCGTGCTCGGCGGGATCGAGCAAGGTGACCGTGCCCGCAGCCGGGTCGATGACCACCACGAAGCGGGCCAGCAGGTTGGCGCCGAGCACCCCCGCGATGGGCCGATCCGGCGTGGATGCCACGCTCGAGGTGCTGTCCAGGTCGCGCACGGCGCAGGCCAGCCCGGGGATGGTGTGGCCCCCCAGCACGAAGTCGGGGAGCACGATGCGGCCGAGCTTCACCGTGCCCAGCTCCCCGCGGCTGCGGCGCAGCGTGGGCTCCACCTCGAGCCCCAGATCCTCGGCCAGCCCGTCGTCACAGGTGGTGCGCGAGAACGCGGTGTCGAGGAAAAACAGGCGCGAGCCCAGATCGGGGTCGTCGACCTGCACGTAGAGACGCCGGGGATCGTCCGGCAGCTGCACCAGGGGCAGGCTCACCGGCTCGGCGTAGACCGGCTTCGGCCTGGGGAACGGCCCCGCGTGGGCGGCGCTCGACGCCAGCGGCAGGCCCAACAGGACCAGCAGGGCGAGCAGCGCACGGTTCAGGCCGACGGGCATGCGACCCCGGGGGGTGAGCGTTAGCGTGGAGGCATGCCCATGGTCTACCGCATCGCGGCCCTGCTCGCTGCCCTCTCCCTCGGCTGCGTGGAGGTCGAAGACGACACGGGCACGGACACCGGCGAGGGGGTGCCCCGAGGCGCGCTGGCCCTGAGCTTCCCGCTGCTCGAGCGCGAGCTGTTCGACCCTCCGGTCATCGGCTTCGACCACGACCCCGAGGTCCACGAAGGCATCTACCGCGCCTACTGCACCGACTACATGGGCCGCGGCTTCCCCCACTGCTACGACGAGCACGACGGCTCCGACTTCATGCTCGACGGCGGCTTCGAGACCATGGACGCGGGCTCGGCCACCATCATCGCGGCGCTGAACGGCGTGGTGGTGGACACCGACGACGGCAACTACGACCGCTGCCACTCGGACCTGGCCAGCCAGGACGTGGACTGCGACGGCCACCCCATGGTGGCCAACTACGTGATCCTCGAGCACGAGGGCGGCTACCGCACCCTGTACTGGCACATGAAGACCGACTCGGTCGCCGTCGAGCCCGGGCAAGAGGTCGCCATGGGTGAAGCCCTCGGCCTGGTGGGCTCCAGCGGCTATTCGTCGGGCCCTCACCTGCACTTCGAGCTGCAGGACGCCGACGGCCTGTCCATCGACCCCTACGCGGGCGAATACTCCCAGCCCGAGACCTGGTGGTGCGACCAGGGCGATCCCGAGGGATTCCCGGGGGACTGCTGACCCCAGGATCGCGGTGTCGCGGTTTCTTCGGGTGAGCGCCGGGACGGCGTGATCGATTCTGGGGGGCGACCGCACAAGGATGGTGGTCAGAGGCGCTATATTCGACAGAGCGGTCCGCCCGCGTCCCGTTGGCACGGAAGCTGCAACAGGTCGTGGCGACCAGAGCGCCCCCGACCACCAGGAGGAACCATGCGCACCATCACGCTCACCCTCACCGCGCTGCTGCTCGGCGGCTGCGCCGCAGCCGAGAGCGCCCTCAACTACGATCAAGGCGGCGCCTACGCCGACACCGGCGACTGGGCCCCCGACGAAGCCGACGCGGACACGGACGCTGACGCGGACACGGACTGGGGTTCGGAGACG
>CAYZVO010000097.1:0-31154 GCA_964481655.1 uncultured Enterobacterales bacterium | reverse complement strand
CGGCGAGGCCTTCGTCAACCCGGCCGCCAGCGAGGCCTGCAACGGCGTGGATTACGACTGCGACGGCACCGTGGACGAGGCCGACGCGGCCGACGCCAGCACCTGGTACGCCGACACGGACGGAGACGGCTTCGGCGACGCCAGCTCCAGCACGGTCTCCTGCAACAGCCCCGCGGGCTTCGTGGCCAGCTCCACCGACTGCGACGACGGCGACGCGGCCATCAGCCCCGCCGCCACCGAGCTGTGCGACGGCGTGGACAACGACTGCGACGGCAGCACCGACGAGGACGACGCCGCGGACGCCGGCACCTGGTACGCCGACGCCGACGGTGACGGCTACGGGCTCGCCTCCAGCGCCACCACCGCCTGCGCGGCCCCCAGCGGCCACGTGGCCGATGCCACGGACTGCGATGACGCCGACGCTGCGGTCAACCCGGCCGCCACCGAGCTGTGCGACGGTGTGGACAACGACTGCGACGGCAGCATCGACGAGGCCACGGCCGCGGACGCCACCACCTGGTACGCCGACGCGGACGGCGACAGCTACGGCGACGCCACCAGCACCACGGTCGCCTGCACCCAGCCCTCGGGCAGCGTGGCGGACAGCGCCGACTGCGACGACGCGGACCCGAGCATCAACCCCGCGGCCACGGAGCTGTGCGACGGCGTGGACAACGACTGCGACGGCAGCACGGACGAGGCCGCCGCCTCGGACGCCAGCACCTGGTACGCCGACACGGACGGAGACGGCTTCGGCGACGCCGGCAGCAGCACCGTGTCCTGCTACGCCCCCGCGGGCTTCGTCTCCAGCAGCACCGACTGCGACGACAGCGACGCCGGCGTCAGCCCCGCGGCCACCGAGCTGTGCAACGGCGTGGACGACGACTGCGACGGTGACATCGACGAAGACAGCGCCGTGGGCGCCGCCACCTGGTACGCGGACGCGGATGGTGACGGCTATGGCGACGCCTCGTCCACCGACGTCGCATGCAGTCAGCCCAGCGGGTACGAGAGCACCAGCACCGACTGTGACGACGCCGACGCCGCGGTGAACCCGGGCGCCACCGAGGTCTGCAACGGCATCGACGATGACTGCGACGGGCTGGTGGACGACGCCGACAGCGGCGTGAGCGGCACGAGCACCTGGTACGCGGACGCGGACGGCGACGGCTACGGCGCCACCGCCTACACCACCGCCGCCTGCAGCGCGCCCAGCGGCTACGTCGCGGACGCCACCGACTGCGACGACACCGACAGCGGCACCAACCCGGGCGCCAGCGAGATCTGCGACGGGGTGGACAAGGACTGCGACGGCGACGTGGACGAGGGCGTGGAGACGACCTGGTACCTGGATCTCGACGGCGACGGCTACGGCGACGACGCCTACAGCACCGAGGCCTGCTCGGCCCCCAGCGGCCTGTACGTGGCCGACGGCGGAGACTGCGACGACGGCGACACCGCCTACAACCCCGGCGCCACTCCCGGCTGCGACGGCGAGGACTACGACTGCGACGGCTCGGTGGACAACGACGCGGACGGCGATGGCTACGCCGACTCCAGCTGCGGCGGTGACGACTGCGACGACAGCGACGCCACCATCACCGCCACTGGCGAGCAGTACGAGTGCCCGGCCACCGACTGCGCCGACGTGCTGTCCATCCGTCCCAGCGCCGCCGACGGCAACTACTGGATCGACCCCGACGGCAGCGGCGACGCCTTCGAGATCTTCTGCGACATGACCAGCGAGGGCGGCGGCTGGACCCTGGCGGCCCACATCGATGACATCAACGACCCCTACTTCGAGGCCCAGACCTCAGAGCCCTGGGAGACCGACAGCGTCCGCAACGAGACCACCTTCCCCAGCATGACCAGCGACATCGCGGTCTCCTCCAAGTACGACACCTGGGGCCGGATGGACGTCACGGACATGTACATCTACTACAAGAACGACGACGTCTACTTCCTCTGCGAGGGCCTGGACTGGGTGGACACCCTGGCCACCATCTTCGCGGACACCCCCAGCCGGGGCTACTGCAGCGCCAACTGCACCAGCTGGTCCGAGACCCGCATGCCCGAGTCGAGCCAGGCGCCGGTGGGCTTGAACTGCAACGACCCCAACGAGGGCTGGATGAGCAGCTCGACCGCCGAGAACGCCCGCGTGGGGGCCCTGGCGAGCAGCCACACCTGCTGTGTCTACAACGCCTTCATCGGCGCGGCGGGTGACCGCGGCTTCGACACCTCGGACCGCGAGAAGACCTGGGGCGCCTACTACGACGGCGAGAGCGAAGACAACAACATCATGGTGTTCGTGCGCTGAGCGCCCGCCGCTACCAGTCCGAACGCAGCGCCAGATCGCCGCCCGGCCGCATGTCCACGTCCGCCTGGGTGGTGTGGCACTGGGTGCAGTTGAACCGCGCTGGGTGGCTGGAACGCATGGCCGCGCGGCCGTTCACACCGTGGCAGGAGTCACAGCGCTCGCGCATGTGGAAGCGGTGGGGGATCTGCGGAGGCGCGACCAGGCTCGCCCGCGGGCCTTCGGTCGGGGACTCCATGCCCACGAAGGCGTTGTCGACCATGCGCGGGTCCATGACCAGCTCCGCGTCGTGCTCGAAGTGCTCCGAGGGCACGTGGCACTGAGTGCAGGAGGGGAGCTCCTTGTGGGACATCGGGCTGGCGATGCGGCCGTCGAACCGGGCTCCGTCTTCATGGCAGGCCAGGCAGGAGGGCGCGGCGAGCTGGCCGCAGCCGTGAGGGATGACCGGCGGGGCGCCGTCGAAGGCCCGGCGGTCGGCGCGATCGGCGAGGTCGCCGTCCAGATCGGTCCCGTCGAAGAACACCTCGTCCAGCAGGCCGGGCTGCTCTTCCCGCAGCTTCTCGAGGCCCTCGGCCCAGCCTGAGCCCGAGCCCCGGGGGGTCTGGCGCAGGTCGGTGTAGGAGGGGGCTCGCTCGCGGTCGTCGCCGTCGTCCATCACGGTGTCGCGGTTGTCCAGGTCGTAGCTCCAGCGGGAGGTGCCGACGACGAAGGCGACGAGGGCCAGGACGATGACCCCGATGAGCACTGCTCGGTTGTTCGGTGGCGGCGTGGGCGCCATCTCACACCACCTTCCGGATGACGCGCACGGCGCACTTCTTGTAGTCCGGCTCCTTGGAGAAGCGGTCGATGGCGCCGAGGGTGACACAGTTGACGATGATGCGCTCATCGAAGAACGGGATGAAGACCGAGCCGCGGGGGGGGCGGCCGCGGCCGTTGAGCCACACGGGCAGATCCACGTGGCCGCGGCGGGACTCCACCCGCACCAGCTCGCCGTTCTGGATGCCCAGCGTGCGGGCGTCGTCGCGGTTCAGCTCGACGTAGGCGGTGGGCATGGCCGCCCGCAGCTCTGGGACACGACCGGTCATGGTGCCGGTGTGCCAGTGCTCGAGCACGCGGCCGGTGCTCAGCCAGAAGGGGAACTCCTCGTCGGGCTCCTCGGCAGCGGGCTCCCACGGCCGGAACCAGATCTGGGCGCGATCGTCGCCGGACGTGGAGTGGTAGAACTGGAAACCCTTGCCCTCCTCCACGTAGGGGTCCGCGCCCTCGACGAAGCGGAACTCGGTCTCCTTCCAGCTGCCGTCAGGCTGCTCGACCACCGGCCAGCGGAGCCCACGGGTGCCCGCCAGCACGTCGTAGGGGGCGAGGTCCTTGTGCTTCATGCGGGCGAAGGGACGGTACTCCTCGTACAGGAACCGATCCACGTTGGTGTCGTAGTAGCGGTCCCACTCCCAGGCGCGGACCTCGCGGCCCTGCTCGTCGGTGATGGTGAACAGGAAGTTGCCGTCGCGGTCCTTCATGCCCTCGAAGCCGCGCTCGAACAGCTTGCGGGCCACCGCGAGCACCTGCCACACGTCGTCCCGGGCCTGGCCCGGGGGCTCGACCATCTTGTACCACTGCTGGGTGCGACGCTCGGAGTTGCCGTAGATGCCGTTCTTCTCCACCCACATGGCCGAGGGGAGGATCAGATCCGCGACCTTGGTGGTCGCCGTGGGGTAGACGTCCGAGACGATCAGGAACTTGTCGTCCTGCTCGCGGGAGGGGTCCACCAGCTTGTGGCGGTTGGGCAGCGACTGGGCGGGGTTGGTCACCTGCACCCAGATGGTGTGGACGTTGCCGCCCTCGGCGGTGGGGGTCGAGAAGCTCTCGAACATCTTGACGGTGTGGTAGCCGGGCTTGGGGTCGATGCGGCCCCGCGGGATGTTCCAGAAGTCCTCGCACTGCTGGCGGTGGGGCTCCTTGGCCACCAGGCGGCCGCCGGGCAGGGCGTGGGCCAGGGTGCCCACCTCGCGGCAGGTGCCGCAGGCTGCGGGCTGGCCGGTGAGGCTGGTCGCCGAGTCACCGGGCTTCCCGAAGTGCCCCGACAGGTGGTGCAGCCCGTGCAGCAGCGTGTTCATCGCGGTGCCGCTGGTGTGCTGGTTGACACCCATGCACCACATGCTGGTGATGGTGATGTCCTTGCGCCCGAACAGGTCCCCCAGCATCCGGATGTCGGCAGCGGAGATGCCCGAGAGCTCCTCGACGTGCTCCGGTGTGTAGGGAGCCAGGCCCGCCTCGAACTGCTCGAAGGTGATGGCCTCGCCCTTGAGGGAGGGCTCTTCGGTGTCGCCGCGGAAGGCGCAGTGGTTCTCGACGAACTCGCGGTCCCAGGTGCCGTTCTCGAGGAGCAGGCGCATGATGCCGTTGACCACGGCCAGGTCGCCGTGGGGCTTCATCTCGAGGTAGTGCTGGGCGTGCTCGGTGGTGCGGGTGCGGCGGGTGCCGATGTCGATGAGCAGCACGTCCTCGCCGTGGGCGCGTCGGTCGATGACCCGGGAGAAGAGGATCGGGTGCATCTCGGCGGGGTTGTTGCCCCAGGTGATCACCACGTCGGCCTTGTCCAGGTCGGTGTAGGTGCCCGGGGGCTCGTCCACGCCGTAGGTGGCGATGAAGCCGGTGACCGCGCTGGCCATGCACAGGCGGGCGTTGGGGTCGATGTGGTTGGAGGTCAGCCCGCCCTTGAGGAACTTCTGGCAGATGTAGCCCTCGGGGATGGTCCACTGCCCGCTGCCGTAGATGGCGAAGCCCTTGGGGTCCAGCTCGGCCCGGTCGGCGATGATGTTCAGCGCCTGGTCCCAGGAGATGGGGACGTGCTTGTCGCCCTTCTTGAGCAGGGGTGTGCGGAGGCGGTCCGCGCCGGAGAGGATCTGGCCCACGTGGTAGCCCTTGACGCACAGCAGGCCCTTGTTGACCTCGGCCAGCTCATCGCCGGCCACGGCCACGACCTTGCCTCCGCGCACGCCGACCTGGACGTGGCAGCCTGTGCCGCAGAAGCGACAGGGCGCCTTGTCCCAGGTCACACCGCTGCCCATGCGTTCGGCCCAGGCGGCGTTGAGCCCCGCGTCGGCCAGGGCCTTGCCGGCGTAGCCTGCGACGGCCATGCAGGCCGCGCTCATGGCCACCAACGCCAGGAACTCGCGTCGGGTGGTGCCGGGTCGGGGGGAGGGCTCCTTGGGTCCGACCTGCTCGTAGCTGGCGAAGGCCACCGCGACGGTGCTGACCCCGGGGATCTTCCCGGCTTCGTCGAGCACGGCGCGGGTGGCGCGCCGGTTGGCAGCCTCGACCACGAAGGGCACGCGCTGGCGGGTGCGCTCGCCGACGGTGACGCCGGGCAGGCGATCCAGGGCCTCGAGGACGGAGCTGGGGCTGGAGAGCGTGGACGACAGAGTGAGGACGGCGCCGAGCGTGGGCATCAGGACCTCCGAGGCCCGGCTGGAGCGCGGAGTTCGCCGGAGAGCACAGCGAACGCCACCTTCAGGCCGATGGTGAACAGGATGAGACAGAGGGCCCAGATGCCCGCCGTGACGCGCCACTCCAGCGCGTTGGGCAGGTACTCGACGACCTCGTGAAGGGTGCTGGGGATGAAGCCGGGCACGAGCAGGCCCATGCCCTTCTCGAACCAGACGCCGACCAGGGTGAAGCTCGCGGCGGCGGCGATCCAGCGGCCGTGCTTCGAGGGGTCGGCGAAGAGGAAGACGGCGGCGGCGACGACGTTCAGCGCGATGGCGGTCCAGATGCCGGGCACCAGGGCCGAGGCTCCGTGCAGGCCGAAGAACAGGTAGCGCGCCGAGTCGGCGTGCTCGCCCCCGGTGTAGAACACCGTGAAGATCTCGCTGCCCAGGAAGAACAGGTTGATGAGCACCGTGACGCGGAGGATCTTCAGCAGGGTGCGGCTCGGGCCCTCGGCCACCTGGACGCCACCGAAGCGGCGCAGGGCCTCGAAGGTGAGCAGCAGGAACGCCGGGCCGGTGATGAACGCGCTCGCGATGAAGCGGGGCGCCAGGATGGCGTGGTTCCAGAACGGGCGGGCGCCCATGCCGGAGTAGAGGAAGGCGGTCACGATGTGGATGGAGACCGCCCACACGATGGAGATCATCGCCAGGGGGACCACCACCCGCTTGGACGGCTGCCGGCCGTGGTAGCGCTCGTAGAGCACGTACAGCACCATGGCGGCGTTGAGGGCCATGTAGCCCCACAGCGCGATCACGTCCCAGTTGAGCAGGGAGATGGGGAAGTTGGTCTCCCCCATGACCGGCACCAGGTGCCAGAAGCGATCGACGCGACCAACGTCCACCGTCACAAAGAGGATGCAGGCGCAGATGGCGGAGATCGCCAGGATCTCACCGACGATCACCACCTTGTGCATGGCCTCGTTGCGGTACAGGTAGGTGGGGATCACCACCATGACCGCGCCCGCGGCGAGGCCGACGCAGTAGGTGAAGTTGCCCAGGTACAGGCCCCAGGCGACGTGGTCGTTCATCTCGGTGACGACCAGGCCATTGGCGACCTGATGAGCCCAGGCGTTCACGCCCACGAGCATGACCGCGAACAGGACGACGAGCCAGGCCCAGTAGGTCAGGCTGCCTTCGGTGGCGTTGTGGAACAGGTCGATGAGGAAGCGCAGGGGGCCGCCCGAGCCGGTGGACTCGGCGACGTCCGGCTCCAGCTCGTGCAGGGACGCAGGGGTCGTAGACATCGATGCCTCCCTACTCATCGAAGTAGTAGTAGAAGAGCGGCTCGGTCCCCAGGTCTTCCTTCAGGATGAAGACGCGCTTGTTCGCGAGCATCGTGCGGATGTCGGAGTCGGGGTCGAGCAGGTTGCCGAAGAGACGCGCCCCGGTGGGGCAGGCCTCGGCGCAGGAGGGCTGCAGCCCGCGGCGGGTGCGCTGCAGGCAGAAGGTGCACTTCTCGACCACGCCCACCGGCCGGATCCGGTTGGAGAGGCAGGCCTGGTCGGGGTTGATCTCGTCCGCGGGGATCTCGGGCTTCTTCCAGTTGAAGCGCCGCGCGTGGTAGGGGCAGGCCGCCACGCAGTAGCGGCAGCCGATGCACCACTCGTAGTCAACCACCACGATGCCGTCGGCCTCGTTCCAGGTGGCCTCGACCGGGCAGGCCTTGACGCAGGGGGCGTCCATGCAGTGGTGGCACTGCACCGGCATGTAGAACTTGCCATCCTGGGGCACCTCGTGGTCGTAGTCGGCGTGACCGCTGGCCAGGTCCATGCTGCCGGCCTCGAGCTCGAGCACCGTGATGTAGGTGTTCTCGCTGGGCCGGTCGTGGTTGTTCTCGACGTGGCAGGCCTCGGCGCACTTGCGGCAGCCGCAGCAGATGGAGAGGTTCACGCCGAAGGCGAAGGTGACGTCCGGCTGGGGGCGGCGGTCCTCGATGGACACCGTCGCGCCGTACTCCTCCTTGGTCTTCGCCTCGAGCCGCGCGATGAGGGCTTCCAGCTCGTCTTTGTCGAGCTGCTTGTAGTGGCGCTGGAGGATCTCCTCGAGGGTGATCCCGCTGCCCCAGGAGGCCAGGGGGCTGATGGCCTTGGCGACGGCGGCGAGGCCTGCGGCCGCGCCGACGCCCTTGAGCAGGTTCCTGCGGGTGGGCTCGTTCATGGATGCCTCCTTCCGACCCGCGCGGGCACGAAGTGCTCGACGGCGGGCTCGTGGGGCGCGTGGCAGTCGACGCAGTGGTTGCGGGTGCGGACGCCGCGGCGGGTGTCCCAGTACCCGGCCATGCCGCCGTGGGAGCCCGCGAGGAAGTCACGGTACTGCGGGCCATGGCACTGGGCGCACAGGACGATGGTGTCTTCGAGGAAGACGTGGGTGCCGTCGGCGAGGTGCAGCAGGGTGCTGTCTTCCTCGAGGTGACAGGCGTTGCACTCCAGGTCACCGTGCTCCACCTCGATGGTCCCGTGGAACTCCTCGGGGCCGCCGGGCTCGGGGACCCAGTCCTCGGTGGGGTTGTCGCCGTGGCAGGTGTCGCAGGTCACGCCCAGCGGGGTGCCGTTGACGTCGACCCGGGGGGTGTCGATGACGCCGAGGGTCTTGGGGATGTGGACCTGGTCTTCGCGGACCGGGGCGTCGCTGTCCAGGGGGGCTGCGTAGACTCGCTCGGGGTCAGCGAACTCGGCCGGACAGCCCGTGACGAGGAAGAGCGCGAGTGCGGCCAGGATCGGAACACTCCGCTGGAGTCGGGCACTGTTCTTCGGGGGCGCCATGCTGTTCCTCAGAAAATGGGAATTTACATACCGGAATCTGGATACCGAATTAAAGCTCGTTGGTCAAGCCAGAATCGTCATAGATGCAACAACTCGGTGCAATTTCTTCGAGGAGCCCGGCCGTGATCGATGTAGACGAAGCCCGGACACGCGTGCTGTCGGTGCTCGCTCCGCTGCCTCCCCGGCGCCTGAGCCTGGTCGATGCCCACGGCTGTGTCCTCGCCGAGGATGTCGTCGCCGCCGAACCTTTTCCGCCCTTCCACACCTCGGCCATGGATGGCTATGCGGTCCGGGCGGACGACCTGACGACGGCCAGCGCCGCACACCCCGTGCGGCTCGAGGTGCTCGGTGACCTGCCCGCCGGTCGGGTCTGCGAGCACGAGCTCTCGCCTGGCCAGGCCGTCCGGATCATGACGGGGGCCCCCGTCCCCGAGGGCGCGGACGCCGTGGTCATGGTCGAGCGCACGCGATGCGTGGATCAGGGCGTCGAGCTGAGCGCCCGCGTCAGCCCCGGAGAGAACATCCGTCGGCGGGGCGAGGACATCCAGGCCGGCCAGGTCGTGCTGGCCCGCGGCGCTCGCATCGGGGCCGGGGCCATCGGGCTGCTGGCCGGCATCGGCCGCCCCGAGGTGGCCGCCATCCCCAAGCCGGTCGTGGCCATCCTCTCCACGGGCGACGAGCTGGTGGAGCCGGACCAGCCGTTGGAGCCGGGCAAGATCCGCAACAGCAACAGCCACTGCATCGCGGCCCTGGTGCGGGAGGCGGGCGCCACGCCCCTGCAGCTCGGGGTGGCCCGGGACCAGATCGCCGACCTGCGCGCGAAGCTCGAGCGCGCCATGGAGGCCGACGTGATCGTCACCTCCGGTGGGGTCTCGGTCGGGGACTACGACCTCGTCAAGGCGGTCCTGCTGGACATGGGCGACGTGATCGCCTGGAAGGTGAGGCAGCGCCCGGGCAAGCCCATGGTGTTCGGCGTCCTGGGAGGGAAGCCCATGTTCGGCCTCCCGGGGAACCCCGGCGCCGTGCTGGTGAGCTTCGAGAACTTCGTGCGCCCCGCCATCGGCCGGCTCTCGGGCCGAGGCCTGCGCGAGCGCCCGCGGGTCCAGGTGGTCCTGGGCGAAGACATCAAGAAGCGCGCCGGCTACCGGACCTACGCAGCGGTCACCCTGGAGCGGCGCGGGGATCAGCTGGTGGCCCTGGCCGTGGGGCTGCGCTCTTCGGGGGCCCTGCGCGGCATGGCCCTCGCGCACGGGCTCGTGGAGCTGCCCGAGGATCTGGAGCGTGCCAGGGCCGGTGACACCGCCGAGGTGGTCCTGCTCCAGGACGCCCAGGAGACCGGCTGGCTGCTCGCACAGAACGACTTCGAACCGACCCGATCCAAGGAGGACCGGCCGTGACCCCACCCATCGTCTCCATCGTCGCCAAGAGCGGCACCGGAAAGACCACCCTGCTCGAGAAGCTCATCGGCGAGCTCAAGCGCCGCGGCTACACCGTCGGGGCCATCAAGCACGACGCCCACGACTTCGACATCGATCACGAGGGCAAGGACTCCTGGCGGCTGACCCAGGCCGGAGCCGACGTGATGGTGATCTCCTCACCCAAGAAGCTCGCCATGGTCAAGCGGAACCGGGAGCGGGATGAGCGCCCCGTCGACGAGATCATCGGCGAACACTGCCAGGGCCTGGATCTGGTCCTGACCGAAGGCTTCAAGCGCAGCTTCATGCCCAAGATCGAGGTCCACCGCAGCGCCCGGAGCCCTCAGCTCATGTGCCGAGGCGCCGAGCACGATCCCACCCTGTTCGCGGTGGCGAGCGACACCAGCTGGGAGCTGGACGTGCCGGTCTTCGACATCGACGACGCCGCCGGGATCTGCGATCTTGTGGTCGAGCGCTTCCTTCGTTGAGCGGGCGCACTCCCTGCCGTCCCCTGGGACCTGAACGCCATGGCGACTGACACCCGCAGCACCGACCCGCGCCCCGTCGGCCTCGTCCTGGCCGGGGGCCGCGCCCGGCGCATGGGAGGGGGGCTCAAGGCCCTGGTGCCCTTCCGCGGGGCGCCGATGCTGGCCTACGCCATCGAGGCCCTGCGCCCCCACTGCTCCCGGCTGCTGCTCTCCGCCAACCAGCCCGAGCCCTTCCGCCCCTTCGGGCTGCCCGTGGTGCCCGACCTCCGCACGGGCCACGGCCCGCTGGCGGGCCTGCAGGCCGGTCTGCTGGCGGCCGATGGCGCCCCCATGCTGGTGCTGGCCTGCGATCTGCCCC
This sequence comes from uncultured Enterobacterales bacterium, assembly GCA_964481655.1. Lineage (GTDB taxonomy): Bacteria > Myxococcota_A > UBA796 > UBA796 > JAFGLY01 > CALDOK01. Next base: position 20,329 of record CAYZVO010000097.1, on the reverse strand, counting down.
TGATCCAGGCCGCGGACATCGCCCCCCTGGTGAGCGCCGGGGGGCGGGACAGCGTGGCCATCTACGGCCACGAGCGCGGCCGCGAGCCCCTGGTCGGCTGGTACGGGCCCGGCGTCATGGGCGGCATCGAGGGCCAGCTGGAGCGCGGCAACTACAAGGTGCTCGACCTGTTCGACGTCGTGCCCACCACCGTGCTGCCCTGGGAGGGGGATCTGCGGGTGTTCACCAACGTCAACACCCACGCCGACCTGGCGACGGTCGAGGAACTGGGGGAGCTGTTGGGGCGGGTGCCTGGCGCCTAGAACTGGAAGTAGATGAAGTCCGGCGCCCGCATGCTCCGCAGGGCCAGGATGCCGGTGAAGTAGAAGCAGCCCACCAGCAGCCGCAGCAGCAGGGCCCGGTCCGCCGACAGGGGCCAGCGGGCCAGCACCGGCCGGGCGATGGCCCCGATCATCAGGGGCAGGCAGCACAGCAGGGTGTGCAGGCCCAGGTAGCCGGCCCAGATCCAGTCCTCGGGGGGGCTGTCCAGGGGCGAGAGCGTCGCGTAGTGCCACAGCCAGGCGGTGTCGGTCTCCCGGAAGATCAGCCAGCCGATGCAGGTCAGCAGGAACATCACGCCCAGGCGCAGGGGCTGGACCGCCGGCGCGGCGAGCAGGCCCTGGGGCGTCACGCTGGCCAGCATCCTGGCGGCGATGATCAGCAGGCCCCAGTACAGGCCCCAGCCCACGAAGTTCCAGCTGGCGCCGTGCCACAGGCCGCTCACGCCGAAGACGGCGATGATGTTGAAGGCCCAGCGGTACCGGCCCACCCGGCTGCCGCCCAGGGGGATGTAGATGTAGTCCCGCATCCAGTAGGACAGGGAGATGTGCCAGCGGCGCCAGAACTCGGCGGGGCCCCGGGAGATGTAGGGCTGGCGGAAGTTCTCCATCAGCTCGAAGCCCAGCAGCCGCGCGGTGCCCCGGGCGATGTCGGTGTAGGCGGAGAAGTCGGCGTAGATCTGGATGCAGAAGGCCAGCACGCCGACCCACAGCAGGGGCCAGCCCGGGTCGGCCAGCTGGAAGACCCGGTCGGCGGTGATGCCCACGTTGTCGGCGATGACCAGCTTCCAGAAGAAGCCCTTGGTCATCATCAGCAGGCCTTCGCGCACCCGGGCCGGGTCGAACACCCGCCGCCGCTCGACCTGGGGCAGGAAGCGCCCCGCCCGCTCGATGGGGCCCGCCACCAGCTGGGGGAAGAAGGTGACGAAGACGGCGTAGTCCAGGAAGTCCCGCCGGGCCTCGACCTTCCCCCGGTACACGTCGATGGTGTAGCCGAGGGTCTGGAAGGTGTAGAAGCTGATGCCTACCGGGAGCACCAGCCCCAGGGTGGGGCCGGACAGCGGGATGCCCGCGAGCTCGCACAGCGCGGCCACGTTGTCGACGAAGAAGCCGAAGTACTTGAAGGTCCCCAGCATCCCCAGGTTCACGCACAGGCTGACGGCCAGCCACAGGCGCTTGCGGGCCGGGCGCTCGGCGATGCCGCGGCCGGCGACGTAGTCGCAGACCGTGCTGGTGGCGAGCAGGGCCAGGAACCAGGGGTGGACGTAGCCGTAGAAGACGGCCGAGGCGACGAGCAGCAGGGCGTTCTGGCCCCGGCGGGGGAGGGACCAGTAGACGACCAGCACCGCGACCAGGAAGACGAGGTAGTCCAGGCTCTGGAACAGCATCAGCGGTCCCCGCCTTCGACGTAGACCCGTCGATGGAACAGCTCGGTCCAGGCTCCGCGGTGTTCATCGCTGATGTGGTCCACGGTGCCGTACCAGTCGGTGGTCACCGCCGGATCGCCGCTGAAGTCCACCAGCTGGACGCCGTGCTCGGCGGCGTAGGCCCCGAGCTGGGCGACCATGGCCTCGAGCTCGTGGTCCTGCCCGTCCCAGGTCCGGCGCTGGACCCGCACGAGGGTCAGCTCCAGGCCCGCCTCCTGCGCGGCGTCGAGCAGCTGGGGCAGCACCGAGCAGCGGGCCCGGGCGGCGAAGTCGTCGGAGCCCTCGTACTTGCCCAGATCGCTCATGCCGTCGCTGGTGATGGGGCGCAGGTGTCCCAGGCCGAAGCGGGCGTTCAGCTCGGCGTGGAAGGTGGCCGTGGGCCGCCCCTGCAGGATCGCGGCGGGCGCCACCGCGTCGGCCAGGGGGTAGAGGTTGTCGGACTCCATGGCAGCCAGGGGCCAGACGGCCTGGATGGCGCGCTCGGCGCCGGCCCGCAGCCGCATGGACCGGGTGGTGCAGTCGGCCTGGTCCATGGCCGCGAAGGCCGGCTCGAAGGGCTGGCTCCAGCGTTCCACCAGCGACAGCTTGGTGCCGGTGTAGGACAGCAGCTCATCGTCCCGGAAGAGCACGAAGATCCTGGCTGGGCGGGCCTGGGAGGGGATCACGTGGTTCACCAGCTGCAGGTACCAGTGCACCCCGGTGGTGCCGTCGTGGGCCTGCACGAGCACCGGCCCGCCGATCAGGGCGGCCAGGCGCGCCTCGTCGATGCGGGTGTAGGTGTTGGAGTTGCCGATGAACAGCGCAGCGGGCTGGGCCTGCGCGAGCTCCCGCTGCAGCGTGGCGTCGAAGGCCTCGGCGCCAGCGGGCTTGTGGCCGTCACCGAAGCCTGCGACGGGCGCGGGGCTGGTGATGGGCACCCGGAACAGGGCGGGCAGCGCGAAGACCACCAGCAGCACCGCGGCCAGCTCCAGCCAGGCCCGGGTGCTTCGGGGTCCACGCGGATCGCTCGCTTCTATCGGCGACCTCTATCGCGGGGGCGCCCGTCGGGCGGGGCGAGGGCGATTCGGCTACCCTGCGGCCATGTGCAGCCCCACCGTCATCGCACTCATCGCGCTCGCCGCGGCTTGCACGCGCCCGCCGCCCATCGACCCGGACACCTCTCGACCCGACACGGCGGGGGAGACCGGCCCCTCCTGGGACATGAGCCTCGGCGCACAGATCTACGACCCGGCGCTGATGCACAGCGTGCAGGTGGAGATCGATCCCGACGACTGGGACGAGCTGCGCTTCCAGCAGCGCAACCTGCTCGAGATCCTGGTGGGCGACTGCCTCGAGCAGCCCTTCGACAGCCCCTACACCTACTTCCACGCCGACGTGACCGTGGACGGGGAGCGCTACGAGGACGTGGGCATCCGCAAGAAGGGCCTGCTGGGCTCGGAGACCAGCGTCAACCCCAGCCTCAAGATCCGCTTCGACCGCTACCAGGATGATCAGCTGCACGACGGCGTGGACCGGCTGACCCTCAACAACGGCCGCCAGGATCCGGCCATCATCTCCCAGTGCCTGGGCTACGAGCTGTTCCGGGAGGCCGGCATTCCCGCCTCTCGCTGCAGCTTCACCACCGTGGAGGTCAACGGGGAGAGCCTGGGGGTCTACAGCAACATCGAGGCCATGGAGCCCCCCCTGCTGGCCCGCTGGTACGACGACCCCGACGGCCGGCTCTGGGAGGGTCAGCTGTCGGACTTCCGCACCGAGTGGCTGGGCACCTACGACGTCCAGGAGGGCGACGGTGACCCGGCGGCCCTCGAGGCGGTGGTCGAGGCCCTCGAGGCCTCCGACGACGAGGTCCTCGAGGCCCTGGACGGGGCCGTGGATCTGGACCAGTACCTGAGCTTCTGGGCCATGGAGGTGCTGCTGGGCCACTGGGACGGCTACGCGGGCAACTCCAACAACTACTTCGTGTACCAGGACCCGGCGGACGGGCGGCTGGACTTCCTGCCCTGGGGCATCGACGCCCTGTTCGACGCGGCCCATCCCTTCGGGGACGCCCAGCCCAGCTCGGTGGTGGCCGTGACCGCGCTGCCCCGGCGGCTCTACCTGCTGGACGAGGGGCGGGAGCGCTACTTCGCCCGTCAGCAGGAGCTGCTGGATTCGGTCTGGGACGAGGACGCCATCCAAGGTCGCATCGACGCCATGGCCGACCTGGTGGTGCCCGTGGCCGACCCTTGGGGCGCCGAGGGTGTCGAGGCGGGCATCGACGACATCCGCGACTACGTGGGGGGACGCCGGCTGACCATCGAGGACGAGCTGGCCTCGGGCCATCCGGCCTGGACCCAGGAGCTGCGGGGCTATCCCTGCCTGGGCGAGGTCGGTGGCGTCACCGCGAGCTTCACCACCACCTGGGGCAGCTACGGGACCCAGGACTGGGCCAGCTACGGCGAGGGGAGCCTGACCTTCGCGTACGGCGGCGTGGACTACCCCGTGAGCTTCCTGGGGGTCGTCGCGGGCGCCCCTCACGGTGAGCCCACGCTGCTCGCCCTGGGCCGGCTCGAGTGGGACGCCCTGATCGCGGTGCTGGTGAGCTTCCCCGAGGATCAGCTCCAGGACGGCCACGAGGCGATCTTCGACTGGTCCGACGGGCAGGCCTACCTCTACTACGACGAGAGCGGCACCGGATCCGCCTTCGGTGTGGCCGGCTACCTGGGCAACGGCCCCTTGAGCTTCGATGTTGCCTCGGCGGACAGTGGCGCGGCGGTGGTCGGGAGCCTCGACATGCTCGTGTACGGCGGGCAGTAGACCCCTTCTGCCCTTGCATCACGGCCGCGTGGGTGGTCTACTCGAGGGTGGCCCACAGCACCACCAGCCCGTCGGCAGAGCATGAGCACCAAGAAGGGACCCAAGGTCCGCGTACCCCTGATCGTCTTCGCGGGTAGCCGCAGCCTGCCGGCGCAGCTGTGGAAGCGCCAGGGCAGCAGCGCCACCATCTGGTGCACCGAGCCCATGGAGACGGGGCTGCGCTGCGATACGATGCTCGAGGGCATCTCCGCCGGCGTGCCGGTGCTGGTGCGCATCGAGGTGCTCGAGCGCTCCGAGCCCATCGAGCACGAGGGCAACCGTGGCTACGTGCACCTGGTCGAGCTGGCCTTCCTGCGCCGTGACGATCAGCGCAAGCTGGATGTGTGGATGCGGGCGGCCATGGCCGCGAAGAAGGACGAGCCCGCGCGCAAGTCCGCCAGGGACAAGGTCCAGCGCACCAAGAAGAAGCGCAGGCGTTCCGCCGATGAGCGCCGTGGGCGCCGCGCCGGCAGCAGCCGCACCACCTCCCGGGCGGTGGTCGGGGCGACCTTCCCCGCGGGGCCGCGCCAGGTCCTGCTGGTCGAGGGTGGACGCTCCAACGCCGAGACCCTGGCGCAGGCCCTGGATCCCAGCGGCCACGACTTCGTGGTCGAGTCCGTCTGGACCTTGTCTGAGCTCAAGGGGCGGTTGAAGGTGGGTCGGGTGCACCTGGTGCTGCTCGATCCCGATCTGCCAGATTCCCGCGGCCTGGCCACCGTGCAGGAGGCCGTGAAGGCCGCGCGCGGGGTCCCCATCGTGGTGCTGAGGGGTCGGCAGCCCAAGGGCTTCGAGGTCAAGTGTCTGCTCGCGGGAGCCGCGCGGGTGATGCGACAGGACGCCATGGGTCCGACGCTGGCCCGGCGGGTGCTGGGCCTGCTCGGCGTGAGCACCAAGCCCCGGCGCCGCACGCGGCCACCGCTGCCGGACGCCAACCCCCGGGTGGCGAAGCCCGCGCCCAAGCGTGATCGGCCTCGCAGGCCCACCGCGGCGCCGACCAAGCATCCTCCGGCGATGGGCGTGGCCGCGCCGGTGATCAGGGCGGAGCTCGAGCCGCCCGAGCCCGTGGCGCCTGCGCCGGAACCCCAGGCCCCCGAGCCGCCTGCGCCGGAACCCCAGGCCCCCGTGTCGCCTCCGCCCGTGGAGCCCCCCTCCCGCGCACCAGTGCACACCAACCCGCCCATCAGGCGGGCGGAGACCAGGACGGACAAGCCCCTCTCGTCGATGCCGCAGGCTCCCGAGACCATGGTCGCCGAGCTGTGGTGGCACGAAGATGGGTACGCGGCGATCTGGTGCAACGATTCCCTGCGCATCGGCCTGCGCTGTGAGCTGATGCTGGATCCCGAAGAACAGGGGGAGCCCAAGCTGTACGACGTCGAGGTCGTTCGCGCGCACCACAAGCGCTCTCCTGATGGCCGCAGTGGGTTCCTCCACGAGGCCAAGCTCACCCTCTCGGCCTCGCAGCCCGAAGCGCGCCCGACCGTCCCCATGGAGCGCAAAACGCGGCCCGTATCTCGCCAGGCCCCAGCGTCCCCTAGCCTCGGTGCCTCCTTCCGAGTGGTGTTGGTGGAGAACAACCCCAGCTATGGCCCCAGTGTCCTTCGCAAGGAGCTCGGCCGGGTCGAGGGTGTGCTCATCGAGACTCGGAGCAGCATCGCGGGGCTCCGGGCGCGCCTGCGCCGCGACGGCGTGAACCTGATCCTGGTCGAGCTCGACATGCCCGACACCACAGGCCTGGACACCGCTCAGACGGTGCTGGGCTACGCCGGCGGTGTGCCGGTGGTCGGGATCAGTGAGGCTGTGACCCCGGCACTCGAGGCCGGCTGCACCGAGCTGGGGATCGAGGCGGTGGTGGACAAGGCCAGCGACCGTGAGACCTTGCTCGCGGTGATCGAGCGGTTCCGGAGCGCCTGAGTCCGGCGGGGCGATGGACCGTCACATCTGCTCGTCGTCATTGGGGAACGGTCCGTCGGTGAAGACCTGGGCGTGGTAGCCCTTGGCGCCGACCTCGTAGGTCAGGGGCCCGAACATCGGCTCGTCGGTCCGCAGGCGGCGCAGCGCCTCGGCGAAGTCCAGCTCTGGGCGCCAGCCGAGCTCCTCGCGGGCCTTGGTGTTGACATAGACCCGCCCGATGTCGTCCTCCATCTGCCAGCCACGCTGGGCGTAGACATCCCGGTAGGGGGCCAGGCCCTCGACCAGCTCGACGGTGGCGCCGCGTAGCGTCCCGCGATGCTCCGGCCCGAAGGGGGTCGTGGCGCTGATGATGTAGCGGTCGAAGCCGATGGCGGGGGCCCGGTCCAGCGCGCACAGGTGGGCCTGGGCTGCGTCGTCCAGGTCGACGCGGCGGTAGAGCAGCTCGTTGAGCTTGGCGTTGTCGCCGTCGAAGCGGGCGCGGACCGCGGCGCGGTCGCCGTCCTCGGGGAAGAAGCGCGAGGTGCGCAGCACCAGGCAGGGCAGCCCGTGGCGGTGGTGGAACAGCTCGCACAGCCCCTCGGCCGCCAGCTTGGTCACCCCATAGATGTTCTTGGGCAGCGGCTCGAGCGCTTCGGTGACCCAGACCGCGGGGTCCTCGGGGCCCGGCCGGCAGCGCCGGCTGAACACGGTCGTGGAGCTGGTGAACAGGAAGCGGGACGCCCCCGCCGCGAGCGCCTGCTCGAGCAGGATCAGGGTGCCGCTGACGTTGACGTCGATGAAGTCCTGCTTGCTGTGGGTGACCACGTGGGGCTTGTGCAGGGTCGCGGTGTGGATGACGGCGTCGACCCCGCGCATGGCCCGCGCGACCGCGTCGACGTCGGTGATCGACGCGACATGGCTGGTCCAGGGTGTGGGCAGGATGTCCAGGCCGATCGCGTCGTGCTCGCTGTCCGCGAACATGCGCATCAGGGCCTCGCCCAGGTGGCCTGCGCTGCCGGTGACCAGGATCTTCATGGGGACCTCGCTGGCTCGTCGGGGTCCTATCCCACCCGGGGGCTCGGCTGGCGGCTCTGGACAACAGGGGTCGATGGAACCTACAACAAAGGAAGAACATGGCGAAGCTCCCCCCGCTCCCCGGCCACCTGTCCAACGAGGAGACCGAGCGCCTCCTCGAGCCGTTGGCAGACTTCGCCCTGGCGGTGCGGGACCTCACCTCGTTGATCCACGTCTGGAGCTACGACGAGCGCCGCGTCGATGGCGCGACGCTGCGAAGCTTCACCCTCGGGCGCAGCTCCGGAAGCGGCGGCACCGCCGTCACCGGCAGTACGTCCATCGAGGTCGCGGTCGTCGAAGACCCCACGCTGCAGCTGTGCCACCTGCACTTGCGTCGGCGGGGTTTCGCCAACCGGTTGCGTGTGCTGTTCTCCAGCGAGCGCGTGGTGGGCGGGGGCGATCTGCCACTGCTCGACGCGGACTGGCTGGCCTGCTCGCGGAGCCCCGGGGAGGCTCGCGCCCTGCTGCGCCGGATCGCCCAGGCTTGGAACGATTTCGCTGCGGACTCGCGGCTCGAGGGAGAGCTACACGGGCCCTTTGTCGCCCTGCACGCCCCCGAGCAGGCGGTGACCCACGAGGTCCTGCGGGAGACGGCGTTGGCGCTCGCGGCGGCGTGTCGCTGATCAGGGCTGGGTCCAGACCCAGAGTGTGCAGGCCACCGCGCCTTCGGAGAGCGGTGCTTCCCGGAGCAGTCGGAAGCCAGCGCGCTCGATCTTCGCCACCATCGCGGCGCATCCGGCGGTGCCTCCGGGGGCGCCGTGGTCCTTGACGACCGCGAAGCGGCCCCCTGCGCGCAGGAGCCGGGCGACTTCGGCCAGACCCTTCGGCGGGTCCCGCCAGTGGTCGTAGCTGTCGAAGGCCAGCACCACGTCGGCCAGGCCGTCGGGGAGGGGGACGTCCGCGGCCGTACCCACGAGCAGCTCCAGGCGCTGCCCCTGAGGATGGTCCGCGGCCCGCTCGCGGGCGATCTCGACCATCCGGGGCACCGGATCCACGCCGATCAGGCGGCCTTCGGCGACCACGCCGGTCGCGTGGCGCAGGGCGGCCCCGGTGCCACAGCCGATGTCGACCACGACATCGTCGCTGTCCAGCTCCAGGGCGTCGATGCCCATGCGGTTGGTGGCGTACTCGCCGTACTTGTCGGCGTACCATTCGGCGATCTCGGCGGTCCAGGTGCTCATGATGTCCTCGGATCTGGTGTCGGGGGTGGGGTAGCACGGCGGGGGGGGGGCTCCGGTCGCTCGCGGTCGGGTTGACGATGTGCCCTGTGAACCGCCACACTCGGCGAACAGGTGGTCCCCATGTCCCTCGCCTCCATCGACATCCCCTTCGGCCCCCCCGGCATCCTGATCATGGCGCTGGGGGCCTGGCTGTGGGCCCGCTGGCTGATCCGCCGCTACCCCCGCGCGCGGCAGCTGGCCTGGGCCCAGCTGGCGGCCATCGCCATCCCCATCACCAGCGTCTCGTTCACCATCGTGGGCCTGCGGCGGAGCTTCGGCGCGGTCCGCACGGCTCCCGCCCACGAAAAGGCCGCCATGATGGCCGACGGCATCTCCCTGGCCATGTGGTCCACCGGCGCCGCGATCGTCGCGATGCTGGTGCTGCTGGCGATCCTGGCTGTGGTGCATGCCCAGCTGGCCAGCGGGGAGCAGAAGGGGCCGCCGGGGGTGGGGGAGTAGGGACGGATGTGCGCCTTTGTTGCACTCGCCGTCCCCGGAGGGTCGCTCGAGCGTCTGCGCCCGCACTGCCCCCGCGGGCTGCACCTCGAGGTCTGCGGGAACGCGAGCATCGCCGAGGCGCTGGGTGTGGACGCCACGGCGTTCTGGCTGACCTCTGGAGGCTGCTCCTGCGACCTCGCGCCCCGGGAAGCGGGCGACGCCGACGCCGACGAGCCGCCCCCTCGCGCTGCGCGGCTGCGTCGGAAGTTCCGCCGCCGCGGCTGGTCGCCCGCCAAGGTGGAGCGCGCCGTGAAAGATGCGCTCCGGGGCGAGATCAGCGCGGCGCCGCGCGCGGGCTTCAGCGATGACGCGGCGGCGTTGCTGGTCCGGTTGGTGGAGCAGTACGGGGCGCTGCGCTTCGTGGTCTGCGCCTTCGACGGGTCGATCGACGTGCCTGTGGCCGTCGAGGGTGGGGGGCAGGTCGAGCGTGAGCAGTTGACCACCTCGCCTGTGGAGTACGGGCGGGTCTACCGGCTGGGCATGAGGGGGTGAACCACCTGCCTCCGGCGGGCCAGGGACGCTACGCCGAGCAGCGCGAGCCAAAGCCCCGCGCTGCCAGTCCCGCTGCAGTGGCAGCCCTTGCGAACCGTGACCTCCTGTTCCTCGACCAGCTCCCCCGCCGGGCCCGCCAGGTCGTAGATCACGGTGTAGATCCCGGGGCCCGGTAGCTCGAAGCTGGCGCCGTCACCGTGGGCCAACCCCAGCAGCTCGTCACCACGCCACAGCTCCCAGATGGCTTGCTCGACGCAGGCGACGTCCACCAGGCCCAGCTCGCTGGTCACGGTGAGGGTGGCGTCGTACAGGCTCCACGAGAAGGCCGGGGCGTCCAGATCCGCCAGGGCCTCGCAGGCCAGGATCTCGATGTGGTCCTCCGAGCAGCCGTCCTCGACCGGCTCGGCGGTCAGGGTCACCGTGTGCCAGCCGGGGGTCTCGAAGACGTGGCAGACCTCGGCGCCGGAGCCCGTGGCGCCGTCGTCGAAGTCCCAGGTGTAGCCCTCGGGCCCGGCCGGCCAGGCCAGGGCCTCGAAGCAGCGCTCGAAGGGGATCGCGCCGGCGGTGGGTTGATCGTCGACGGAGGGGAGTCCCTGGCCACCGCGGATCCAGGCGCCGATGCCGTAGAGCACGCGCAGGCCGGCCAGATCGTCCTCGCGGGGTGTCATCGCGTACTCGTCGCAGGCCGACATCCCCGTGTTCATGGCTGCGGCTTGTTCGTCCTCATCGCATGTGAGGGTCTCGCAGACGTACGCGAGCCCCAGCGACGCGCCCAATTGGCGGCCGAAGTAGGCGCTCATGACGAACTGGTCCACGCAGTCATCGATCTCCGAGGACGGGATGAACCAGTCCTCCACGTCGTTGTTGAAGACGATGTCCACCTCGTTCGCGTAGTAGAGGTAGAGGCCCTCGGCCTCGAAGGCGAACTCGCCGCTCAGCGACATCCCCCCCGCCGAGAGCACACCTTTGCCGAGCGTTCCTTCGGGATCCCCGAAGCTCACCGTGCTCACGCCGTCGAGCTGCACGCCGCCGTCCAGGTCCTCGCGGATGCCCATGTACTCGAACTCGAACCCCAGGCAGTCGTCGGCCTCTTCCCAGGCGGTCCAGGCTCGGATCAAGTCCTGCTCGTAGCGCTCGGCCATGCCGTCATCGTCGGCCACGATGGCGAACTGGATGGGTTCGCTGACGTCCCAGAGGTAGCCCTGGAGCTCATAGGCCGCAGCGGGGCCGGCGAGGAACGCGAGCAGCAGTGGAGTCACGGTGTGTCCTCCTGCGGGCAGGACCAGGACCGGGACCCGATCCTCGTGACCTCACGCTCCGCTCCGTAGTAGACGCTGTAGTCCCAGCGATAGCCGGCGTAGCGGCCATCGGCGTCGTAGGCGTAGACGGCGTCCGCATGGTGCTCGACCGTTCCTTCGTCGTGGTCGCGCCACACCACGAGGCTGGCGCTCTGCCTGCGGCCCTGCTCGTCCCGGACGTAGTGGTATTCGTGGGCGTAGACCCCGTCCCCGTTGGGGTCCTGCCACTCGTCCAGGGTGTTCAGACAGTCGTCGTAGGTTGTCCGGTAGAAGCCGTCGGGCTCGATGTCCTCGGCGCCGTCGGTGTAGCAGCGCCACTCCTCCGTGAGGCCGACGCTGTGATGGGTGGTCTCGAAGGTGCACCACTCGTAGATCTGCCCGGTGTCGAGGTCCACGCGCTCGTAGTACACCCTGTCCTCGCCGTCGTAGGTCCAGGTGCTCTCGATGGCGATGGGCTCCCCATCGTCCAGGGTCTCGAGGCGTCGTCTGGCCCGCCCCTGCGGGTCGCGCTCGTAGCTCCACGCGTCATCGATCGAGCCGTCGGCGTCCATGTCCCAACGGATCTCCGCGGTGCCGCCCCAGGCGTCGTGGGTGGCCTCGTAGATTCGGTCCGTCACCCCGTCTGCGTCGCCGTCCTCGGTGTAGCCCACCATGTCGCCTTCGCCGTCGTAGCTGCGGGTCGTCAGCTCGATGAGGACCCCTTCCTGCCAGTCCTCGGTGACGGCTTCGCAGCCGATGTTCACCGAGCGCAGATCGGGGCAGGCCTCGACGACCTCGGCCGACTGGCAGGCCGCGAGGGCACCGGCGCAGGCCAGCAGCGGCCAGCTGACGCGCATCCCGAGTGGTCGTCCTTCGCCCATGCCCCGTCGGTGCCCTCCTGGCTCGATCCCGTTCATGATAGCAGGCGTTCGAGACCCTTCGGTGTGATGATGACCCAGAGGGTCTCGACCTCCGGAGGACCCATGGCCACCCTGCTCTGCGCCGCCATCGCCTGCGCCACCTGGGCCGTGGGCTGGGGTGCCATCGGGCACCTGCTCGGGGCGCGCAACGGGCGGGGCCTCGAGGGGGCGGTGGCCGCGGCCTTGCTGGGGCCCTTCGGGCTGTTGGTGGCGCTCTTCCTGCCTGCGGCGCCGAGCTGCCCGTTCTGCGGAGGGGCGGTGGTTTCACGGGCGGTGCGCTGCAGGCACTGTGGGAAGGCGCTGCCGTGATCGCCACCACCCGCGCCCCGCGCGCCTTCCCCGCCCGCATGGCGCGGGCTGTGTGGAAGCAGGAGGCCCGCAGCCTGGTCTGCCCGCCCGAGCCCCGGCTCGACGGCAAGCTGGCCCTGGTCACCGGCGGCAACGGGGGCATCGGGCTCGAGACCTGCCGGGGGCTGCTGGAGCGCGGGGCTCGCGTTGTGATGGCGGCTCGGAACCAGGACAAGGCTGCTGCTGCTCGCGACGCCCTGCGTGCCGAACTCGGCGAGCACATCCCCCTCGAGCTGGCGCCCCTGGACCTGGGGGATCTGGACAGCGTGGCCGCGTTCGCACGCGAGCTCGAGGTCGAACGCATCGACCTGCTCATCGCCAACGCCGGGGTCGCACCCCGCCGCTACGCCGTCTCGGCCCAGGGCCACGAGCAGGCCTTCGCCGTCAACGTGCTGGGGCACTTCCTGCTCATCCAGCTCCTGGCCCCGCGGCTGCCCGCGGGCGCCCGGGTGGTGATGCTCACCGGGGACATCTACTGCCTCGTGGGCGCGTGCACCCCGGACTACCGCTTCCGCAGCAGCCTGGGGGGCCTGCTGGCCTACTGTCGCTCCAAGCTCGGCAACCAGTGGCTGGGCGCCCAGCTGCAGGCCCGGCATCCGGACTGGAGCGTGGTCACGGTGCACCCGGGGGTGGTGGCGTCGGGCCTGGGCGGGCAGCAGGAGGGCGACCCGAGCGCTCCCGCCATCTCCTGTGTGCGCGGGGCCCAGACCTCGCTCATCGCGGCGACCCAGCCGGATCTTCCGCCGGGGGCGTACCTGCACAACACCATGGGCCTGGTGGAGCTCCCGGCTGGGGATGCGGCGCTGGATGATGCCAAAGCGGCGGCGTTGTGGGAGACCTGTGGAGCGCTGTGCGCGGAGTGGCTGGCCGGCGGGAGGGGGTGAACCCTCCCCTACCTTCGGGACGCTCGTCTCCGCCGCGTCGTCGCGAGCCCCATCAACCCCAGCAGCAGCCCCGCGCCTCCTGCCCCACCGCTGCAACCGCAGCCCTCGTCCACGCCCCGCGGATCTGGGGGCGTGTCGCCCGTGTCGTCGGGGGTGTCGGTGTCGCCGGGGATGTCGCCGGTGGTGAAGCCCCAGGTCTCGCCGCGGGTCTCGCGCCCGCCGTCGTCCAGCACGACGTACCATTCGTAGGCGGTGTGCTCGTCGAGCCCGCGCCACACGATGCTCGCCTCTCCGGCCTCGACCTCGACGCTCCCGATCTCCTCGAAGGGCACAGGGTCCATGGTGTAGGGCAGCTCGAAGTCGCTGGCGTCGTCGTCCTGGAACTGCTCGAGCCAGGGGGACCAGGTCCAGACGTGGATGTGGCCCGCGGCGGGTGAGAACTCCATCACCCGCAGCCAGCCCGCGCCGCCGTCGCCGTCGAACTGGTAGTCGGCCATCACGGTGTAGACGGTGCCGGTCTCCCCGGCGGGATCGCTGCGCCAGACCTCGTCGGTCAGGTGGCCAGACAACATCAGGAACAGGTTGTCGTGGTGGCCGAGGGCCTCGTAGACGATCTGCCCCTGGTCCGAGAGCACGCCGCTGGACTCGATGAGGTGGTGGGCGTTGACGATCACACGGTGGTCGGGGTGGTCGCCGATGAGCTCGTCGGCCCACAGCAGGACCTCGACGTCCTCGCCGCCCTGGTCGTACTCGATGTCGATCACCAGGAAGTCGAGGGCGCCCACCGAGAAGGTGCCCCAGTGGTCGTCGTTGTTCTCGTCGAAGTTGCCGCCGTAGTAGGCGCGCTCTTCGAAGCGATCGACGCCGAAGTACTGGTTGAACAGCTCGGTGCTGCCGTCCGGGTCACCGCTGGGGTCCTGGTCGTGGTTGCCCGGGGCCACGCCGTAGGGGATGCCGTCCTCGAGGCCGGTGGTCAGCGGGTCCTCGAGGGCTGAGAGGGCCTCGTCGGCCACCAGCCACTGGGCCCCGTCGGACGCGGTGTCCACCAGGTCGCCGACATGGGCCACCCACTGGATGTTGAGCAGCTCCCGCTGCTCCACGATCCACTCGGTCTGGGCGTAGAACATCTCCGGGGCGCCTTCGTAGCGCTGGGAGCAGTAGTACTGGGTGTCCGGCAGCACCACGAGGGCGAAGTCGTCCTCGGGCACCTGCAGCGGCCGGCCGTAGAAGGTGGCGATCAGCGCGTCACCCTCGGGGTCACTGGCCTCGACCTGCAGGGTCACGGCGGTGGGCTGGTCGCTGGCGCCGTCGGCGGGCGCGATGAGCACTGGGGCGTCGGGGGGCAGGCTGGCGTCGAAGGGGGCCGGGGCGGTCCAGGCCGCGCCGACCACATCGCCGTCCACGCCGCCGACGCTCTCGGCAGCGGTCTCGCCGCTGCCCTCGTCGAAGCCCCAGCGGGCCACCAGGCCGGTGCCCGAGCGCAGGGTTCGGTTCATGCCGCTCTGCAGCTCGGAGAGGGTCAGGGCCCGGGACCAGATGCGGACCTCGTCGATGGCGCCCCGGAAGCGGCCGTCGGCCTCGCCGCTCGAGTTCATGGCGGTGCCCACGGCCAGGTGCTGGATGCTGTCGTAGCGGGGGACCGCTCCCGCGGCGCTGGACTCGGCGTCGATGCTGCCGTCCAGGAACAGGGTCCAGCCGCTGCCGTCGTAGGAGACCGCGGCGTGGTGCCACAGGCCGTCGCGCACGTCGGTGCTGCCGGTCACGGGGTGGTTGCTGCCGTCGGCGTAGTCCTCGAAGTCGGCGGTCAGGGTGCCGGTGGTGGCCTCGACCCCCAGCCCGTAGTTCATGTCCACGTTGCTGCCGTCGGACTCGCCGCGGCCTTTGGCCACCAGGGGGTAGAAGCTCACGCCGCCGCTGCCGGAGCCCGCGGTGTCCGCGGCGTCGCCGTCGAAGCGGAACCAGCACTCGAGGGTGAACTGCTCGAGGCCCAGGCTGGAGGCTTCGCCCATGGCGACGTGATCGTCCACACCGTCGAAGTGCAGGGCGGAGTCGGCCTGGGCCAGGCTGGCGATGAGCAACAGGGTGGGGCCGAGCATGGGCACCTCGGGTCAGTAGCGGTACTCGTAGGGTACCCGGAAGTGCAGCATGACGAAGGGCTGGCCGATGTGCCACACGGCGCTGTCGATGGGGCCCAGCTCGCCGACCTCACCCCCGATGGCCTGGGGCAGGTGCAGCTGGGAGCGCCAGCCGCCGGAGATCAGGAACGAGTCCGAGAAGGGGATCTCGAGCTCGGAGCCCAGATCCACCCCCGGACGCAGGAACAGCATCTGCCAGGCCTGGCCACCACGAGCCCCGGCGATGCCGTCGCTGTGAAGCCAGGCGCCGGTGAGCCGCAGCGAGGCCCCCACGCTCCAGCGCACGCCCTCGTCGACAATGGGCATGCCGAGGTTCACCGGGGTCCAGGAGATGCCCACCATGCCGGTGGTGTCGGTCTTGGGGGAGGTGTAGAGGGTGTCGGGGATGAAGATGCTGGGCGACATGCGCAGCTCGTCCATGGACAGCACCTGCTTGCGGTACTGCTTGGGGATCTTGCGCTTCAGCTTCTTCAGGGTCTTCTTGTCGAGGATGGCCTGGACGGAGAGGACCAGGCCCCAGTGGACGGTCTGATCGTCCTGGATGGGGCCGGTGAGCATGTGGGCGGCGGGGCCGATCCCGATGTCGATGGGGATGGTGACCGACTTCTTCTTCTTGCCGGCGTGGGCGCTGACCGGAAGGAGCAGGCCCGTGAGGATGGCGGCGAGATGGGAGGGGCGCATGGGGTCGTCTAACGGGGCTCACTGGCCGTCAGGACCAGCTCGGGCATGTCCCAGGCCTCGCCGTCACCATGGTAGAGCGCGACCTCCGCCGTCAGGCCCCAGTCGACCCGCCAGGCTCCCTCGGAGTCGAGCTCCAGCGTGACGTCACAGGCTTCGTACTCGGTACAGACGCCAGCGCTGGTGGCAGCTGTGTCGCACTCCTCGATCTGCTGGTGCCAGTCCATGGTCACTTGGAGCGTGGTGATTCTCCCGGCCTCGAGGCTCTGCTCTTCGATCACGCCGCAGGCATCCATCAGCCTGACCCACAATGCCTGGGGTTCGGGAGGCGCTGGCTGATCGATGATCTCCCTCTCCTGGACGCGAGGCTCGAGGGTTCCGGGCTGCACGGGCTCGAGGACCAGATCGAGGTGCAGCCACAGCTTGCGCGCCTGGTAGTCGTCCTCGCCGGGCTCGAGCTTGGCGTGGAAGTGCTGCGACGCGACGCCCTGGCTCACGATCAACCGGCCGTCCAGCTCCGCCTGCTGAAACCAGGCCGGGATCTCGATGGTGGTCGCCACCACGCCCAGCAGGCTCGCTGTCAGCACAGCGAAGGACAGGGCGGTGCGCCATCCTTCGTGGCTGCGCTGTCTCGCTCCGTCGCTCATCGCTCCCACCGTGGGTCCGTTCATCCCAGAGTATAGACGGCCGTGACGGCTCGCTGGAGGACTCGGCGTCCACGTCTGGGCGCGGCACGGCGGACAGAACCTGACCAGCTCGAAGAACCTCCCTTGACACATTCTGGAGGTCCGCTCCCGACCGGGTCCGAGAGCCCCGCCGTTCATGCCCCTGCACTCACCACCAGGTGGTACACGACGGGCGGCTGGGCATCGAGCGGGAACCGGGCGGGCTGGTGTTTCGTTTCGGGGATGGGCGCATCGACAGGGTGACCCACGTGGGTCGCAGCGTCGGGGTGGTGGGGGCCGGGGGTGCGCCTCTCATGCCCAAACGGCACGACGGTCCGGAGCCTCATGGGCTCGAGGTGGCGTTGTAGAGACCACCGAGTCCCGGGATGCACCTGAAGTTTGGCTCGGGCGACCGCACCGGTGGCTCAGTCCCGCTCCCGCACCGGCACCCCCAGCCGCCGCATCTCAGCGACGACCTCGGCTGGGAGGAAGGCGCGCTCGCCGCTGGGGAGGTGCTCGGCGCGGTGGGACAGGGTTCGCTCCACCTCGAGGGTCCAGCGGATGCCGAGGGCGTCCAGGCGCGCTCCCCATCGCGCCGCGTCCGCGTCGGACGTCGGATGCAGCACCCGGCTGTCGAGGGCGCGCACGCTCCTGAGGGCCTCGGCGGAGCTCATGGCCCGGAAGGTGGCCACGGCCTTGCGCAGGAAGGCCACCGCGGCCAGCCCGACCCCCTGCAGGTCCATCACGAGGCGTCGCTCGGTGACCTGCTCTTCGAGGACCCAGTCCTCGACCACGCCGTCCCAGGGGCGATCGCGCCTGCGGGGCAGCGCGGCCATGGGGATGTCCAGCGGCTCGTTGTCCAGGAAGTACAGGGGGTCACTGGTCTCGGCGACGCGCAGTAGGTAGGCGCACCAGCCCGGCGCCACCGCCCGCACCGAGCCGTCGTCCTGTTGGGCGAGCACCCGCCTACGGGAGTGTTCCCCCCGCCATTCATCGGTCTCGTTCAGGAAGCCGCCTGGGAAGGTGGCGATGCGGCTGCCGCCGTTCAGCACTTGGATGACATCCGCCACCTGACCCCGGCACAGCCAGCGCCACTCCGAGGGCGGCAGGAAGGTGACCGCGCCGCGGTCGCCCTCGAGCACCAGGCCGGGGCAGCGGGCGGCCAGCTCGGCCGCTTCGCCGGAGCCGGGTTGGTACACGAAGCGCTGGTGGGGCTGGTAGCCAGAGACGCGCGCCCGTTCGCCCAGGGCCTCGAGGGCAGTGGCGATCGCCGTGGCGGGCAGGACGCACCAGCCCAGGGCGGGGCCGAGGTCGTTCCCCTCGCGCCAGGCGCCGATGAAGCCTGCCGCCAGTCGGTGGTGGCGGGTGACCGGCCCGGCCTGCGCGGTGACCTCGGCCTCGACCAGCCCGCTGGGGAGGCCCGCGATGGTGCGCCACAGACCGTCGTTCCGCAGCGCGCCCTCGTCGCCAAGGTAGGGGAACAGCTCGCCGATCCAGCCGGTGAACTCGTGGCCCCCGTAGACCTCCCGCTGCTGGTAGATCCCGCGCCAGAACGCCTGCGGTGGCTGGCCGTCCCGCGACGCGACCAGCTGCGCCGCGATGGGACGGAGCCCTATGAGCCAGTCCTCGAGCCCCGGCAGCGTGAGGGCGTCGACCCGGCTCGACAGCTCAGCCCAGTCCTCGACGGTGCCGCGCAGCTCCACCTCCGGGATGCCGCAGATTCCCATGGCGGCGAAGTCGTAGTACTGCCGGTAGGCGCTCATGAGGCCGATGCGGCCGGCGGTGCGCTCGATCGGGCCCGTGGTGCTGAACTCGGCCAGGAAGCGGCGAGCGCTGTCGGGATGGGCCTTTTCGATGGCCCGCGCGAACGCGTTGATGGTCTCGGACCACGCCGCGGCGTCCTCGGGCAGGCGCTCGAGAGCCACCAGCAGATCCCGCCGCCCCGCGAAGTCCACCCCCATCGCCTCCCGGAGCGCCTCCGCATGCTCGTTCACATGGCGCGTGAGGCCCTGGGCGATGGTGAGCCAGATGTCGTCGGGTCCCAGGACCAGGCAGCGGTGGGTGGCGTGGGCGACGGAGACGGCCTGCAGCAGGCCATGTCCTTCGGCGGCGATGCAGCGCTCCGGCCCCACACTGACGATGGGATCCTCACCCAGTCGGGCCCGCCATGCCGCCCCGAGGGGGCGAAGCTTCGGGCCGGCTCCCTTGGGCTCGACGCCATCCACAGCGAAGCGGATGTGTACCCCGGAGCGGCTGATGATTCGGCACGGCGTCCGGTCCGTCATGGCCTGGCTCCGCCGACGGTCCTCATTCCTTCGGGGGGCAGCGCACGCACCCGGGTTCCCTCCAGTGCAGGCAGTCTGCCCCGCAGACTGCGCGAGCGTCAAGGAGCCCGCCCCCGTCCATCTGGCGCCGGGGACGGCGGGCACGCAGCTCCGCGTCAGGGGCTCACCACGGTGCCGTGGGATCGCTCGTACCAGCCGGTCCCCCGTTTGTGCTGGTTGCCCCGGTCGAGGGCGAGCTGATGGACCTGCGCCAACGGGCCCAGGACCGCCTGCAACCCCGGGCCCTGGTGCATGGAGCCATCGGCCGCGAGCCACCAGGTGGCGCCAGGGGCGGTCGATCCCGTCACCCCTATCGAAATAGCCCCGACCCCCCTCTCGGCCTCAGGCTGTCACCGGCGCCTCCAGGCGCGGTTTCTCAGCTCTCGAGGGCGCCGTTCGGGGCTCCATCGCTTCGAACGCAGGGGTGCTGGCCCCCCTCCCCGGCCCTCCCCCCAGAGGGGAGAGGGGGCGGAGTTCAGGGCCTGCTCGCCACGCCTTCCTGGTACTGCAGGCGGGTGGCGAAGCCGAGGCCCTCGTACAGGGCGCGGCCGGCGGGGTTGGCCTCGCGCGTCTCTCGACGGGCCCCTCGAGGTCAAACGGCCCAGCGGGCAGACTGGGTGTACACGAGGGTCCCCGCCAGCCGAACCGCCTGACGCTCACGAGCTCATCGGGCACGGGCACGAACGGTGCTAGTCGCACCCCGACGCGTACCAGATCCACTGGGTGGTCCCCAGCCCGGCGATCCCCGTGCTGTCCCAGCGGGTCAGGACCAGGTCCACGGCGCTGTTGCCGTTCAGATCGGCCAGGGACCAGTAGGGCTGGGTGGAGCTGGTCTCGTCGTAGTACTTGGCGAAGGCGCCGCTGCCCCAGCCGGTGGGCAGGGCCCAGCCGGATGCGGAGGACTCGAAGCCCGACCCGTCGTTGTCGTGGACCCACCAGCTGTCGGTGCCCAGGCTGGAGGAACCCGAGGAGGGGTACTCGGTGACGATCAGCTCCATCTGGCCGTCGGCGTCGATGTCCAGCAGGCCCCAGGCGGGGTCGTCGCCGTTGCCGTCGTAGATGGCCTCGTACTCGGCTGTGCCGTAGGCCGAGGGCAGGGACCAGCTCGAGGCCGATGACGAGAAGCCCGCGCCGCTGTTGCTGTGCCACAGCCACTGGGAGGTCCCCAGGGTGGAGATGCCGCTCGAGGCCCACTCGGTGCAGACCAGGTCCAGGGCACCGTCGCCGTCCAGGTCCAGCAGGCCCCAGCTGGGGTCGTCGCCGTTGCAGTCCGCGATGCGCTCGAACTCCCCGGTGCCGTAGGACGACGGCAGGGTCCAGCTCGAGGCCGACGAACCGAAGCCCG
>CAYZVO010000096.1:0-31247 GCA_964481655.1 uncultured Enterobacterales bacterium | reverse complement strand
CGCCGCGTTCGGGGGGCTGCCCGCCGGGGCACTCACACACAACCTGGTCCCCTACCACGACCCCACCACCGTCCTCGAGGCGGGTGAGAGCGCCATGGGCCCCACCCTGCGCCTGGGCGGACAGGTGGCCCCCGACTCGGTCGTGTTCGACGAACCGAGCCAGCAGCTGAGCTTCTCGCTCACCGACGGCACCAACACCATCGCCGTGCACACCAAGGGCGTCCCGCCCGACATGTTCCGCGAGGGCATCGGCGCGGTCGTCGAGGGCAAGCTGCAGGCCGACGGGACCTTCGCGGGCACCCGCATCCTGGTCAAGCACTCGAACGAGTACCGGGCGCCCGAAGAAGGCAAGCACCCCACGGACATCTACGAAACGGTGGAGGGACTGTGATCCCAACCCTCGGACGCGCGCTCCTGTTTCTGGGCCTCGGCGCCACGGCGGCCGGCATCTCGGCCGGTGTCATCGCCGGCTGGCGCCGCTCCCCCGAAGCCGCACGCTGGACCCGCCACCTCACGCTGGTGAGCGCCGGCGCCTTCACGGCCGCCACCCTGTTGATGATCTACGCGCTGCTGGTGCACGACTTCTCTGTCGCCTACGTGGCCGACGTCGGGAGCACCACCACCCCCGCGATGATCTCCGTGGTCTCCCTGTGGTCGTCGCTGGACGGCTCCATGCTCTTCTGGGCCTTCGTGGCGGCCGCCTACGCCGGCGTCTTCGCCTGGCGCACCCGCTTCGACGACCCCGCCAGGGTGGGCTGGGCCATCGCGGTCCAGCTGGTGGTGCTGCTGTTCTTCGCCCTGCTGGTCGCCGGTGAGGCCACCCCCTTCGCGCTGGTGGATCCGGTCCCGGCCGAGGGCCCCGGGCCCAACCCGCTGCTGCAGAACCACATCCTCATGGCGGTTCATCCGCCCACCCTCTACCTGGGCTACGTCGGCATGGCCGTGCCCTTCGGCATGGCCGTCGCGGCGCTGGCAACCGGCAAGCTCGACGCGTCCTGGACCAGCACCATGCGCGCATGGTCGCTGTTCGTCTGGGCGTTCCTGACCCTGGGCATCGTGCTGGGCGGCTGGTGGAGCTACGAGGTGCTCGGCTGGGGCGGCTACTGGGCCTGGGACCCCGTCGAGAACGCCAGCCTGCTGCCATGGCTGACCTTCACCGCGTTCCTGCACTCCCTCATCGTGGCTCAACGACGGGGTCACCTGGCGCTGACCGCCCTGGTGCTCGTGATCGCCAGCTTCCTGCTGACCATGCTGGGCACCTTCATGACCCGCTCGGGTGTGTTCAACTCGGTCCACAGCTTCACCCAGTCCCCCATCGGCCCTGTCTTCCTCGTCTTCCTGGCCACCTGCCTGGTGGGCTCCGTGCTGCTGCTCGCCGCGAAGATGGACACGCTGAAGATCGAGATCGGCCCCAAGCCCCGACACTCGGGTTTGATCAGCCGAGAGGCGGGCTTCCTGCTGGCCAACCTGGTGCTCATCGCCTTCACCGCCACCGTGCTGCTGGGCACCGTCTACCCGCTGATCAACCAAGCCATCACCGGCGAGCAGGTCAGCGTGGGCGGCCCCTACTACGAGAAGATGACCCTGCCGCTGATGGCCGGGTTGCTCGGCCTGATGGGCCTGGGTCCTGCCCTGCCCTGGGGTGGCGCCTCCGTCCCGGTGCTGCTCAAGCAGCTGCTGCCCCCCGCGCTCATCGGGCTGATCGTGGGCGTCATCGCCTTCGTCATGGGTCTGGATCGGCCCTGGGTCCTGCTCTTCCTTGCCACCTCCGCCTTCGCCGTGGTCGTCTCACTCCGAGAGCTGTGGGCTCCCGTAGGCGCGGCGCTCCGAAGCGACAAGCACCCGGCCCTCGAGGCCCCGCTGGCCCTGCTCCGCAGCCCCCGACGCACCGGCGCCCACATCGCTCACCTGGGCGTGGCCGTGCTGGCCATCTCCATCGGCTTCTCGACCGCCTTCAAGCAAGAAGTCGAGCTGTCCATCGCGCTCGGCGAGTCCGCCGAGTGGAACGGCTACACCATCGGCTACCTGGGCGGCGAGCGCATCGACGATCCCCACCGCACCTCCACCCGGGCCCGCCTGGCGGTCTTCGAGGGTCGCCACGACCTGGGCGAGCTGAAGCCAGCCCTGAACAAGTACCCCCGCATGTCCCAGGCCATCGGCACACCGGCGGTCATCAGCCGTCTCCGCGAGGATCTGTACATCTCGGCCGTGCGCGTCGCCGCTGAGCGGGTCTCCATCCGTGCGTTCCTGCAGCCCTTGGTCTCCGGAGTCTGGTTGGGCGGATTGTTGCTGGTGATCGGCAGCCTGATCGCCCCCCTCCCCGGTCTCCGCCGCCGTCGGAAGGAGGCAGCATGAACTGGAAGGTCCTCGTGATCGGGGCCGTGCTGGTCGTCCCGCTGGTCTGGATCCTCGCGTCCGGCTTCGGGCACAACCCACGCGCCATCCCCACCACCACCATCGGTTCCCCCGCCGCGGACTTCTCCCTGGTCAGCCTCGACGGCGAGAAGGTCCGCCTCTCCGAGCTGCGCGGCGAGCCGGTGGTGCTCAACTTCTGGTCCACCTGGTGCGGACCCTGCGTGCACGAGCATCCGCTGCTGCAGGCCGCCGCCACCCAGCGCAAGGACGTGGTCTTCCTGGGCGTGCTCTACGGAGACGACGCGGACACCGCGCGGGCCTACCTGGCCCGGGCCGGCTCGGCCTACCCCACCCTGGTGGACGACAGCCAGCGCATCGTCGTGGACTACGGCGTGGCCGGTGTGCCGGAGACCTTCTTCATCGACGCTGAAGGCGTCATCGCCCACAAGGTCAGCGGGGGCATCTCGCAAGCCCAGCTGATGGCCGGGCTGGAGCTGTTGAAGTGATGCATGCCCTCCCCTCCCTCCTGATCGCCGGGCTCGTGCTGGCGTCCGCCGCCCAGGCCACCCCCGAGCGCGCTGCTCAGATGCAGGCCCAGCAGCAGGCCGCTGCCGAGGCCGCGCCGCCAGCGGCCGAGGCCGCCGTTCCGCCCGAGACACCCGCCGCGATGCCTGCGGCCGACGGCGAGTTCCCCCCCGGCATGGTGCAGGCCATCGCCGAGCGGGAAGCGCGCGAGGCGGCTGCTACCGCCGCACCGACGACCGGCGCCGAGCCCGCGACCGGCGCGGATGATGAACCCATCCCGCAGCTGTCCGAGAAACCCGCGGGCCCCCCGATCAGCGATCAGGTCGAGATCGACCGCCGGGCCCAGACCATCGCCGAGGGCCTGCGTTGCCCGGTCTGCCAGGGCCTCTCCGCAGGTGACTCCCAGGCCGAGTCCGCCATCGCGATGCGCACCCGCGCCGGCGATCTGGTCGCCGCCGGCTACAGCGACGCCCAGATCAACGCCTACTTCGTGGAGCGCTACGGTGAGTGGGTGCTGCTGGAGCCACCGCGCTCCGGTCGCCACTGGCTCATCTGGCTCGGTCCCCTGGCCTTCCTGGGCCTCGGCCTGCTGGTCGTGGCCTGGCGCATGACCGCCGAAGCGAAGCCCGAGAAGGCCGCCATCTCAACCGACGACGCCGAGCAGGACGCCTACGAGCGTCGCATCCTCGACGAGCTCGACAGGAGCTGACGTGGACTGGAACACCTGGCTCCCCCCCATCCTGGCCAGCGCCGTCGGTCTCGCGACCGGCGCCGTGCTGGTCTGGCGCGCCACGGGCGACGACAGCCCCGCTGGTGAGGCCCACACCCTGCGCGAGCACAAGGCCGCCCTGATGGAGCGGCTGCGCGAGCTCGACGTCGAACGGCCCAAGCTCGGAGACGAGACCTGGAAGGCCGAGCGCGACGCCCTGGTGAAGCAGGCGGCCGAGACGCTCCGCCGCATCGAGGCGCTCGAGGCCAAGGGTCATCGCCGCCCCGCCAGCCTGGCCACCCCCATCGGCGTCGTGGTGGCCATCACGCTGGCCAGCATCGGCGTGCTCGCCTGGCCGGACAGCAGCTCGAGCGTCGAGCCCGTCTCCCTGGACACCCCGCCCCCGCGCGCTTCGGCGCCCGCCGGCATGGGCGGCAGCATGGGCGGCATGGGCGCCCCCGACTCCATGGGCGAGGCCATCGCCGGCTCCGACGCGCTCCCCGACGATCTCGATGAGCTGAACGCCATCGCCTACGAGGCCATGCTCCAGGGTCAACTGCCCACGGCCATGGGCGCGGTGGAGAAGGCCCGGCAGATCGCCCCGAACGATCCGCTGGTCATCACCCACCTCAACATCATGCGGCTCAACGTCGGCATGGTCGACAAGGCCGCGGTCGCCCTCGAGCTGTTGGTGCAGGACCACCCCGACCAGCCCCGCCCCCTGCTGTGGCTGGCCTACGCCCGCGGCAACCAGGGCAAGGACGACGAGGCCCTGGTGATGCTGGAGAAGGTGCTGGACATGGCGCCCGACAGCGAGGAAGCCACCTTGGCGCGGTCATGGATGATGGAGATCGACAAGGCGAAGGCGCCCTAGCGCCGAGCTGTCAGCCTCCGGTCCGGACCTGCGCCAGGACGCGCCCCGCGAGCATCGCCGAATGGACCCCCTGGACCGCGGCGGGGCGGCCCCGTGCCAAGCGCTCGTCCACTGCCCGCGCCAGCGTCCCGTCCACCGCCAGGTCCCCCCGCCTCTCCATCGCAGCCTCGAGGAACGGCGCCTCCGGGAAGCC
This sequence comes from uncultured Enterobacterales bacterium, assembly GCA_964481655.1. Taxonomy (GTDB): domain Bacteria; phylum Myxococcota_A; class UBA796; order UBA796; family JAFGLY01; genus CALDOK01. Next base: position 26,591 of record CAYZVO010000096.1, on the reverse strand, counting down.
GGGCCGGCGCAGCCAGACGATGGGGGTGCCGGCGAGGGCGCACTCGGCGTAGATGCCGTAGCCGGGCTTGGTGAGGACCAGATCCATGCCGGCGACGATGGCTGGGTAGGGCACGCCGCGGGGGGGCTCAGCTAGCCAGCGCAGGCCGCTGATGGTCGGCAGCGCGAGCTGCGCCTGCCAGGCCGGGCCGAGGGCCACCAGCGCCGTGCGCTCGGGCCACGGCGGCGTCCAGGCCGGGCGCTGACGGCCCAGCACACCCCAGCGTTCCACCGACGCGAAGCCGAACACGCCCGGTCCCGGCTCGAGCTGGATGGCGGGGTGCGGCGCCTGCCAGGCCGCGAAGCGCTCGGACCAGGGCTCGAGCCCCGGGGTGCGCGCGTAGATCCAGGCCCAGTCGAAGTTGCCCACGGCGACGGCGGGGATGCCGGCCCGCCGGGCCGCCTCGAGGGCAACCGGAGCGACGTCGACCACCGCCAGGTCGTAGCCCTCGAGGGCCGCTGCCAGGCCATCGATGGCCGCGTCGGAGCAGCGCTCGTCGAGGGCGGTCAGGGTGGCTGGGATGTCTTCGGCGCGCCGGGCCCGCTGCACGTGGCCGACTTCGTTGCTCCTGGGTGCCCCCCGCAACCCGGGCGGGTTGGCTGGGGCGACGGCGGGAGCGGCCGTGTAGACGACCGGCACCGCCCCCACGGCGCGCAGGCCCTCCGCCAGCACCAGCTGACGGGTCAGGTGGCCCAGGCCGTGGGCGGAGCAGAGCTGGGCGACGCGGAGGGGCATGGGCCCAGCGTAACCCTGAAGCACGGCGGCCCGATGTCACGAGGACACCGGGCCGCGGAGAGCCGAGCGGGGCTGGTTAGGGCGCCGCGTACTCGATCTCGATGGTGTACGGCGTGTCACCCGGCTGGCCCTCGTAGGGCAGGATGCCGATGTACCAGACCGTGTCGGCGGGCAGGGTGAAGCCCCAGGCCGCCGTGTCGATGATCTCCGGGTAGTCGTACAGGGAGTAGGCCCAGTACAGACCGTCGGCGTCGTACAGCAGGAAGTCGTGGTCGGCCGAGGGGTCGTCCCACTCGAAGGTGAAGGTCGCGTTGGTCTCGGACTCGACCGTGAACGCGAACACGTCCATCGGATGGATGCCCCAGCCAGCGTCGGCGGTCTCCAGCTCCACCGCGCCGTGGATGACGTCGGTGTAGATGTCGAGGCTGCCGGGGGGCAGCTCGTTGGCGAGCGGGAGCTCTTCGGCCAGCAGCGTCACGTCGTCGTTGAGGGTGACGTCGTTGGGCTCTTCCTCGGTGTACTCCCAGCCGATGACCTTGGGCTGGAGCGCGTCGATGTAGAGCACGATGTCGCCACGGGGCACCGGCACGGGCTCGGGGCCCGCGGTGTCGCCGCTGTCCAGCTCTTCGGGCTCGGGCACCGCGGTGTCGCCCCAGTCACCCACCACGTCGTCACCGTCGCCGGTGGCGACCTGGACGGCCTCGGAGCTGTACAGCGCGCCAGAGGGGATGGAGGCGTTGAGCGTCGGCCAGGAGCCGCCCAGCAGCCAGACCTGAGCGTGGGACTCGGTCACGGCGTGCTCGTCGGACTCACCCTCACCGCCCGGGGTGGTCTCCACGGACTTGATGTGCAGCATCTCGAACTTGCCGACCCAGGCCCGCTCGACCTCGTCCCAGGCCAGATCGACGACCGAGGCGCCGCCCACGGGGTTGCCGCGCGCGGTGACCTCGTCGGCCAGGTAGGCGCCGACCAGGAACTGATCGTCCACCGGCTCGAGGGCGCCGAAGCGGAACGTGTAGTCCAGCGTGTCGCCGGGCTCGGTGACGTCGGTGGAGTCCGTCGCGACGATCTCGATGCCGTAGGTGGTGCCGTCGACGATGCTCAGGCTGGTGTCGAAGTCACCCAGGGTGCCGTCGGTGGTGCCCGCGAAGAACGGGATGGGCACGCAGGTCTCGGTCTCGACGATCTCCCAGGTGCAGACGTCGACGCAGCCCTTGTCTTCGACGCACTCCGCCGCGGTCTCGTTGTAGGTCGCGGTGCAGCCGCAGTCGTCCTCGACCGGAGCGCAGGAGTAGCTGGTGGTGCAGTCTTCTTCGGCATTGTCCATGTCGTAGAAGTTGACCGCCATGTGGGTCTTGTCGCGGCCCACGCCCTGCCCGGTCTCGAAGTCGACCTCGAAGCTGATGGTGCCGTCGTCGCCCGCGACCACCGTGAACAGGTCGGACTGCCCGGCGACGCCGTCTTCGACATTGCCGAAGTTCTCGGCCTGTGCGGTGACGGTCATCTCCCGGTAGCTGAGCATGGGGAGCTCGACCGGCGTGAGCCAGCTGTCGTTGGTGGCGTCAGCGGGCTCGGTGGTTGCGAAGGGCGGCACGACGATGTTGCCGCGGATGACGGTGGTGTCGATGCCTTCCTCGGTCCGCACACAGGCGACGACCAAGGAGGCGAACAGGATGCTGATGGTTGTGCGCTTCATCAGAACTCTCCCCGGAGACCGAACTGGAAGTAGCGGGGCGACAGGTAGCGGGTGGGCGAGCCGTAGAGCACGTCCCCGTGGCTGTCGGTGTAGACGCCGCCGTCACCGTCATCGTAGACGGTGTTGACGCCCACGACCTCGCGGCTGTTGAACACGTTGAAGCATTCCGCCGTGATGTCCCAGGTGGTGCGGCCAGCGGCGATGGTGACGCCGAGCTTGAGGTCGGTGTTGGACACGGCCGGCAGGCGGTCGGGCATGTCGCCGTCGTCGCCGTAGTTGGTCCAGTCGCCCCAGTAGTTGTTGTAGTAGATCTTCCGGTAGGGGTAGCCGGAGCGCATCATGAAGTCCCAGCCGGCCAACCAGCCCACGCCGATCTTGTCGTTGATCTGCCACGCGTGGGGATCGCGGTAGGAGCCAGACAGCTTGACGTAGTGCGGGATGTCGTAGGACAGCACGCCTTCTTCGAGGGCCATCTGCTGGGCGTTGTCCATGAGGTAGGTGGCGCCGTGGTCGTCGTGGGTACCGTAGGCGTGAGAGTAGGTGTACGACGCGATCAGGCCCCAGTTCTCGTCGAACTGCTTCGAGCCCTTGAGCTCGAGGGAGGTGTACTCGGTGTACGCCTGCTGGGGGGTGCGCTGGCGGAAGATGTACTGGTTGGCGCCGTTGCGGTAGCCGATGACGCTGGTGCCAGCGTCGTTCCAGATCAGGTTCACCTCGTCGTCTTCCCAGAAGTAGTGGGCGTGCTCGTAGGTGAAGTTGATGTCCGCGCCCCAGCCGCCGCCGAGGTCGCGGCCGATGCCGATGTCGAACTCGTCGGAGTAGGGGTTGACCAGCGAAGTGTGCTTCAGGAACTTGTCGGCCGAGCCCTGGGTGCCCTCGGCGTACTCGCCGGTGACGTTGTCCCAGTTCTCACGGCTGGTGCCGCCGGTGCCCTCTTCCAGGATCGAGGCCAGGTAGAGGAAGCCGGTGTCGTAGAAGCGACCGTAGTAGGCGTGCAGGCTGGTCTTGCCGTCGCCGGTGAGGTCGAACGCCGCGCCGAAGCGGGGGGAGAAGGTCACAGACGAGAAGACCTCGTTGCCGACATCGTTCTTCAGCGACGAGCTGTCCATGCGCACGCCAGGCCGCAGGGTGAGCCGCGGGAAGGGCTGCCAGACGTCCTGCAGGTAGGCGGACGCCATCACGCCGGTGAGCGTGGCCTCGAGGTTGGTCTCGTAGGCCGTGCGGTAGTTGGGCGCGTAGCTGTCGAGGTCGGTGGGGTCGCCGCCGTGGTCCCAGTAGGGGACGCCGTTCTCGTCGATACGCGGCAGGGCCGAGTAGGACGACATGAACTCGCCCTGGGCGCCGAGCTTGAACTCGTGGGAGCCCAGGAAGTCGGCGTACTGGGTGAGCTTGGTGCTCAGGGACGCGCGCTGGCGACGGGAGTCGTAGTCGTAGGGGTGCAGGCCGGCGTTGAAGCCGTCGGGATCGTTGGCGAACCAGCCCACTTCCTCACAGCGCTCGGAGTTGCCGGTGCGATCGGCATAGTCGGCGCAGTCGTTCCACATGGAGGCGTAGTTGAGGTAGGACTGCTGGACGTAGGCCTGGGTCTCGAGGATGGTCGAGCGTGAGGGGACCCACATGTGGCCCAAGGACCCGAGCCAGCCGCCCTGCTTCCAGAGGATCTCGCCGCTGGGGAGGGTGTAGACGGAGCCGTCGGCGTTGTCGATGCTGGTGGGATCGAGCTGGCCGTGGACCCAGAGCTGGTGGTTGGGGTGGGGCTTCCAGGTCAGCTTGCCGAAGATGTAGGCGCTCTTCCACTTGCGGGTCTGCATGGGCAGGGGCCGCTGCACCTCTTCCGGCACGGAGGGGGTGTAGAGGGAGAGGTTCATCTGCAGGCTGGTGAAGTACCAGAGCTTGTCCTTGATGATCGGGCCGCCGGCGTTGATGGCCAGGGACTGGTCGGCGTTCTGCGACTCGTCCTTGGACTCACCCGGCAGGGGCTTGTACAGGTAGGTGGCGTTGCTCGAGTAGAGGATCTGAGCGTCGCCCTCGAACTCGTTGCCACCCGACCGGGTCACGATGTTGACCGCGCCACCCAGGGCCCGGCCGTACTCGGCGTCCATGCCGCCGGTGATGACCTGGATCTCCTTGATCGCGTCGAAGTTCATGTTCATCGAGAAGGTGTTGGTCAGCGGGTCGGTGGTGTTGACGCCATCGACATAGTACTGGTTCGAGCTGTCGAACGAGCCGCGCGTGTTGGGGTTTCCACCGCCGACCACGCCCGGAGCCACGGAGACCGCGCCCTGGTAGTCACGGGCCGCGTTGGGGATGTCCCGCATCATGTCCTTGGTGAGCACCACGCCGGTCTTGGCGGCGGTGACATCGACCACAGGAGCCTCGGCCTCGACCACGAACTCCTCACCCGCGGTGACCACCGAGAGGTTGGCCTCGAGGGTGATGGTGGAGCCCGCCGAGACCTCGATGCCCGAGGCGACCCAGGTGCTGAAGCCCGGCTTGGTGGCTTCGACCGCGTACTCGCCCGGTGGCAGACCGACCACGCGGAACCCGCCATTGGCGTCGGTGGTGTCGCCTCCCTCGCCCTGGAGCGCGGGGCTGTTGACGATCACCGTGACGCCCGGGACTCCGAGGCCCTGGTCGTCGAAGACCGTGCCCTTGATCTGGCCCTTGAGCTCGACAGCCAGCGCCGGTGACGCCAGCAGGAGCGCGACCAGGATCAGTACCATCCTCTTGATCATGCGTTTCTCCCTGGTTTGGGCCCGTGGGCCCGGCTTCCTGAATCCGGCACTCCATACCGCGAAAAACGCGCAGCGTAAAGGCGGGCTGGGACATCCCGTGTCGCCCATTCCTGGACTGGTGGACCGTGGCCTTCTGCCAGCTTCGAGCAGCCCAACCCAGCGCCGGTTAGAGGCGTGCCACATCACCCAACCCCCGAGGCCCCATGCGCCCTACGCTCCCCCTCGCCCTCCTGCTGTCCCTGACCATCTCCGCCTGTGAGACCTCGACCCCTGAGCCGCCCGCCGACGACCCGCCGGCTGTCGACCAGGACGAGACCACCGCCGACGCCGAGCAGGCCGAACCCGCACAGCTGGAGCCCCCCTCCGAGATCCCGGCTCCCGACGACGTCGCCGCCCCGCCGGCCAACGCCGAGACCACCCCCTCGGGCCTGGCCTCCGTGGTGCTCACCCCCGCCGATGGCGCCGACCACCCCGGCCCCACCTCCCAGGTGGAGGTGCACTACACCGGCTGGACCACCGACGGCAAGATGTTCGACAGCTCCGTGGTGCGCGGCAAGCCCGCCAAGTTCCCCCTCAACGGCGTCATCGCGGGCTGGACCGAAGGCCTGCAGCTGATGGTCCCCGGCGAGAAGCGCCGCCTGTGGATTCCCGAAGAGCTTGCCTACCAGGGCAAGCCCGGCCGCCCCGCCGGCATGCTCGTCTTCGACGTCGAGCTGCTCTCCATCGTCAAGGCCCCCGACGTGCCCGCTGATGTCGCTGCGGCCCCCGCCGACGCTGAGAAGACCGCCTCCGGCCTGGCCTCCAAGGTGCTGCAGGCCGGCACCGGCGAGACCCGCCCCGCCGCCACCTCCGTGGTGGAGGTGCACTACACGGGCTGGACCACCGACGGCAACATGTTCGACAGCTCCGTGGTGCGCGGTCAGACCGCCAAGTTCCCGCTGAACCGTGTCATCGCGGGCTGGACGGAAGGCCTGCAGCTGATGGTGCCCGGCGAGAAGCGTCGCATCTGGATTCCGGAAGAGCTGGCCTACCAGGGCAAGCCCGGCCGCCCCGCCGGCATGCTCGTCTTCGACGTCGAGCTGGTCAACATCGTCAAGCAGTAGCCGCCCGTGCTGCTCGTCCTCGTCCTCGCCGGCGCGTGCATCCTCGACGGCGATGTGCGCGACGATCGCCACGGCGACCTGCCCCCCATCGACGAGGGCGAGGATGAACTGGACTGGCTGCCCGAGGACACGGGCGGCCATCCACCGCAGGACACCAGCCCCCCCGTCGTGGACACCGCCGAGAGCGGAGAGCCCGATCCGGAGCGCCCCCGGGTCTGCTACCCCGGCCCGGGTGGGGGCTGGCAGACCTGTGTCGACCTGGTCGACTACAGCTCATCGTGGGGCTCGGACTACGCCTACCCCGATCCCTACGGAGGGTCCGCCCAGTACGCGCGGCCCACACGCTTCGTGGATCTGTACGACGCCGACCCCGATCTGGCGGTCGCCGACAACTTCGTCCTCGATGAGTTGATGTCCTGGCGCAAGGGCCAGTACGGGGTCTACCAGTCCCACGTCGTGGAGCACCTGCAGGCCATCCGCGACGCCTCCGGGGGCTCCATCTCGGTCAACTCGGGCTACCGTTCACCGGGCTACAACGCCGGCGTGGGCGGGGTCACCCACTCCCGCCACATGTACGGCGACGCCGCCGACATGAACCCGTCGGCCGTCTCCCTGGATCGCCTGGCCGACCTCTGCGAGGCCGAGGGCGCCGGCTACATCGGCATGTACTCGAGCTTCGTGCACTGCGACTGGCGCGACGACGCGCTGGACCCGGCCTTCTACGAGGGCTCCCGGGGTGGCGAGCCCCCTCCCCTGCCCGTGCACACGGCCCACATCGCGATGTCCGCCGACGGCCTCCTCGAGGCCCCGGCCACCGGCTTCGACGAGGGCGAGCCCTTCCGCCGCTGGCGGGCGTTCGACAGCCAGGGCGTACAGCTCGCCGAACAGGTCGGGGCGCGCTTCGAGCCGCCCGCGGGCGCGACGCGAGTCCGCGTCGATGTGGGTCGCCAGGTGGTCGTGGAGCTGGCCTACTGACTAGGCGCCTTCCGCGCGGCCCTTGATGCCATCGGCGAAGGCCTCGAACGACGGCTGCAGGTCCGGGATCGGGAAGACGGACACCAGGGGGCCGGTGAAGCGCTCCTCGGTGTGGAGTTCGGTGGTCCCGTCGCCGGCGCTGGTCAACGTGAAGGTCCGCTGGCCTTTGAACAGTCCCAGGGGCATCCCGCCGGTGAGCACCAGCTTGGCGCCGGGTTCGAAGGTCGTGACCTTGACGGGGAAGGCGCGGTCCGAGAGCTTGGTGTGGAAGGTGATCTTCTCGCCCAGGGCGAAGGCGCCCTCGATGCGCTCCATGCCAGGGTCCCAGGAGGGCCAGCCCGGGGCATCGGTCAGCAACGACCAGACGGTCTCGGGGGAGGCGGCGACGGAGCGGGTGACGGCGAAGGACTTAATGGGTACCTCGGAGCTACGGTGTTCGCTGCACCCAAGCTGCGCACCACTCGACCCACCGCAAGCCGAGAACACGCCTTGCAGGCACCCATCGTACTGTGTGCGAGATCCCTTACACAGGTGACTCGGGGGGCCCCTAGTCGCAGTAGTTCGCCGTACCGGCTGCTGAGCGGCAGATCGCTCGAGCGGTGTCCACGTCTCGCCCAGCCACGACCGCGTAGTCGAGCCACTCCCGAGAGTACTCCTTGGCCATGCCACGCAGGCGCTCCGCTGCCTCTTGATTCTTGCTGGTCCGGTCCTTTTCGTGCACCTCTTCGTAGTGCGTCCAAAGGTCGACCGCCGCGCTGGACCGAACGTGATGAAGGGAGGTCACGTGCTTTACGAAGGCGTCGCCCTTCAGCTCACCTTTGCCATCCAGCCCCAAGCTCGCGTACTTGATCGCGACGAACTTGCTGTTCACGTCCGCCTTCAAGGCCATCTGCCGCGCGTAGGCGAGGCAGATGTCCGGATCCGACAGCTCGATCTCATCGAGGTGTCGGCGCGTGAGCCGCTCCCACGCCACCTGATCGTTGCCGGCGTGGGCGTTTACGATCAGCAAGCGCGAACACTTGCTGCGGTCAACCATGCTCTCTCCGGATGAGATGGTCTTCTCGAGACAGGCCACGGTGGACGGCTCGAGCTCGCCCATCACCGCCTGCACCTCGAGGGCCACGAGATCGTCGCAGCTGGTCTGTGCGCCGGCCTCGGCGACACCGAGGAACACGCGGGCCACCCGCGGTTCCTGCGGCTCATCCTTGGGTGCAGCCTTCTTTGGCTGCTTCTTGGCCTCCTTCGACGGACTCGCGACCTTGGCAGGGGACGGGCCAGCGGTCTTCGCCGGCTGCGCGGCGTCGGGCGTCTCATCGACCGGCTCATCATCAGGGTCCACTTCGGCGACCGCGGGCTCATCATCGATGATGGAGACCCAGCCTGGGGTGGTCCAGACCAGGTCGCGCCCACCGGTGGCGTTGAGCTCCCAGCAGCTGGCTGGGAACGTCGGGATGGCGATGGAGGCCTCCTGACCCGCGGGCAGGCTCTCCTTCCACGTCTTCTCCAGTTCCCCAGCACCTGCGGTGCACTCGAGCGATACATCGCCCTTCTTGAGGTTTGTCAGCTCCAGCACGAACACCGGCGGCGCGTCTTCGTGGAGCAGCGCATAGGCCACGATGCCACCAGCGATCAGGACAGCCGCGGCCACGATGCCCAGAAACACGAGACCACCAGCGGCGGTCAAGCCCTGCGCGATGCGCTGGTAGGGCTTCTGTGCCTGGCGCAGGAAAGCCTTGGTCTTGGCGCTCCGTTGTGAGCCGGGTTTGTCCAGAGCACCCGCTGCCCGCTCTGACCAGTGGGGCTCGCTTCCTGTCTCCGCTGACGATCCACGACGCTGTGTGACCGCCAACGCGGGGGCGTCCGAGGCCTCTCCAGCGTCAGCGCTTCCGCGTTCAGACTGCGCCTCCCCGAGCGGTGTCCTTTTCTGAAGAGCCGCCTGCATGGCGCCGCCGTCCGAAAACCTCTCGCTCGGCTCACGCCGCGTCGCCTTGTGGATGACCAGGGCCAGCCAGACGGGAGCGTCGGGCACGACCTCGCGTACGTCAGGCACATCCCGCTCCGTGTGGAGCTTGTAGTAGGTCCGCCAGCCGCTGCCTCCGTCGTAGGCGGCGCGCCCCGCCAGTGACTCCCAGAGGCACAGGCCGAGCGGGTAGATGTCGGTGGCGGGCGTCAGCTCATCGGCTTCCCAGCGCTCTGGCGGGAGATAGGCCGGCGAGCCCATCACCATTCCAGGCAGGGTGAGCCCCGCCGAGTCCGCGGCCTTGGCGATGCCGAAGTCCAACAGCTTCACACGGACGCCACCGTCTCCGGCATCCGCCACCATGATGTTGCTGGGCTTGATGTCACGGTGGATGACACCCGCGGCGTGGGCCAGAGCCAAGGCAGACGTGAGCTGGAGTCCGATGGCTGCTACGGTCTCGGGATCGAGTGGCCCGTGCTGATGGAGGTATTCATCGAGCGGGAGTCCTTCGACAAACTCCATCACCAGGTAGACCGCCGGCCCCTCGAAGTAGATGTCGTGTAGAGCCACGATGTTGGTGTGCCGCACCTGATCCAGAATCTGCTGCTCCTGGATCAGGCGCTCTCGGACCTTGGCGTCCCCTCCAAGGCCTTGACGGAGGGCCTTGATAGCGACCTTTCGATGGGTGTGCACATGGTGGGCGCTGAACACCAAGCCCATCCCACCCTCTCCGATCTTCTCGTCGATGAGGTAGTTCCCAAGCGTCTTTCCGATCAGATTCATCGATCCCTCACCGCGGTCAACCAGCCATCAATACTTGGCTGAGCACCGCTGAAACATTGAATCGCAGTGGATGGTGACCGCGCCGCCCTCGCTGACCTGGGCGGTGCCAGCGGCGACCTCCTGCCCGGCGCCAAAGTCAGCGAAAATCGTGTATTGGCCCGCGGGGACCGCGCCGGGGGAGTGTCGCGCACCAGCGGCTGACAGGTGGACGCTCGCGGCGTCCCCCGTGACCTTGACGCTTCCACCAGCGCTGGCGCTGCTCGGAGCAGCGGGGGCGCTGGACTCAGGTCTGTCTGGCGCAGCCTTGGCCTGGGCGACCGGTGCGTTGGTCCCAGGCAACGCGCTGGCCACCCCCACGGGCGCAGCAGGCTCGACAGGGTCAGGCTGCTGCTCCGGCACGGCTCGGTTTTCGATCTCGTCCAGGGTCGCCAGGACCTCTTCGGCCGTTGGGTTCACCACTTGTGGCGCGGGCGTCTCCGCCACGGCAGGCTCGACCGGCCGCTGGGCACCTCGTGCGGCCCACCACGCGACGACCGCCACGAGCAACAGTACGACCACCGCTGCGATCCCCAGCTTCACACCCCGGCCCCTCCCACCGGCGCTGTGGGGCGCGCCGGGTGAGGTGCTGAAGTCGGGCTTGGGCGTGGGAGGTGCTGGCGTCACCGCCGAAGGCTCGCAGACCGTGGCGTCCTCCTCGCTGATGGCCGGCGGTGGAGCTGCGCGCTCACTCTCGCTGTCCGCCACCTGGGGTTCCTCAGGAGCCCGCCAGGCGATGGACACGGGCTGATCGGCCGCCTGCGGACGCCCGGTGCGCTTGGGCTCCGGTGCATTGGGCGGGATGCCCTCGGTGTCTCGCCCCAGCGCGGCAGAGGCGGAGCTTTCGGTGAGCACCGAGCCAGACAGCTCGTCGGCCGGCAGCTCGAACAGCTGCGCCGCCAGCGGCGGTACGACCCCCTCGGTCCAGTCCCGCATCCGCATGTCTCCGACCTTGCGGCTGAGCTCCCACGCGCGGCGCTCCACCTCCCGGGAGAGCGGGCGATCTTCGGGCTCATAGGAGAGCATCTCGCCGACGAAGCGCACAAGCTCCTCGTGCTTCTCCCCGGTGCCCTTCCAGAGCACGTCCATGGCCTCCAGCACGCGGCCACGATGTCGGGATTCCCGAGCCGACGAGCGACCGAAGCTCTCGGACGTGAGCATCTCGTACAGCACCACGCCGAGGGAGTACACATCCGCGGCGGGGCCATCCATGAGGTCCAACCGCTCCGGCGACATGTAGCCTTCGGAGCCAAAGAGCAGGGACTGCGTGGCCGCCTCGCGGCTCTTGAAGTCACCGCGCGCGATGCCGAAGTCCAGCAGCTTCACCTCACCCGCTGCGGTGATCTGGATGTTGGCGGGCTTGATGTCCCGGTGCAGCAGGCGCAACGGGCCGCCTTCGGGACCGGGCGCGTTGTAGGCCACGTCCAGAGCACCAGCCAATTCGCCCGCGATCTGCAGGGCAGCGGAAGGGGGGACACGATCAGCCGTGACGATCTGCTTGAGGGACACCCCCTCGACAAACTCCATGATGACGGCCCAGCGCCCGCTGAGGCGCACCAGTCCGTCGACCTGGACGATGGCGCGGTGACGGATGAGGCCCAGCATGCGCGCCTCGTCGCGGAAGCGCCGCGCGACCTCCTCGACGTTCTCGAGGTCAGGGTTGAGCACCTTCAGCGCGACCTTCTTGGTGAAGCCGCCGTCGCCCACGAACTCGGCCTTGTAGACCGTGCCGAAGCCGCCGCGTCCCAGCACCGACAGGATGCGGTACTTGCGATGTGGGTTCACCAGCGCACCTCGAGGAAGGCCACCGTGCCCAGCCCGACTCCGACCACGCCGAGCCCGGCGGAGGTGAAGACCAGCGCGTTGGTGGTCGACCGCATGGACTCGAGATCAGCGGCTGTCAGATCGGTGTAGCCATCCGGGCTCTCGTACTCGGCCTTCTTCACACCAGCGACGCCGTACAGTGCGCCCGCGGCCACGAGCGCCACGCCTGCGCCCGCCAACGCTGGCAGCTTGGGGCCGGCCTTCTCGGGCGCCTCAGTGGGCAGCGCAGGCTGCGAGGGCTCCACAGGTACCGGCTCTGGAACCGAAGCGACTACGCTGTCCTCGGGCACGATGACGTTCCAGGCAGGGGGGGGCTCCCCCTCGCCCAGGTGGCCCGTCCACGCCACCCCACCCGACGCGTTCAGCACCTGCAGGATGTAGGGACGCTCGGCAGGGAGCGCGAGCGCACGGGCGCCGTCGACCATCAGCGCGAGGCCCGGCGGCGTGTCGAGCGCCTGTGGCTCCCCCGGGGGCAGCTCACCGGCCTGGTCGAAGAGCTGGCGCAGCGGGCTGCCCTCGATCGCGATGGTGCTGGGGAGCACGTACGCAGGCAGCGCGGCGCGCACCGCGCGGAACGAGGCGATGGCCTCCTGCTGATCCTTGGCCATGAATGCATCCATGGCCAGCACGCGATGGTACGACCCAGCGTCGATAGGCGTCAGGGTCTCCCCGAGGCACTCGAGCTGATCCTCGGCCGTCTTGCGAGCCCGGCGGAAGGCGGTGGGGTCCATGGCCGCGAACGCGGTCTCGGCAGCCGTGACCGAGGCGACCAAATCAGCGCTGGTGGCCGGTTCGAGGCAGGTGGCGGAGGCGATGGTGGTGAGGAGGACCAGGGTGCTCAGCATGGCGTATCTCCGGCCGTCGTTGGCGCGTTGAGAAGAGTTTCCAAGAACTACCAGGACTCGGGCTGCAGAAGCCAGATTGTGCCAGCACCACCCGCAGACTGAGAGGTGACCGCGAGATCGGTCGCACCATCAGCATCCAGGTCACCAACAGCGATATCTCGCCAGCCGCTGTAGCCGATGCTGTCGCTGTCACTAACCCCATAGATGGTGGCTTCCGCGTCGCCAACGGTCAAAGAACCAGAGACAGGCCCCATGAAAAGGTAGAAAGCGCCTCTCTCCGTCCCCCCACCCTCCGCGTGCGGCGCTCGGACCACGAAGTCAGCCGCTCCATCACCGTCGAGATCACCCGTCGCCGAAGTCCCGGCGGCATGGTCGTCTGAGCTCGCTCCATCGATGATGGCGTCAGCGTGTCCAAGGTTGTCGATCCCAGTCGCGGGCCCGAGCACCAAATAGACCCTGCCTGCGTCGGCCGCGGCAGCGTCGGAATACCAAGCACCGACCAGGACATCGTCGTAGCCGTCGGCGTTGACATCGCCAGGGACGGACACTTCTGACCCAGCCTTCTCACCATCAGACTCGCCCCCGAGCACATGGCAGTCTGTGCTCACGTCGATTGACGGCGAGGTCACGGGACCGAACGACAGGTAGGCCGCACCCGCGTCGGAGAAGGAGGTACCGGAGCGGACCGGATCGGCATTGTATGCCCCGACCAAGACATCATTGTAGCCATCGCCGTCAAGGTCGCCGCCGGATGCGATCGAGATACCCATGTGGTCCATGTAGCTACCACCTGTGAAGGCAGTGGTCCTGACCGTGCTCAGCGTGACGCTGCTCGAGCTGGCGGAGAGCGGACCAGCCACAATGTCTGCCGCACCGTCGAAGGTGCCGTATGTCCCGATCTCTCGGCCAATGAGCAGGTCGGCAATGCCGTCTCCTGTCAGATCGCTGGAAGCATCGAGCACAGTCGGCATGTAGAACATCGTGGTGTCGCCAACAATGTTGATGTCCGAGTCCGCAGTAAGGTCGTAGCTGCTCGCCAGCGAGGAAGAACCGAAGACCACGTGGACGACCCCGGTGTAGGTACTCGCAAAACCATCGCCAATGAGGAGGTCGGACAGGCCATCGTCGTTCAAGTCACCGGCAGTTGCCGTGTGAGCCTTGCCGGAAACAGTCATCCGACAGGCATCGCTGCCCAGATCGACCTCGGAGGACACCGGACCGTAGACCAACCATGCGGCTCCTGAATACGAGCCGATCAGGAGATCATCCACTCCGTCTCCGTCTACGTCCCCGGTCGGCACGACGGGACCAGGACTGCCGTAGGACGAATCTCCGACGATAACGCCAGTTACATCACCCAGCGAGAAGCCATCGACGGTGCCATCACAATCGTTGTCGACGCCATCATCGAACTCGAAGGCACCGGGGTGGATGTTCGAGTCTGTATCATCGCAGTCGTCGCCATCCGCCACATAGCCGCTGGGCTGTGTGGAAGCGTGGACGAACGAGCCAGGATCGCCGTGTCCGTCTCCATCCGAGTCGAGGTACCAGGAGTTGATGGTCCTCGCGAGGCGCAGCCCCCGATAGGACGCGATGTCGTCCTGGTCCGCTGCCACGCGGTCGGCAGACCGCAACCGCAGAGGGTAATCGTTATAAGCACCGCTGCGGACCACCCTGTTTGTGCCGCTCGAGGCGCCGAATGGGTCCGTGGTAGTAGTCGAATCGTGAGCACTCGACCCATCCCAGCGGTCGTGGCACCACTCCACGATGTTGCCGTGCATGTCGTACAGACCCCAGGGGTTGCTCCTTTCCGACCCAACGGAGGATGGCTGGCCACCGTCGTTTCCATCGTAGACTGCGATGTCGTCCAGCACCGTGCCATTATCGAGCGTCAGACTGCCAGAGATGTCGTACTCGTCGCCTGAACTCAGGTTGCCACCATTGCTGAAGGCCGAGGTGGTGCCTGCGCGTGCTGCGTACTCCCACTCCGCCTCGGTCGGAAGGCGGTAACCGGAGCACACATACGGAGACTCGTAGATGGGATCGAGCTCGCAGGCAGGCCCTGCGCTCGTATCATCGCAGCGGTAGCATTCCGACAGTCCCGCTGTAGCGGAGACCTCGTTTGCGAAATCAGCGGCATCCGACCAGGTGATGCTCTCCACCGGACAGTCACCACCGCAACTCGAGAAGCCAGAGGGGTTGGACGTGGTGATGGCGTAGTACTCGTCCTGAGTCACCTCGTAGACCCCGAGGTAGAAGTCATGGTTGAGGGTCACCTCCACCTGTGTCTCGTCCGTGTCACGACCAGCCTCGGACGACGGGCTCCCAATGTCGAACGTGCCAGCGCAGATGTACGCACTGTCGAGCCCATCAGCGGTCGTCACTGCCCCAGGGCCCAGGATACCGCTGTCGTCATCGTCACAATCGCTCGAATCCGCGACGTACCCTGAAGGCGGGAAGGGGTACACGACCGAAGCGCTGGCGTCACCGAAGCCATCTCCGTCGCTGTCCAGGAACCAGGTGGCCTCGGAGCGTGCCAGACGGAAGCCGATGTTCCAGCTGCGATTGCCGGCGGAGCTGAATGGGCGGTTCGCGGAACGAAGATAGGACGGGTAGTTGTACCAACCTCCCCCGCGGTTTGGCCTGTAGGAGCCTGTGCTCGTGCCGTAGGGATCAGTTTCGTCGCCGGCGTAGTCGCTCCCATCCCACACATCGTGGCACCATTCCGCGACATTTCCGTGCAGGTCGAACAGGCCCCACGGGTTCGCTGCAAGCTGGCCGACCTCGTGCGACGCAGAAGAAGCATTAGCACAGTACCAAGCCAAAGATTCCAGACTCGACCCATCGTCGAGGGTGAGCCCGCTTGTGCAGCTGGAACCATCACCAGAAGACAAACTGGCCCCATTGGAGAATGCCGAACTCGTACCCGCCCTCGCCGTGTATTCCCATTCCGCTTCAGTCGGCAGGCGATATCCAGAGCAGTCATACGGCGTCGAGTAGTCACCCGAGAGAGAGCACGACACGCTGGTGCCCGAGCCTGTGCAGACATAGCACTCGTCTACGCCTGCTTCGGTCGAAACCGCGTTGGCGAACGCCGCAGCTTCGTGCCAGCTGATGTTCTCGACTGGGCAACTTCCGCAGCCTGCGAAGTAGCTCTCGTCGTAGCCCATCAGCGCGTCGAACTCGTCCTGGGTGATCTCGTACACGCCAAGGTTGAAGCCACCGGTCAGCGTCACGGTGTGTTGGGTCTCACCTCCGTCACGTTCGCGGCCCTCCTCGCTTGATGGGCTACCCATGGTGAAGGAACCTGGACAGATGAAGGCCATCTCCACACCCTGGAATTCGGCGGTGATACCCGGGTAGACAGCCGCATCATCATCGTAGCAGTCGTCGCCACCGTGATCGCTCGAGTCGAAGCCGTCACCGTCGGCGTCGTAGTCGCTCCAGCCATCACAGTCCGAGTCCACACCGTCGTACCAGGTGTCCGACGCCGCTGGATTGACCGCAGCATCGCCGTCGTCGCAGTCCGTACCGCCGTACGCATCGCTGTCGTAGCCATCAGCGTCCGCGTCATAGTCGTTGGCCCCGTCGCAGTCGGAATCGACCCCGTCGTACCAAGTTTCTGTGGCTCCCGGGTAGGTGGTCGCCTCGCCGTCGTCGCAATCGGTGCTCACGGTGGCCTCACCCGTGTCTGTGCAGACCGTGTCGCTCGAGGTCACCGTGCTCGTACTGCCATACCCATCCCCATCCCTGTCCTCGTAGCAGACATCCCCACCGTCGCAGTCCTGGTCGATGCCGTCCACGACGGTCTCGCTGGCCCCCGGGTAGACCGAGACATCGCTGTCGTCGCAGTCGGTGTCATCGGTGACGTACCCACTCGGAACGTAGCACTCGGTGCTCGCGATGCTGGCGTCGCCGTAGCCGTCACCGTCGGCATCGGTGTACCAGGTGCTCACGTCGAGGGCGTCGTCTTCATCGACGGTGTCGTCGCAGTCGTCGTCGTGGCCGTCGCAATACTCATCGGCGCCGGGGTAGGTGGTGGCCTCTGCATCGTCGCAGTCCGTGGACAGCAGCGCCTCACCGGCGTCGGTGCAGATCAGGTCGCTCGAGGTGACGGTGCTGGTGCTGCCGTAGGCGTCGCCGTCGCCGTCCTCGTAGCAGATGTCGCCGCCGTCGCAGTCCTGGTCCGCGCCGTCGGCCACGGTCTCGGTAGCGCCCGGGTTGACAGAAGCGTCGCTGTCATCGCAGTCCGTGGCGTCGTCGGTGGTGCCCGCGACGATCTCGCAGGCCATCGTGCTGCTGCTCGCGTCACCGTAGCCGTCGCTGTCGGCGTCGGTGTACCAGGTAGAGCCCGTGGACGCGTCGAGGCTCGTGTCGTTGTCGTCGATCAGCCCATCGCAGTCGTTGTCCACCTCGTCGCAGACCTCGGTGGCGGCGGGGTTGATGGCCGCGTCGGCGTCATCGCAGTCGGTGTCGTCGGCGCCATAGCCCGAGGGCACATCGCAGGTCTGGGTGCTCGTCCCCGCGTCGCCATAGCCGTCGCCATCCCCATCGGCGTACCAGTCGGTGCCCGTGGAGCTGTCGAGGCTGGTGTCCTCGTCGTCGGTCTGCCCGTCGCAGTCGTTGTCGATGTCATCGCAGACTTCGCTGGCCGCAGGGTTGACCGCGGCGTCGGTGTCATCGCAGTCTTCGTCATCCGAGACGTAGCCAGACGGCTGTGTGCACTCCACATCGCTCGTGGCCGGGTCGCCGTAGCTGTCGCCGTCGCTGTCGGCATACCAGGTCGCTGCGTCCACGGCGTCGTCTTCGTCCACGTCGCCGTCGCAGTCATCATCCTCGGTGTTGCAGTACTCGTCCGCGCCCGGGTACTGCGCGGCGTCGGCGTCGTCGCAGTCGCTGTCGTCCGCGACGTAGCCGCTGGGCTGGTCGCAGTCGATGTCCGTGGTCGCCGAGTCGCCGTAGCTGTCGCCGTCGCTGTCGGCATACCAGGTGAGCACGTCGAAGGCGTCGTCTTCGTCCACGTCGCCGTCGCAGTCGTCGTCCTCGGCGTTGCAGTACTCGGGTGCGCCAGGGTGCTGGGCAGCGTCGTCATCGTCGCAGTCTGTCTGGTCCGAGACGAAGCCTGTGGGCTGATCGCAGGCGATGTCGGTCGAGGTCGCGTCTCCGTACCCGTCGCTGTCGCTGTCGAGGTACCAGGTGGAGGCATCGAGGGCGTCGTCCTCGTCGATGTCACCGTCGCAGTCATCATCGTGACCATCGCAGTATTCTTCCGCGCCGGGGTAGGTGCTGGCATCGCCATCATCGCACTCGTCGCACGCCGCATAGCCATCACCATCAGCGTCGGTGTAGGCGCTGCTCCCGTCGCAGTTGTAGTCACTGGGATCCGTGCAGTCCGTCTCGCTGGCCCCGGGGTTGTAGGCGGTGTCAGCGTCGTCGCAGTCTCCACCGTACTCGGCGTACCCGCTGGGCTGGCTGCATGCGACCGTGGTCGTGTCATCCAGGCCGTAGCCGTCGCCGTCTCCGTCGAGGTACCAGGTGGCGGCATCCAGAGCATCATCCTCGTCTACGGTACCGTCGCAGTCGTCGTCGTGGCCGTCGCAGTACTCATCTGCGCCGGGGTAGATGCTGGCATCGGCGTCTTCGCAGTCGGTGGCGTCCTCGACGTAGCCGCTGGGTTGTTCGCAGTCGATGTCCGTGACCGCGGCGTCGCCGTAGCTGTCCCCGTCCGCGTCGGCGTACCAGGTGACAGCATCGTCAGCGTCGTCCTCGTCGATGTCGCCATCGCAGTCGTTGTCCACCGCATCGCACAGCTCGGTGGCGCCTGGGTTGACCGCCCCGTCCGTGTCATCGCAGTCACCAGCGTCGGCCACGTGCCCCGAGGGTTGCTCGCAGGCCAGGTAGGCGCTGTCCTCATCGCCGTAGCTGTCAGCGTCAACGTCGGCATACCAGGTGCTAGCGCCAGTGGCGTCGTCCTCGTCCACCTCGTCGTCGCAGTCGTTGTCCACCTCGTCGCTCCACTCGACAGCTCCGCGGTTGATGGCAGCATCGCCGTCATCGCAGTCCCCCTCGCAGACCGCCCAGCCGTCGGCGTCATCGTCCAACAGCCCGCTGTCGGCGTCGCAGTCGTGGTCCACCTCGTCGCACTGTTCTTGCTCGCCCGGGTTGACGTCGGCGGCCGTGTCGTCGCAGTCCGTGTCGTCGGAGACATGGCCCGTGGGGACATCGCAGGCCTGGACCGCGCTGTCTGGATCGCCGTAGCCGTCGGCGTCGCCGTCCGCGTACCAGGTGCTGGCGTCGATGGCGTCATCCTCGTCCACCTCCTCGTCGCAGTCGTTGTCCACCTCGTCACAGAGCTCATCAGCCCCGGGGTTGACGGCAGCGTCCCCGTCGTCGCAGTCGTCGCCACCCTGCTCGATGTCGTCATAGCCATCGCCGTCGGCGTCCAATTCCACTTCGGGCGCGGTGTCCTCGGTCGGAATCTTGCCCAAACGCTCGTCGGCCTCTTCACTGGAGATGAAGAAGCACCCGGATACGAAGATCGAAGCCGTGAACAACAGAGTGTGGGTGGCGCGCATCATGACCGTTCTCCAGTTCCCGTGAGGAGAGCAGGCTACCAGACCGCACACGATGGGCAGCCCCCGGGTTTGCCACGGCTTCCCGATACTACTTTCGGGGCGGGTTTTCCGTGAACAAGTTCGCCCTGCTCCACAATGGCAATCGACGTTCGCCTCGGCGCATGTTCGCAGGCCAGCAAGCTGATAGTCGAACTACTAACTTACCAATCAGTGATCTATTGTGACAATTGCCGGTATTGTTGGATGGTCGCCCCGACCAGGCGACTATCGGTAGAGCAGGGTCAACAGGGCCACTCCGAGTGTCAGCACCAGCAGGATTGCCAGCAACAACAACGCCCCCCGATGCCGTTCCTTCATGGAGCGGCGGCGATGTGCGGCGGTCGCCGGATCGGCGCTGAAGCGGCCGAGATGAGCCGACGCCGGAGCATCCCGTGGCTGCCACTCCGGCGTCGCCTCACGGTGCCGAAACCCCGGCTCGCCCAACACGGGGGCGCGGGGCGCGGCAGGCTCGGGTTTGGGCGCCGCCCTCTGGATCTGGACGAAGGTTGTCGGCGGATCGGGCTTGGGCTTTGACATGCGGCCACGGTATCATCAGTCCCGACCCAGGGTCCTCCGCACCGCCCTCCGCTCACACACCAGCCGCAGCCCGCCCTTGCCGCCGAACAGCACCTCGTGCACGTTGCGGGAGAAGCGGGTCACGGCGTCGGCCACCTGCTCGCGGCCGAAGCGCACCCGCAGGGCCGGGATCTGGACCTTCAGGTTGACCATGAAGCGGCGGTAGTCGTCGGCGTACTGGTCGCTCAGATCGGCCTCGGCAACCAGACGCAGCGGAGATTGGTCGATGAGCTCCAGCCAGCGCTCACGGCTGTGGATGTGTCGCATCGGCGTGCGGGAAGGATCGTACAGCGCGGGGTCGCGCACCGTGTAGACGTCCACCCCGAAGCGCCCCCCGGGCTTCAGGACCCGGGCGACATCGGCGAACAGCGCGGCCTGCTCTTCCACGAAGCCCAGCATGCACCAGGCGATCACCCCGTCGAAGCTGGCGTCGGCCAGGGGCAGGCTGACCGCGTCGGCCCGCAGGGTGGGCATGGGCAGCGCGGGGTTCTGCTGCCGGCAGCGAAGGCAGTTGGCCTGCTCCAGATCGACGGCGAGCACATCGGCCCCCGCCCCCCGCAGCCAGTGGGCGGGCCCGCCGAAGCCGGCGCCCAGGTCGAGCACCCGGGCGCCCATGGGCAGCTCCATGGCCTGCCACAGCTCCATGGTCTCGGTGGGCCCACCGGGGTGGATGTGCTCGTGGTTGCGGACGAGCTGGATCACTTCGCGGTGACGATGTTCCATGGGCGACCTCGGGCAGGCTCGATAGGGCTACGACTCCACCCCCTATGGCATTGCCTCCGGAGGTCCCATGTCCGAAGCCCTTCCCGGTGTCTGGTTCTGTGAGCTGTGCGGCGAGGCCGTGTTCTCGCTGGGGAAGCCCAGCCGCTGTCCCGCCTGCGGTGCTTGGCCCGAGCTGATGGTGGAGCCGGATGGGACACACCATGTGCTGGCCCGCGGACAGAGCTACCCCCCCGAAGTCGTGGCGGGTGCGCAGCGCATGATCGTCCAGGAGATGGACACCGCGGAGCTGTACTCCCGGGTCCAGGCCTCGGCCTCCGACCCGCTGCTGCGGGTCACCTTCCGCTCCCTGCAGCGCATCGAAGGCCGCCACGCCACCCTGCTGTGCGCCATCTTCAAGACCAAGCGCCCCGTCCCCACCCTGCGCCCGGATCTGAGCGCGCTGTCGGACCTCGAGCTCATCCAGATGATCCGCCCCCGCGAGGATGAGACCATCGACATGTATCGCGAGGAGATCGCCAAGGTCCCCGACACCGAACTGGCGCGGGTGTATCAGGCGCTGATCGACATCGAGGAAGACCACAACGCCCTCAGCGCGCGGCTACTGTCACTCTTCGAGTAGCGCTGGATCTCGCACCGGCGCGGGCTCCAGCGGCGCCGGAGGCGGCGCGAAGGGCGACGGGGGCACAGGGCCGGGGCCGATCCAGCTGCCCCCAGGGTCGTGCGACACATCGAAGACCGCGCGGAACAGCACACCCAGGCCCCGCTGCAGCTCGCTGACGGGCACCCGCTCGTCGTGGCCGTGCATCCCCTCGAGCTCGTCCTGGGAGATCAGGAACGGGATGATGCCGTAGGCCTTGGCCCCCACCTCGCGGGCCAGGATGGAGTCGGTGTAGCCCACCGACAGCACCGGCCCAGCCACGGCGTGGTCGAGGTCCTGCACGCTGTGGTGCGCGAGGGCCCGATAGAAGGGATCGTCCCAGTCGGACACCCCCGGCACCCGGTAGTTGATCTCCTCGAAGCGGATGTGGGGGGAGTCCACCAGCGCCTCGAGCTCCGCCAGCATCAACTCGCGGGTCACTCCGGGCTGCAGGCGGCAGTCCAGCTGGGCCCAGGCCTCGCCGGGGACCACGTTGGGCTCATTGGCGCCGCCGAAGCCCGTGATGTTCACGGTGGTGGTGATGGCCGCCCGGGTGAGATCGTTGTCCATGAGCTTGCCCTTCAGCAGCAGCTTCACCAGCGCGGGATGCTGCAGGATGAAGCCGGAGACGCCGCCGTGTTCAGCGCCCACGTTGCCCAGGGCCTCGAGCAGTGCCGGAGGCCAGGCGGGCCTGACAGTGCGGGCTTCGACGGCGTCCATGGCCTGGCGCAGCCGCTCGGGGGCGCCGCCCTCGCGAGGGGTGGAGCCATGCCCGGGTTCACCGGAGGCCACCATGCGCAACCAGAGCACGCCCTTCTCGCCCACGGAGATGGGGAAGAACGGCTGGCCATCGAAGAACATGTCCTGCAGCCCGAACCCACCCTCGTTGACCACATGGGAGCAGCCGATCTCGTCCCACAGTTCATCCATCACGAAGCCCATGCCCCCCTGGCCGATCTCCTCGTCGGCCACGGCCAGCAGGATGACATCGCGGTTCAGGGGTACCCGGTGCCGGGCCAGCAGCGCCATGGTGTACAGCTCGATGGCCCCCATGCCCTTCATGTCCAGGGTCCCGCGCCCCCACAGCACGCCGTCTTCGTCGATCCGGCCAGACAGCGGGCCGAAGCCTTCACGCCAGTGCTCTTCCTCGCCTGGGACCACGTCGATGTGTGACAGCAGGCAGATGGGGTCCCTGGCCCCCGAGCCCTTCAGACGGGCCACCAAGGAACCCCGCCCAGGCGCATGCTCGTGGATCTCCCACGGGATGCCCTCGCGGGAGAGCAGATCAGCCAGGTACTCGGCCCCCCGGGTCTCGTTGCCGGGTGGGTTGACGGTGTCCACCTGCAGGTACCCTGCCAGAGCCTCAGTCAGCTCGACAGCAGCCTGGTCCCAGTCCACCGGCGGGTAGGGGTCGTCGGACTGGGCCTGCGCCGCCCCGGACAGGGTCAGCGCCGCCCCGATCATCCATGCTCGGGGTGTGTTCATGGTCGTTACTATAGGGACCCCCGCGACCCGAGGCCACGCTGTCCACCGCCCTGTCAGCTATGCTCGTCAGCCTCCTGACATGCCCAGCCGCGGCCGAGCCCAGCACGTCCGCGCGCTCGGTCGGCCTGCTGGCCATGCCCATCGCCAGCTTCGACACAGACGACGGGCTTGGCTTCGGCGCCCGGGCCGAGCTCAACATGCGGGAGCCAGGCGTGGAGCCCTATCGCTGGGCGCTGATGGCCCAGGGCTTCGCCACCTTCCGCGGCTACCAGAACCACGAGCTTCGCTTCGACGGGCTCGAATTCGGCCCCCATGGGCGCGACCGGCTGATGGTCTACGGCGCCTGGCGTCAGTGGCTCAACGACGGCTACTGGGGCGTGGGCAACGGCACCACCCGCGAGGCGGCCTACGCGGGTGAGTTCGAGGCCGACGACCCCCGCCGCAAGCGCTACCGCTACTCCATCAAGCAGCCCTTGCTGCACGCCACCCTGCAGCACGAGCTGGGCGACGACAGCCCGTGGAGCGTCTACGGCGCGGTGAACCCCAAGCTCACGGTCATCGAGACCTACGACGGCTCCCTGCTCGCAGAGCAGCTCCCCTACGGCATGGCCGGGGGGCTGGCCATCCAGCTGATGGGCGGGATCATCCACGACACACGGGCGCCGGAGATCGCCCCCCGCTCGGGTCACGTGGTGGAGCTGGGCGGGCGCCTGTCCCCTGCCCTGCAGGGTGAAGCCGGCGGCTTCGCCGGGCCGCTGGTCTCGCTGCGGGGTTACCGGCCCGTGGGCGACCGCATGGTCTTGGCCGGGCGGGTGATGGGCGAGTGGCTGTTCGGCGAGGTGCCGTTCTACGAGATGGTCCACTGGGCGGGGCTGCGGCCCATCCAGGGTGTGGGCGGCAGCCGCACGGTGCGTGGCCTGTCATTCGGGCGGGTGAGGGCACCAGGAAAGGCCGTGGCCAACGCCGAGCTGCGCATCCACGCCGCCTCGTGGCAGCTGTTCGGCCGATCCTTCGACATCGAGCTGGCCCCCTTCACCGACGCCGCCGCGGTCTGGGGCGCGGGCGACCAGGCCACGGCCCCCTCCCCCGACCTGCCGGTGCACCCCGCCGCCGGCTTCGGCGCCGGGGCCATCTTCGACCGCAGCTTCGTGGGCCGCATCGACCTGGGATGGGCCCTCGACCCGGTCCTGCAGGACGACGGGTCCATCACCCAGGAGCCGACCTTCGGGCTCTACATGGCGTTCGATCACGTCTTCTGAAACATTCCGCGCGCGCCCCTTGATCCATGGCGTTGTCTCGCGCTAGGCCCGCCACATGGAACCCCACGCGACCAGCCGCGCACCCGCTCTGTCGTCTCGCCCCTGGCCCCGGTGGGGGACCGCCATCATCGCCGGCGTGGTCTGCCTGCTGATCTGCTGCTCACTCATCTTCAACCTGTCGCAGAGCCGCGAGGCCGCCTGGGATGCAGCCCGCGTCCAGGCGAGGGCCTCGTTCGCCCAGGACGTGCTCTACCGCCGCTGGAACGCCATGCACGGCGGCGTCTATGTCCCTGTCAGCGATGAGACAGCGCCCAATCCCCACCTCGACGTCGAGCACCGGGACATCCCACATCCCGATGGCCGCACGCTGACGCTGGTCAACCCGGCCTTCATGACGCGCGCCGTGCACGAGCTGGGCTGGGAGGCGCAACGCACCCGCGCCCACATCACCTCATCGAATCCGATCCGGCCTGAGAACGCCCCCGATCCATGGGAGGCCGAAGCGCTGCGCACCCTCGAGGCCGGCGCCGATGAAGTCAGCGAACTGCAGATCATGGATGGTGTCCAGTACCTGCGGCTGCTCAGACCCCTGGTGACCGAGCAGCCCTGCCTGAGGTGCCACGCTGACCAAGGCTACCAGCTGGGTGACGTGCGCGGTGGGATCAGCGTCAGCGTGCCGACAGCGCCCATGGAGGCGGTCGCAGCCGCTTCGACGAGCCCGCTGATGTTCACGCACGCGCTGTTGGTGCTGGCGACCATCGGCTCGGCGGTGCTGCTGGATGGAGTCCAGCGCCGGCGCAAGGCCGAGCTGGACCGGGCCCAGAGCAGGCTGCTGATCCACGCCGCCCGCTTCGAGCAGATGTTCACCCACCACAACGCGGTGAAGCTGCTCATCGATCCCGACGGAGGCGCCATCATCGACGCCAACATCGCGGCAGAGCGCTTCTACGGCTACCCTCGCGAGCACCTGCGGGCCCTCCGGATCCAGGACATCAACCAGCTCGCTCCTGAGCAGATCGAACGGGAGATGCAGGCTGCCAGAGATCAGAACCGCAACGTCTTCGTCTTCCCACACCGGCTGGCCAGCGGTGAGGTCCGTACCGTCGAGGTGCACTCCGCCCCCCTGGAGCAGGATGGGCGACTGCTGCTGATGTCGATCATCCACGACATCACCGAACAGGCGCGGGTCGAGCTGGAGCGGGCGCAGCTCGCGGAGCAGCTCACGCAGTCGCAGAAGATGGAGTCGATCGGCCTGCTGGCCGGCGGCATGGCCCACGACTTCAACAACATGCTGGCGATCATCCTCGCCAACGCCCAGCTCCTGCGTGGGCAGCTCGAGGGCTCTGAGGATTCCGAGCTGGTGGACGACATCGTCGAAGCCGCGACGCGCTCCAGCGCGCTCACCTCGAAGCTGCTGGCCTTCGCCCGCAAGGGGCAACTCGCGCTCCAGCCCCAGCCGCTGGCACCCATCTGCAGGGAGCTGGTGCACCTCATCGAGCGCACGCTCTCCAAGAAGATCGCCATCCAGCTCGAACTCGATGATGGTCTCGTGGTCGCCGCGGACAAGACCCAGCTGTCCCAAGCCCTGCTGAACATCTGCATGAACGGCGCGGACGCCATGCCCGGTGGGGGCACCCTGCGCATCGAAGCCCGCGCGGCCCGCGCCGACGAGCTCGAGGTCCTCTTCGGCGAGCCCCTCGAGGGTTGCTTGATCCTGGTCTCCGACACCGGCGATGGCATGGAGCCGGACACCCTGAGCCGCGCGGTGGAGCCGTTCTTCACCACCAAGCGCACAGGACGGGGCACAGGCCTGGGGCTCTCGGTCAGCCACGGCATCATCCACAGCCACGGGGGACACTTGAGGCTGACAAGCGAGCCCAGGGTGGGCACCCGCGCATGGGTCCAGCTTCCGCTGACCGAGGGGGCACCCCCCGCTGTCGCCGTGTCAGAGGCCGAGCTGCACACGGGTCACGAGACGCTGCTGCTGGTGGACGACGAGCCAGGAGTGCTGCGAGCAACGGGCCGAGTGCTGGCCGCGGCGGGCTACCGTGTGCTGCAGGCTGCAGGTGGTCGCGAAGGCTTGGAGCGGTACCGCGAGCAGGGTGACGCCATCGATCTGGTGTTGCTGGACATGATGATGCCTGAGCTCGACGGAGGCGAGGTCTTCACAGCGCTTCGCGAGCTCGATCCGGAGGTCAGCGTGCTGCTCTTCTCGGGGTACAGCAGATCCGGGGCTGCATCAGCACTGTTGGATCGTGGCGCAAAGGGCTTCGTCAAGAAGCCCGCCGGGCGTGAAGACCTGCTGCGGGCGGTCCGCCAGGCCCTGGATGCCGACGCCTAGACGTCGAGCTCTTCGACCTCGTCGGCCCGCGCCATGATCTCCCGGTAGCGAGCCTTGGGATCCTTGCCGAGCAGGTTGGTGATGACCACCTCGGTCTCACTCAGGTAGCCTTCGGGGATCGAGACCTGCAGCAGGCGGCGCTTCTTGGGGTTCAGGGTGGTCTGGAACAAGGTCTTGGGCATCATCTCGCCCAGGCCCTTGAAGCGCATGATCTCGGGCTTGACC
>CAYZVO010000095.1:0-31350 GCA_964481655.1 uncultured Enterobacterales bacterium | reverse complement strand
CGCGCTCGCCCTGCGGGGGTGGGGGGGGCGTGGGCTGCAGTACTATGGCTGGGCCGGCTTCTACATGGAGCCCTGGCGCGGCCGCGCCCTGCTCCGCGGCCTGACCCACCCCGCCAGCTGGCGCGCCGGCGCCCACCGCGTGAGGCGCCTGATCCCCTGATGCCCACTCCCCGCCGCGTCCTGCTCATCGACCCGCCCTACCTCGGCGACAACATCCACTGGTGGGACCGGGTCGGCAGCCACATGCCGGGGCTCGGCCTGCCGACCATCGCGGCCTGGCTCGAGCGCCGGGGCCACCAGGTGGGGATCATCGACGGGCATGCCGAGGGCCTGGAGCTGGCCAGACCCCAACAGGCCCTGGCCCGCATGGGGCGCCCCGACTGGATCGGGGTCACCGCGATGACCCCGGTGGTGCCCCAGGCCCTGTCCCTGGTGCGCTCCTGCCGACGCCTGTTCCCCGACACCCCCATCGTGATGGGCGGTGCCCACGCGACCGTGATGGCCGAGGACCTGCTGCGGCACCGCGAGGTGGACGCCGTGGTGCGGGGTGAGGGCGAGGAGACCATGGCCGAGCTGGTCGAGGGGGCGGCGTTCGAGGGCATCGCCGGCCTGTCCTGGCGCCGGGGCGGCGCCGTGGTCCACAACCCCGACCGCCCCCTGCTGCAGGATCTGGACGCCCTCCCCTCCCCCGCCTGGCACCTGCTCCCCATGGAGCGCTACCGCCCGGGGCTGGGGACCTACCGACAGCTCCCAGCCATGAGCCTCATGAGCGGACGGGGCTGCCCCAACCGCTGCACCTACTGCTTCAACATCTTCGGCCAGCGCGTCCGACGCCAGTCCGCGGAGCGGGTGATCCAGGAGATCCACCGCCTGCACCGGGACCACGGCGTGCGTCAGATCCAGTTCTACGACGACACCTTCACCCTGAAGCGCTCCTGGCTCGAGGCCTTCTGCGAGGGGCTCGTGCGGGAGCTGCCGCAGATCAGCTGGACCTGCTACGGCCGCGTGGACCGGGTGGACGCCGACAGCCTGGCGCTGATGGCCCGGGCCGGCTGCCACCAGATCTGCTTCGGGGTCGAGTCGGGGGACCCGGAGATCCTCGCCGCCATCGACAAGCGCATCGGCCCCGACCAGGTGCGCCGGGCCGTGCGCCTGACCCGCGCCGCGGGCATCGAGCCACGGGGCACCTTCATGTTCGGCAACCAGGGCGAGACCGAGGCGTCCATGCAGCGCACCACCAACCTGGCCCTCGAGCTCGACCTCGACGTGGCCCTGTTCTCGGTGGCCACCGCCTACCCGGGCACCGCCTTCCACCGCTGGGCGCTGGAGCACGGCCACCTGGTGACCGAGGACTGGGCCCGCTTCGACCGCAACAGCACCACCGTGCGCCTGCCCACCGTGGCCCCTGGGACGGTCTGGGCCTTCCACACCCGGGCCTACCGCCGCTTCTACCTGCGCCCGCGCTTCCTCGCGCGGCGGGGCCTGCGGCTGCGCAACCTGCGCCACATGGCCGACGCCGCCAAGGTGCTCGCGGCGGTGGGGCTACACCGCTAGCGCGGGCTCCCCAGGATCAGGCTGGCGCCGCCGGGGGCGAGGGCCCCGCTGGTCGCGCCGGGGATGCCCACGAGCAGGTCGTCCAGGCCGTCGCCGTCGTGGTCGTTGCCGCCGTCCATGGCGCTGCCGGCCCGGGCGTCCGCGGACCCGCCGATCATGATCGCGTCCGCGTCGCAGGAGCAGACGCTGCCCGCAGACCCAGCCAGGAACAGGTGAACGGCCCCCGAGCCACCGACGCCGAGGTCCGACAGGGGCGCGCCCACCGCGAGGTCGCCCAGCCCATCGCCGTCGAAGTCACCCGCCCCGTGCACGTCATAGCCCAGCAGCGCGCCGACGCGATCGCCCTCGATCCGGGCGGCCGCGGCCCCGAGGTCCCCCACGGGGCCTCCCACTGCGCCGAGCACGAGGTAGGCAGCGCCGCCGTCGGGGACCAGGACGTCGCTGTACGGCGCGCCCAGGAGGAGATCCGCCCGGCCGTCGCCATCCACGTCCCCGGCCGGCGCGACGCTGAATCCGGCCTGATCGCCAGGAGCTTCGCCGACCGCGATCCAGTCGGCCAGACCCAGGACGCCGCTGGCAGTGACCGGGCCCAGGAAGAGGTAGACCGCGCCCGCGTCTGCGCCCGCCCCGTCGTGCCCCCGGGCGCCGACGAGCAGGTCCTCGAGGCCGTCACCGTCCACGTCACCCGCAGGTGCCGCCTCGCGACCGGCGCTGTCGCCGGGGGCCTCTCCCGTGAGGATCACCGGGGCATCGCCCAAGGTGCTGATGCCGCCGCCGGCGGGGGTCACGATGTAGACAGCGCCGGCGGAGGCCTCGTGATCGAAGGCCCCGATCACCACGTCCAGCGCGCCGTCGCCGGACACATCCGCCCCGCCCACGAGACCCGCGGCGGCGTGGTCGCCGTCGGCTTCGCCATACCAGATCTCGTCGGCCCGCGTCGTGTCGAGGTTGCCGCTGATCGGCCCTGTGAAGAGGTAGGCCGCACCCGCGCCCGCAGCGAGGCTCCAGTCCTCGCTGGCGGCGACCAGCAGCTCGTCGTGGCCGTCACCGTCGATGTCGCCGGCGCCGTCCACGGGATGACCTGCGCGATCTCCGTGCGCGGCGCCTTCGATCCGGGCGGTCGCCGTCGCCAGATCCACCGCGCCGCTCACCGGGCCTGTGATCAGGTAGGCCACACCCCACTCGCTGCCCCCGGGCCAGGCATGCCCACCCGCGCCCAGGTCACCGCGGCCGTCGCCGTCGATGTCGCCCACGAAGGCCACACTGACGCCCGCCTGATCGCCGTCCAGCTCCCCCAGCAGCACCGCGTCCACCGCGTCCAGGAGGATGTGATCCACCACCCCGTCGCAGTCGGAGTCCACGCCGTCACGCCACTCGAAGGCACCCGGGTGGACCGCCGCGTCCCCGTCGTCGCAGTCGCCGTGGCGCTCCGCGAAGCCGGCGGGGGCCTCGCAGTCGCTGATGCTGTCGTCGATGTCGCCCCAGCCATCACCATCGGCATCGCGGTACCAGGGCCGCTCATCGCAGCTGCCCGTGTCGCTGTCGAAGCCGCCGGACCCGCCGGAGTGCGTCGGGCTGTCCACGGGGCTGTCCGGCGGGGGCGAGCCCCCGGTCTCGGGCCGGCTGTCCCCCGTCCCCGTCTCGCCCGTGTGGACAGGTCCAGGGCTGTCCCCGGGGACGCTGTCGCCGCTGTCCGGTGCCGGGCAGCCCAGCACCAGGGGCGTCAGGATCCCGAGGATGCGTAGGGCAGGCTGTACAGGACGGTCCATGTGGCCACGATAGCCTCCCCGCGCTCGGGAACCAGGGTGATCTCGCGGATCATGGGCATGAGTGTACCGAAGCTGTCCACCAGGGCGCCGTCCTCGAGCCGGCGCACCTCGACGCGACCGCTGAGCACCGAGCCGGTCACCAGCAGGCCCCGCTCGGCGTCCACCGCCAGGGCCCGCACGCCCCGCTGGGTGGGGATGCTGCGCTCGACCGTGCCCGTCACCGGGTCGATCACGGCCACCGACGCCGCGTCGGGCCGCGCCAGGAGCAGGCGCCCCAGGCCCTCGGACCAGAGGGGCTTGGCGTTGGCCGAGTAGATCTCGAGCCAGCGCTCCACCAGCCCGGTCTCCGGATCCGCGAGGAACAGGCGCTCGCCGAAGTTGGGGGTGAGCACCAGCCGCCCGATGGGGGGCAGCCAGGCTGCGTCCCGGGGGGTGGGGAACCAGCTCCCGTCGGCGCGCTCGAGCTTCAGGCGCTCGAGGGGCCGCAGGCCCGGGAGGGCGAAGGGCACGATCCCACCGGGCTCGCGGTCGTGGGCGTTGACGAAGACCATGAGCAGCCGGTCGAGCTCGGGCGCGGGGACCAGGTAGGCGAAGTTGCAGGGCCCGGGAAAGCGCCGGGTCGCCACCTGCTCCCAGGCGCCATCCCGGAGCGTGAGCCCACCAAGCTCGTTCGGGCCGGTCAGCAGCCAGGTGACGCCGTCGGGGTCCACCCAGGCGTCCAGGGCCCCCGCCTGGAAGGGCGGCCAGCGCGGCGCCAGAAGCTGCTCCACCACCGGGCCCCCGCCCAGGGGCACCGCCAGCAGGCGGCAGCTGTCCTCGGCGACCACCGCGACATGATCGCCCAGCGCCTCGATGTCGTGGTACTCGCCGCGCATGGCCGCGGCCCGCTCGAGGGCCCGCACCCGCGGATCGACCCGCTGGTCAGGCCACTCGATGAGCTGGGGCAGGTAGCGCTCGCGCATCAGCGCGATGTCGGCGAGGAACCACAGGGGCACGAGCAGGGGCAGGGCCAGCGCGAGCGGCCAGCGGCGAGCCCCCGACAGCTCCGCGATCAGGGGCGTCGGCAGCAGCAGCAGCGCACCGGGCAGCCAGCTGATCCCCCGCAGCAGGCCCGCGCGGTGCTGCCAGAGGGCCCCCGCCGCCAGGTTCGCGGCCAGCAACAACGCCAGCACCCCGCGGGTCTCCCAGCTCGAGCCGGGGACGGCCAGCGCCCCCAGGGCCGCGACCCCGCCCACCCAGCGACCGATGCGTGGCGGCAGCGCGGCCAGCACCAGGCCCAGGGCCAGCGCTCCCCCCAGCAGCCAGGGCAGCAGGGGCGCCCGGAGCAGCAGCACGTGCCAGGCCTGCAGCAGGCCCTTCACCAGCCCGTGGGGGTAGGGCAGCAGCTCCAACACGGCCCCTTGCAGGCCGTCGGCCACCGCCAGGAGCAGCAGCAGCGCCGCGGCGGCCGGCAGCTGCACGGCGAGCCAACAGCGTCTGGCGCGCTCGATCCTGGTGGGTTGGGTCGACACCTCAGCCGGTATCACGGCCGGCAACCGGCCACCGGAGCGGGCCCCACACCCCGCCCGAGCGGGCGGCGGGGCCCCATCGGCCCCCGCGGCGCTCTGATCGAGATCAGGAAAATCGTGGTGTTGAAAAAACGTACAGTCCACCCCGGCGGGCACGGCCGAACGATGGCGAGACCCGTGGAGGAAGCACAGGGGTGGGCTCCGATAATCCGGTCTGCAATTCGGTTACCGAATTCAGCGAAAAGTCTATTGCTTTTGGGGTATTTCGCGATCGTACGCCTGTATGGAGAGACACGCCAGGCCCGAGGCGCCGAGGGGCTTCTTCTTTTTTGGCCGGTTGTACCTGTGTTTTCGCCCGGGCCACCCCCGGCGATGTCCGCGCGGCGGCGAGGGGCCCCGGGAGCGCGACGGCCCCGACCGCAGACCGATCGGGACATCTCTCCGTTAACCGCTTGATACCTCCATTTTCGCCGTGCGCAACGAGGCGCCCCGCGGCCGTTCACGCTGCCCCGCGAGGCCCTCGAAGCCCGCTTGCGACCCCCTTTATCGGTCCATAAACGCGGCCCCGAAGCCAGCAACTTCGCTTCCAAGGAGTCAGCCTGATGAGCGAGGCCAACGAAGTCAAAATCGGCGTGTTCATCTGCCACTGCGGCGGGAACATCTCCGACGTGGTCGACGTCAAGGACGTCGCCGAGCGCACGGGCAAGCTGCCCGACGTCGCCATCTCCACCACCCACATGTTCACCTGTTCCGATCCGGGCCAAGCCCTGATCGAGGAGCAGATCAAGGAGCTCGGGCTCAACCGCGTCATCGTGGCGGCCTGCTCCCCCACCCTGCACCTGCCGACCTTCCGGCGGGCCGCAGCGCGGGCGGGGCTCAATCAGTTCCTGGTCGAACATGTCAACATCCGCGAGCACGTCTCCTGGGTCATCGAGGACAAGGCCGCCGCCACCGACAAGGCCGCGCGCCTCATCGCCGCGGCCGTCGGTCGCATCCGCTTCCTCGAGCCGCTCGAGATGCGCTCCATCCCCATCCACTCCGCGGCGCTGGTCATCGGCGGCGGCGTGGCCGGGCTGATGGCAGCGCGGGACCTCGCGGCGCGGGGCATGGCGGTCACGCTCTGTGAGCAGCGCCAGTTCCTGGGCGGCCGCATGGCCCAGCTCAACACGCTCTACCCCACCGGCGACAAGGCCAGCGAGCTGCTCGCCGGCCTGATCGACGACGTGGTCGGCAACCCCCTGGTCACGGTGTACACCGGCGCGGAGCTCGACAGCTCCGAGGGCGTCGTGGGTGACTTCCGCACCCGCTTCCGCATCATGCCCCGGGGTGTGAGCGAGAAGGCCGACGCCGCCAAGGCCAAGGCCGCGTGCCCCGAGTCGCTTCCCTGTGACTTCCAGTTCGGCCTGGCCGAGCGCAAGGCCATCTACGGCCCCGCCGCCGGCACCTGGCCGCAGATCCCCGCCATCGACTGGGACGCCTGCACCAAGTGCGGCAAGTGCGCGGGCGCGGGCATCGATCTCGACGCTCAGCCCACCGAGGTCGAGGTCCACGCCGGCGTGGTCGTGCTGGCCACCGGCTTCGACCCGTACGAGCCCAAGCAGGGCGAGTACGGCTACGGCGAGCTGCCCCAGGTCATCACCTCCCAGCAGCTGCAGCGCCTGCTCGACGCCAACGGCCCCACGGGCGGGAAGATCGAGCGCAACGGCAAGCCCATCAACTCGGTGGCCTTCGTCCACTGCGTGGGCGCCCGCGAGTACGCCGGGGTCGGCTGCGCCGGCCACGACGGGCGGGTCAAGGACTACTGCGCCAGGACCTGCTGCACCTCCAGCCTGCACGCCGCGCTGGAGATCCGTGAGCAGCTGCCCGGGGCGGCCATCGCCCACTTCTACCAGGACATCCGCACCTACGGCCGCGGCCACGAGGACTACTACGACAAGGCCAGCGAGGCCGGCGTCATGTTCCTCCGCTACCCGGCCAAGGAGCCCCCCAAGGTCATCGCCTCCGGCGGTGGCGCCGCGGTGGTGGGTCGCGACCTGCTGACCGACGGCATCGAGGTGGAGTTCCCCGCCGACCTGGTGGTGCTCGCCACCGGCGCCAAGCCCCAGCCCCTCGAGGGCCTGCGGGACATCTTCCGCTGCGCCATGGGCTCCGACGGCTTCCTGCTCGAGGTCCACCCCAAGCTCCGCCCCGTCGAGCTCGCCGTCAGCGGCGTGTTCCTCGCCGGTGCCTGCCAGGGCCCCATGGACATCACCGAGGCCTCCGCGGCCGCCTCCGCGGCCGCCTCCAAGGCCGCGGCGATGATCAGCCAGGGCCAGGTCGAGATGGACCCCTACATCGCCACGGTCGATGAGAGCCTCTGCTCCGGCTGCGAGACCTGCCTCACGGTCTGCCCCTACGACGCCATCAAGCAGCTCGAGGACCAGGCCGTGGCCAACGTCAACGAGGCCCTCTGCACCGGCTGCGGCACCTGCCACGCCGCCTGCCCCAGCGCCGCTATCCAGCAGTACGGCTTCACCGACGACCAGGTCGTCGCCGAGGTCAAGGCCCTGCTCGGTGGCGAGCTCGCCGACCTCACCGCCTAGCCCCACAGGAGCGAACCATGTCCAACGTGCAAGCCCACAGCGAGACGGTCAGCCCCACCTGGGAGCCCCGGATCATCGCGTTCCTCTGCTATTGGTGCTCCTACACGGGCGCCGACAACGCAGGCATCGCGCGGATGAAGTACCCGGCCAACGCCGACATCGTCCGCCTCAACTGCTCGGGTCGTGTAGACCCGCAGCTCATCACCACCGCCTTCGCCCGCGGCGCCGACGCCGTGATGGTCTGTGGCTGCCACATCGGCGACTGCCACTACATCAACGGCAACCACAAGACCATGGCCCGGATGCCCCTCATCCGCCGTGTGCTCGAGGATCTCGGCATCGAGAAGGAGCGCTTCGTCCACGAGTGGGTCAGCGCCGCCGAGGGTGAGAAGTTCGCCAAGCTGGTCGCGGAGACCGTCGAGAACGTGCGTCCTCTCGGCCCGCTCGCCTGGCCTCAGTTGATGTACGACCGCGGCGTCGGCCACGGCCAAGACCGCAAGCCCTGGGGAGAGTAGCCATGAGCGAAGAAGCAAAGCCCAAGCTCAAGGTCGGAATGTACTGGGCCGCCAGCTGCGGCGGATGTGACATCTCGCTGCTCGAGATCGGCCCTCGCCTCATCGACCTGATCCAGATCGCCGACGTGGCCTTCTGGCCCTGCGCCGCCGACTTCAAGTACCAGCACGTGGCCGACTACCCCGATGGCTACATCGACGTCTGCTTCTACAACGGCAGCATCCGCACCTCCGAGCAGGAGGAGATCGCCCGGCTGCTCCGGAAGAAGTCCAAGTGCCTGGTGGCCTACGGCTCCTGCGCTGGCGACGGCGGCATCCCCGCCCTGGCCAACCTCAAGGACTCGAAGGGCATCTTCGACGCGGCCTACCACAACAACCCGTCCATCGACAATCCCGACGGCGTGGAGCCCAAGCCCATCGTCGAGACCGAGTTCGGCGAGCTGGAGATCCCGGTCTTCTACGACCAGGTCATCCGCCTCAAGGACGTCACCGAGGTGGACTACGAGATCCCGGGCTGCCCGCCCCAGGCCGATCAGGTCTGGAAGGTCATCGGCCTGGTGGCCGGCGGCGCCGTACCCCTGCGCAACAACGCGCTGCGCGTGGGCTGCGACGACAAGTCCATCTGTGACGAGTGCCCGCGCGAGAAGCGCAACACGCCCATCACCCAGTTCCGTCGCCCCCACGAGTTCCGCCCGGACCCGGAGCAGTGCCTGCTCGAGCAGGGCGTCATCTGCATGGGCCCCGCCACCCGCTCGGGCTGCGACGCCCTGTGCACCAAGGTCGCGATGCCCTGCCGCGGTTGCTACGGCCCCGCCGGCAAGGTGGAGGACCAGGGCACCGCCATGATCAGCGCCATCGGCTCGCTGCTGGGCGCCGAGACGGAGGAAGAGGCCCACGCCCTGATCGCGCAGATCGCCGATCCGACGGGGACCTTCTACCGCTTCTCCATGTCCTCCAGCCATCTCAAGGCCCGCAAGTAGGCCCACGGGAGAGATCACAATGACCACCAAGCATGTGAAGACCGCCGAGGGCTTCCGCCGCATCAGCGTCGATCCCGTCACCCGGCTCGAGGGTCACGGGAAGATCGACATCTTCCTCGACAACGAGGGCAACGTGGCGGAGTGCTTCTTCCAGGTGCCCGAGCTGCGCGGCTTCGAGAAGTTCGCCGAGGGCCGCCCGGTGGAAGAGATGCCCCGCATCACCCCGCGCATCTGCGGCGTCTGCCCGGAGGCCCACCACTTCGCCGCGGCCAAGGCCTGCGACGCGGTGTACGGCGTCGAGCTCACCGAGACCGCCCACAAGCTGCGCGAGCTGCAGTACAACATCTTCTACGTCACCGACCACACCACCCACTTCTACGCCCTGGGCGCCCCCGACTTCGTGCTCGGGCCCGACCACGACCCGGCCACGC
This sequence comes from uncultured Enterobacterales bacterium, assembly GCA_964481655.1. Lineage (GTDB taxonomy): Bacteria > Myxococcota_A > UBA796 > UBA796 > JAFGLY01 > CALDOK01. The sequence continues at coordinate 22,014 of CAYZVO010000095.1, read as the reverse complement.
GCAACCTCATCGGCGTGATCGGCGCGGTCGGCCTCGAGATCGGCGGCAAGGTCATCCAGTGCCGCCAGTGGGGCCATGAAGCCGCCGCCATCTTCGGCGGCAAGCCGGTCAACCCGGTCAACTGCATCCCCGGTGGCATGTCCAAGGGCATCACCAAGGAAGAGCAGGCGCGCCTCAAGGAGATCATCTCCTACATGAAGGAGTTCGCGCAGTTCACCCTGCAGCTGTTCCACGACGTGGTGCTGGCCAACGAGAAGTATGTCGACATCATCCTCAACGGCCCGTACCTGCACAAGACCTGGTCCATGGGCCTGGTCGATGACAAGGGCAAGGTCAACTTCTACGACGGCAAGGTCCGCTACGTGGACCCCAACGGCGAGAACCAGCACGAGTACTCCCCCGACGAGTACACCGACCACGTCGTCGAGCGTGTGGAGCCCTGGTCCTACCTGAAGTTCCCCTACCTCAAGAAGGTCGGCTGGAAGGGCTTCGTGGACGGTCCGGAGTCCGGCGTCTACCGCGCCACCCCGCAGTCTCGCCTCAACGTCTCCGACGGCATGAACAGCCCCATGGCCCAGGAAGCCTACGAGAAGTACTTCGAGACGCTGACCGGCGACGCCTCGGGCAAGACCCCAGTGCACCACACCCTGGCCATCCACTGGGCCCGGTGCATCGAGCTGCTCAACGCCGCCGAGCGCTCCTGGGAGCTGATCAACGACCCGTGCATCATCGACCCGGAGGCCTACCGCACGGTCCCCACCAAGGTCCCCACGGAAGGCGTCGGCATCGTCGAGGCCCCCCGCGGCACCCTGACGCACCACTACAAGACCGACGAGAACGGCATCGTCACCGCTGCCAACCTCATCGTCGGCACCACCAACAACCACGCCCCCATCTGCATGAGCATCAAGAAGGCCGCGCAGGGCCTCATCAAGCCGGGCGTGGAGGTCACCGAGCCCATCCTCAACATGATCGAGATGGCGTTCCGGGCCTACGACCCCTGCTTCGGCTGCGCCACCCACGCGCTCCCGGGCCAGATGCCCCTCACCGTCCGCGTCCGCGACCGTGAAGGCAACCTGCTCACCCAGGGCAGCCGCCGCTAGGCGCCGCCTCCAACCAAAGGATTCCATCCATGTCCGCAATCAAGGAACGGTACGACGTCCTGGTCGTCGGTGGTGGCATCGCCGGGATGCAGGCCTCACTGGACCTCGGCGAACAGGGCCACAAGGTCCTGCTGGTCGAGAAGCAGCCCTCAATCGGCGGTGTGATGGTCGGCCTGAACAAGGTCTTCCCCACCCTCGACTGCTCGTCCTGCATCTGCACCCCCCGCATGGCCGAGACCCGCAGCCACCCCAACATCCAGGTCGAGACCTGGACCGAGGTGGCCAAGATCGACAAGCAGGGCGCTGGCTTCACCGCGAAACTCACCTGCAAGCCCCGCTACGTGGTCGCCGAAGACTGCGTCGGCTGCGGTGAGTGCGAGCTGGCCTGCCCCATCGAGGTCCCCCACGAGTTCGACTACGGACTCGGGGCCCGCAAGGCCATCTACATCGAGCACGCCAACGCCATCCCCCAGGTGCCCGTGCTCGACACCGACAACTGCACCTTCTGCGGCAAGTGCGCGCGGGTCTGCCCCAAGGACTGCGTGGACTACCTGCAGGAGCCGACCGAGGTCGAGATCGAGGTCGGCTCGGTGGTGCTCACCACCGGCCTGAACATCACCCCCATGGGCGCCAAGAAGGAGTACCACGGCGACGACTTCGTCAACGTGGTCAACCCCCTGGCGATGGAGCGCATCCAGAGCTCGGATGGCCCCTACGGGACCGTGATCCGGCCCTCCGACGGCAAGATCCCCCGTCGCGTCGCCTACATCCAGTGCGCCGGCAGCCGGGACAAGTCCATCGGCATCCCCTACTGCTCCCGCGTCTGCTGCATGTACGCCCTCAAGCAGGCTGTGCTCATGCACCACTACGTGCACGGCCTCGAGGTTGTGCTCTTCCACATGGACATCCGTGCATTTGGCAAGGGCTACGAGCAGTTCTACCGCCGCGCCCTGGCCGAAGGGGTCGAGGTGGTCAAGGGCAAGGTCGCCAAGATCAGCGAAGCCGACAACAAGGACGTCATCCTGCGGGTCGAGATGCTGGACGAGGGCACCCTGGTCGAGGAGCGCTTCGACATGGTCGTGCTCTCCCAGGGCGTGGTGCCCGGCTGGCACGCCGAGGGTGTGGTCGATGTCGACGAAGCCGCCGACGGCTTCATCGCCTCTCCCCAGGCCAAGCTCCAGCCCTGCGCGACCACCATCCCCGGCATCTACGCCGGTGGTGTGGCCGCGGGCCCCAAGGACATCCCCGACGCCATCGTCGAGGCCGGTGACGCCGCCATGGCCGCGGCCAACTGGCTGCAGCAGAACAACTGGTGCGACGCCACCGACGAAGTCACCGCCAAGTAGGCAAGGAGCCTCCCATGACTGACAACAAGCCCAAGAAGCCCATCATGGTGCTCCGGGAGCGCTGTGGCGGCATGTCCGACGAGCTCAAGGCCTACAACAAGGCCCTCCGGGCTCTGCGCAAGCAGATGAAGGAGACCTTGAAGGCCGGCCCCAAGACCGTCCCCGAGATCGCCTCGGCCTGCAAGCTCGAGACCGACCAGGCGCTGTGGCATGTGATGGCCATGAAGCGCTACGGCGGCGTGATCGAGCAAGGCCAGAAGGGCGACTACTTCCTCTACGCCTTGAAGGAGGCCTAGCCATGGCGTACCGCGTCAACCCCAAGCTGGCCGAAGAGCTCGCCCAGTACGGCGGCCTCAACGCCCACAAGTGCTTCAACTGCGGCAACTGCTCCGCGGCCTGCGGCCTGACCGAGCGGGCGAGCGTCTTTCCCCGGCGCGACATCCGCTCCATGCAGCTTGGCCTCGAGGGACGCATCGAAGAGTCCGTCGATCCGTGGCTCTGCTACTACTGCGGCGACTGCTCCGACACCTGCCCGCGCGAGGCCGAGCCCGGCGAGCTGATGATGTCCATGCGCCGCTGGCTCACCGCCCGCTACGACTGGACCGGCATCTCGAAGCTGCTCTACACCAACCACATCGCCGAGTACATCATCCTGGGTGTGCTCGCGGTGGGCGTCCTCGCGCTGTTCATGATCCCCGGCTTCGGCTTCCCGCTGCTGGCGGAGCACCCCGAGGCGCGTGAGACCGTGATGCTGCAGCACTTCGCGCCCAAGCACGTCGTCCACTACGGCGACCTCATCATGGCCGCGATCCTGTCCTTCTTCCTCTTCACCAACGTCGCCCGGATGTGGATGAAGACCATGAAGAACAGCGGCGCGGGCGCGGGCCACTACATCGGTCAGCTCCACGAGCTGGTCATCCACGCCGCCACCCAGAAGCGCTGGACCAAGTGCGACGGTGAGCGCGCCCGCTTCCACTGGGCCCGCCACCTCATCCTGGTCACCGGCTACGGCACCATGCTGCTGCTGGTGGTGGTGTTCCTGACCTGGTTCCAGGTCGAGGACACCTCGTGGCACTGGACGAGCATCCCCGGCTACTACGCGACCCTGATCCTGCTGGGTGTGACCGGCACGATGTTGAAGGACCGCATGGACAAGAAGGACCAGATCCACAAGTTCAGCCATCCCAGCGACTGGCTGTTCCTGATCCTGCTGTTCGCGACCTCCCTCACCGGCATCATGCTGCACGCCTTCCGGCTCGTCGATCTGGCCATGCCCACCTACTACATCTACGTCATCCACCTGATGGTGGCCGTGCCGATGCTGTTGGTGGAGGTCCCCTTCGGCAAGTGGTCGCACCTGGCCTACCGCCCCGTCGCCATCTACCTGCACAAGGTCAAGGAAGCGGCGGCGCGGGACCGCGTCGGCGCCACCAGCGCCGCGGCGGCCAAGTAGCGAAGGCGGATCGATGACCCCCACACTCCCCGGTCGGGCTGGCCCCGGCCGGGGCACTGTCGTTCTGGCCCTCGGCAACCCGGTGATGAGCGACGACGCCGTGGGCCTGCACATCGCCGACGCCCTGCGGCGCCTGCTGCGAGAGCGGCCCCTGCGGGACGTGCAGGTGCTCAAGAGCCAGCGGGCCGGCTTCGAGCTGGTGGAGATGCTGCCCGGCTACGACCGCGCCATCATCGTCGACGCCGTCCTGGCGGACGAGCCGGTGCCCGGGCGGGTGCGGGAGCTGTCCCTCGACGACCTGGCGGGCAGCCGGCGCTTGATCAACGCCCACGAGATCTCCCTGCCCACCGCCCTGCAGATGGGTGAGCGCCTGGGCCTGCCGATGCCCACAGAGGTCCAGCTCATCGCCATCGAGGCCGAGGAACTCTACACCATGAGCACCACCATGACCCCGCCGGTGCAGGCGGCGGTGGAGCCGGTGGCCCAGCGCATCTACGCGCGGCTGGCGAGTCTCCACGAGCCCATGGACCCCGAGGAGGCCATCGCCGCAGAGGCCGCGCGCCGCTACGCCTGGTACGCCCCGGACGAGGAGGGCTAGCCCTCCCAGGCGACGTCCAGCAGCGGCGCCAGGACCGGCGCGATGGCCTCGGCCATGGCGGCGTGGCCCGCGACGCTGAAGTGCAGCGGGTCGCTGAACAGCTGCCCCGAGGGCACCGCGAGCTCCGGCTCCTGTGGCAGCTGCACCGGCGCGTCCACCAGGTGCACGTGGGGGTGCTTGGCGGCCAGCGCGCGCACCGCATCCTGGAGCACACTCGGGGCCCGGATGGCCAGGCCGTCCACGTCCCGGGCGCGGCGAAGCAGCGCCGCAGCTCCCTCGGGATCCGTGCCCCGCAGGCGGGTCCCCTGCTCGAAGAGCTCCAGGGGACAGTCCGGGGGCTCGCAGGCCTGGGCGTCGGGGGGCTTGGTGAGGCGGCTGACGGGGACCACGACGACCAGGGGCAGGTCGATGCGACCGGCCTGCCAGGCCATGTGGGCCAGGTTGGCCTCGAAGTGGCGCACCGCCTCGGCGCGGGCCTCATCGGAGAGGGGCGCCGGTGGGCCACGCCGGTGCACGGGCTCGCTGTCTCGATCGACCACCCCCGCCAGCACCCAGTACAGCTGCGACCGCTCGAGGGCGCTGCGGAGCTGCAGCTGGGCGGTGACCGCCAGGCCCCGGTGGTGCCGCCCGCGGGCCAGGTTGCCCAGGTCGTTGTGCCCCGCGTAGACCACCACGGCGTCCAGGTCGACGCCCTCGAGCTCGTCCAGGATCTGCACCAGGTCGTGGCTGTCGAGGCCCGGTGAGCCCAGGTTGAGCCCGGAGACACCGAGCCGGGATGCCAACACCTGAGTGAACTCCCGGGGGGCGCCGACACCGAGCTCCCCTTCGTGCACGCTGCTGCCCCCCAGCACCGCGAAGCGGGGGCTCGGGCTCGCCAGCGGGACGACCACCCGATCCCGGTCCCGGGTGTACAGGGTGCGCATCCACTCGCCGTCCCGCTCGACGTAGCGGTCGACCTCCCCCTTCACCAGGTGCACCTCGAGGGCCGGGCAGGGTGGCCCCAGGAGCAGACGCAGGCCGCCCTCGAGCCCCAACAACGCCAGCGCCGCCACGAGGACGCCGAGCAGGAGCTTGCGGTGCCAGCCGCCGGAAAGAGTAGCGAGCATCACCGAACCGTACTTCCCCGCGCCGGCCCTCGCCCGGTGGGTTTGTCAACCAAGAGCCAGAACCCGCCCGGACCGTGCCTTCACGGGGAGGGCGGCGAAAATTGGTCAGGGTTTCCGATCCTGATCCATCTCAGGTCCTGCCGTGCCGAACCATGACCGATCCCCCGAACCGGGACGAAATGAATGGCCATTCAGTGGCGTTCCACCACGCGCGCACTAGAATGCGACCCTTTGCCGTGGACGGAGTCCACGCGCGCAACCCTCCAGACGGAGTCGGCATGAGCGAGGTCCTGAGAGAGAGCATCCAGGCGCAGGTGGAGGCAGTCGGTGGCGACCGCACCCGCCTGATGGACGTGGTCCGCGGTGTGCAAGCCGCCCACGGTCACGTCAGTGAGCAGGCCATCGAGTGGATCGCGGAAGCCACAGGCACCACCCGCGTGGCGGTGCGAGGCGTGGTGAGCTTCTACCACTACCTGCACCAGGCGCCCGAAGGCGCCACGGAGATCCACCTGTCCAACTGCGTGTCCTGCCGCATGGCGGGCGCGAACGAGGTCGCCGAGGCCCTCGAGCAGGCGCTCGGGATCGCCATGGGCGAGACCACGCCCTGCGGCGCGGTCTCCATCGGCTGGACCTCCTGCATCGGCCTGTGCGACCACGGCCCCGCTGCCCTCATCGGCGACCTGCCGGTGCACGGACTCACCCCGGACTCCGCCCGTGAGCTGGCCGCCGCGCTGCTCGCCGGCGAGCCCGCCGCCAGCCTCGTGCCGGCCGCCCCCGAGGGCGCGAGCCTGCTCGAGGGTGTCCGGGCCCTGGTCCCCACCAACATCCGGTCCGCAGGCCCCGTGGTGCTCGCCGAGCGCGAGCGCGGCGCCGGTGTCCGGGCCGCCGTGGCCCTCGAGCCCGGCGAGGTCATCAAGCAGGTCAAGGACGCCAGCCTCTGCGGTCGCGGCGGCGCCGGCTTCCCCACCGGCCTCAAGTGGCAGTTCGCCCGCCAGTCCCCCGGCGAGCAGAAGGTCATCATCTGCAACGCCGACGAAGGCGAGCCCGGCACCTTCAAGGATCGCGTGATCCTGGTGGAGCGCGCCGGCGACGTCATCGAAGGCATGACCATCGCCGCCTGGGCCGTCGGCGCCCAGCTCGGCATCATCTACCTGCGCAGCGAGTACACCTGGCTGCTGCCCATCGTCGAGGCCGAGCTCGAGGCCCGCCGCGAGGCCGGCCTGCTGGGCCAGGACGTCGCCGGCGCCGAGGGCTTCGCCTTCGACGTCCGCGTGCAGCTGGGCGCTGGCGCCTACGTCTGCGGCGAAGAGTCCGCCCTCATCGAGTCCTGCGAAGGCAAGCGCGGCTGCCCCCGGCACCGCCCGCCCTTCCCGGTCCAGAAGGGCTACCTCGGCCTGCCCACCGTGGTGAACAACGTCGAGACCTTCTGCGTGGCCAGCGACCTGATGGCCAAGGGCTTCGCCTCCGTGGCCCGACTCGGCACCGGCCAGAGCCGCGGCACCAAGCTGTTCAGCGTCTCCGGCGACTGCGCCAGCCCCGGCGTCTGGGAGCTGCCCTTCGGCCTCACCCTGCGTGAGTTCCTCAAGGTCGTGGGTGGCGAAGACGCCATCGCCGTCCAGGTCGGTGGCCCCTCCGGTCGCCTGGTGCCCCCCGCCGACTTCGGCAAGCGCCTGGCGTTCGAAGAGCTCTCCACCGGCGGCTCCATGATCGTCTTCGGCCCCGAGCGCGACCTGCTCGCGGTCACCATCGACCACATGGCCTTCTTCGCGGAGGAGAGCTGCGGTTGGTGCCTGCCCTGCCGGGCCGGCAACAAGCTGCTGCTCGAGCGCCTCGAGCGCGTCGCCGCCGGCCAGGGCCTGCCCGAGGATCTGGACTACCTCCGCGAGCTGTCCAACACGGTCAAGTCCACCAGCCGCTGCGGGCTGGGTCAGAGCTCCCCTCACCCGGTGCTCTCCCTGCTCGACAGCTTCGCCCCCGTGCTCCAGGAGCGCCTGCTGGCCGAGCGCGATCGCGGTCGCCAGCCGGCCTTCGACCTCGACGCCGCGCTGCAGGAGGCCGTCCGCGTGGTCGGCCGTCAGCCCGTCTTCCACTCCGAGGAGGCCCAGTCATGAGCCAAGGCTTCACCTTCACCCTCGACGGCGTCGAGATCCCCGCCGAGCAGGGCGAGACCATCATGGAAGCCGCGGACCGGGCGGGCATCTGGATCCCCCGGCTCTGCTGGCTGAAGGACATCAGCCCCGGCGGCGCCTGCCGCCTGTGCACCGTCGATGTCAACGGCCGCAACCAGGCCGCCTGCACCCAGCCCGCCGCCCCGGGCATCGAGGTCGTCAACGACACCCCGGCGCTCTTCGAGATGCGGAAGCAGCTCATCGAGATGCTCTTCGTCGAGGGCAACCACTACTGCATGTTCTGCGAGAAGAGCGGCAACTGCGAGCTGCAGGCCGTCGCCTATCGCTTCGGCATCACCCACCCGCGCTACCCCTACAGCTTCCCCGAGCGCCCGGTGGACACCTCGCACGCCGATGTCATGATCGACCACAACCGCTGCATCCGCTGCGGACGCTGCGTGCGCACCTCGGCGGAGACCGACGGCAAGGGCATCATGGGCTTCGTGGGCCGCGGCCCGCACACCCAGCTGTCCGTGGACGCCCCGGAAGGCCTGGCCGGCACCGCCCTCGCGGCGGTGGACGCCGCCGTGACCGCCTGCCCCGTGGGCGCCATCCTGCGCAAGCGCGTCGGCTACGCCGTGCCCGTTGGTGAGCGCCTGTACGACAACGAACCAATCGGCAGCGACGTCGAGAAGCGCCGCACCCCGGCCGAGTAGAGGGAGTCACCATGAGCAAGCCCAAGGTCGCCACCGCTGCCCTCAGCTCCTGCTTCGGCTGCCACATGTCGGTGCTGGACATCGACGAGCGCATCCTGCAGCTCGTGGAGCTGGTGGACTTCGACAAGTCCCCCGTCAACGACATCAAGACCTTCACCGACCGCTGCGCCATCGGCCTCATCGAGGGCGGGTGCTGCAACCAGGAGAACGTCGAGGTCCTGCGGTACTTCCGCGAGAACTGCGACATCCTGGTCTCCGTCGGTGACTGCGCCACCATGGGTGGCATCCCCGCCATGCGGAACACCGTGCCGCTGCAGGAGTGCATGGACGAGGCCTACCGCGATGGCCCCACCGTGCACAACCCCTCCGGCCAGCTGCCGAACGACCCCGAGCTGCCGCTGCTGCTCAACAAGGTCTACCCAGCGCACGAGGTCGTGAAGATCGACTACTTCCTGCCCGGCTGCCCCCCGCCGGCCGACGCCATCTGGGCCGCCCTCGTGGCCCTGCTGACCGACGAGCCCATCGAGCTGCCCTACGGGCTGCTCCGCTACGACTGATCCGAGGAACGCCATGACTACGATTCAGCAAGGACAACGCCGCCTCGTCATCGAGCCGGTCACCCGCGTCGAGGGCCACGGCAAGGTCACCATCCTGCTCGATGAGCAGGACCAGGTCACCCAGGCCCGCCTCCACATCGTCGAGTTCCGTGGCTTCGAGCGCTACGTGCAGGGACGCCCCTACTGGGAGATGCCCGTGCTCGTGCAGCGCCTCTGCGGCATCTGCCCGGTGAGCCACCACCTGGCCGCGGCCAAGGCCCTGGACATGATCGTCGGCGCCGACGAGCTCACCCCCACCGGTGAGAAGATGCGTCGCCTGATGCACTACGGCCAGACCTTCCAGTCCCACGCCCTGCACTTCTTCCACCTGGTCAGCCCCGACCTGCTGTTCGGCTTCGACGCCGACCCGGCCATCCGCCACGTCATCGGCGTCGCCACCGACCCCCGCTTCCAGGAGCTGGCGGTCCAGGGCGTGCTGATGCGCAAGTACGGCCAGGAGGTCATCCAGGCCACGTCCGGCAAAAAGATCCACGGCACCGGCGCCATCCCGGGCGGCATCAACCGCCACCTCGACCCCGAGCGCAAGGCCCACTTCCTGGCCGGCATCGACCAGATGGTCGAGTGGTCCCAGGCCACCCTGGACCTGTGCAAGAACTACACGGTCGAGCACCTCGACGCCCTGGCCGACTTCGGCACCGTGCCCATGGCCAGCATGAGCATCGTGCAGCCCGACGGCACCATGGACCTGTACGACGGCGACCTCAAGTGCGTGGACGCCGACGGCAACGTGATCTTCGAGGGCGTGAAGCCTGAGGACTACCACAAGGTCATCGCCGAAGAGGTCAAGCCCTGGTCCTACATGAAGTTCCCCTTCATCAAGTCCCTGGGCCCCGAGAAGGGCTGGTACCGCGTGGGTCCCCTCGCCCGCCTGAACACCTGCACCCGCATCGACACCCCGCTGGCCGAGGCCGCCCGTGTCGAGTTCATGGCGCTGGGTGGCGGCAAGCCGGTCAACGTCTGCATGGCCTACCACTGGGCCCGCATGATCGAGCTGCTGCACTCCGCCGAGAAGATGCGCGAGCTGCTCAACGACCCCGACCTGCTCGAGGGCGAGCGCGTCGCCACCGGCACCCGCCGCGAGGTGGGTGTGGGCATCATCGAGGCCCCCCGCGGCACCCTGATCCACCACTACCGCGTGGCCGACGACGACAGCATCGCCATGGCCAACCTGATCGTCTCCACCACCCACAACAACGAGCCGATGAACCGGTCCGTGACCAAGGTGGCGGTGGACGAGCTGAGCGGCAAGGAGATCACGGAAGGGCTGCTGAACCGGGTGGAGATCGCCATCCGGGCCTACGACCCCTGCCTCTCCTGCGCCACCCACGCCGTGGGTCGCATGCCCCTCGAGATCTGCCTGTACGACGCAGCCGGCGACTTGATCGACCGAAAGGCCACCTAGCAGGTCGCGACCATGCGCATCCTGCTGCTGGCCTGGGGAAACCCAGCCCGTCAAGATGACGGGCTGGGTCCCGCGGTCGCCGCGGCCCTCGAGCAGCTCGAGCTGCCCGATGTGACCGTGTCAAGCGACTACCAGCTGCAGGTCGAAGACGCCTGCGCCATCTCGGAGCACGACGTCGTGATCTTCGTGGATGCCGCCACCGACGGGCCCGAGCCCTTCGGCTTCTCGCCGGTCGAGGCGCGCCAGCAGGCGAGCTTCTCGAGCCACAGCGTCGCCGCCGGCGCGCTGCTGGGCCTGGCGGAGCGCTGCTTCCAGCGCCAGGTCCCCGGGTGGCTGCTGGCCATCCGCGGCTACGCCTTCGAGCCCTTCATCGAAGAGCTCACGCCGGAGGCGGAGCGCAACCTCACCGCCGCGCTCGCCTTCCTCGAGCCCAGGCTCCGCGGCGGGGTCGCCCTTGCCCCCGTCGGTGCCCAGCGCACATAATCACCTCACCATGTCTACCGAAGAACCTGCCATCGTCCTGTTTGCCGACACCATCACATCGCCCGCTGGCGAGGGGGGTGATGGGTCCGTCGACGGTGACGCGGCACGCCGCGACAGCGCCCGGGAGATCCGAGACGAGCTGCTCAAGCTCGCTGTGATCGCCGCGCACCAGCTCAAGTCGCCCCTGCACTCCATCCAGACCAGCCTCAACCTGCTGATGGGTGGCTTCGTCGGCCCGATCCCGGCCAACCAGCGGGAGCTGCTGGAGAACGCCAACAAGAGCGCCCTGCGCGGCAGCAACCTGGTGTCCGACCTGCTGCGCCTGCGGGGCCTCGACGTGCTCAGCACCGACGATCTGGTGCCGGTCAACGTGGTCGACACCCTGCGCACCGCCGCCGACCGCGTCCGGGACGCCTCCGACGCCAAGCGCATCGAGCTGTCGGAGCTGATCGAGCTGGACGATCCGGCCCTGGGCTGGGTGCTCGCCGAGCCGAGCGTGGTCCAGGAGGTCCTGTTCGTCCTGCTCGAAAACGCCGTCAAGTACACGCCCAACGCCGGGCGGGTCCGCGTGCGCGTCTTCGTGCCCCACGAGCCCTGGGAGCTGCCCTCCCAGGACGAGCCGGACGAGACCATCCAGTGCAGCCAGATCGCCTGCGAGGTCGTGGACACCGGCATCGGCATCCCGCCCAACGCCTGGGCGGACCTGTTCACCGAGTTCTTCCGCGCCCCCAACGCCCGCCGCTCCAGCCGTGAAGGCACCGGCCTGGGCTTGGCCTTCGCCGACCGCGCCGTCCGCCTCATGACCGGGCGCCTGCGCATCGAGCCCGCCGCCGCCGGCGGCACCAAGGCCACCATGGTCCTGCCCTGCTCCCGCCCCGAGCAGCGAGGGTCCGACACCACGCCCGCGCCGCGGCGCGTCTCCCAGCGCGTGGTGGTCGTGGGCGGTGTGTCGGCCGGCGCCAAGGCCGCCGCCCGCATCGCCCGGCTCGATCCCGACGCCGAGGTCACGGTGGTGGAGAAGGGCCAGTTCCTCTCCTACGCCGGCTGCGGCCTGCCCTACTACATCTCCGGCACGGTCCAGGAGCAGCGGGCGCTGCTGTCCTCGCCCCTCGGCGACGTCCGGGACTCTTCGTTCTTCCACGCCCTCAAGAACGTGCGCACCCTGGATCAGACCGAGGCCACCGAGATCGATCGGGCCGGCCGCACGGTGCGCATCCGGCGCCTGACCGACGGCACCGAGACCGAGCTGCGCTACGACAACCTCGTGCTCGCCACGGGCGCGCGGGCGGCCATCCCCCGCTTCGAGGGCACCGATCTCGACGGGGTCTACACCCTCCACGGGGTCGAGGACGCCGAGGCCATCCGCGGGCGCCTGCGGGATCCCCAGGCCAAGGAGGTCGTGATCGTGGGCGGAGGCGTGCTGGGCTGCCAGATCACCGAGGCCGTGGCCCTGCAGGGCTCCCGCATCAGCCTGGTCGAGGCCCAGCCATCCATCCTCGGCATCGTCGATCCCGAGCTCGCCGCCCATGTGCAGAAGCACCTGGCGCGGCGGGGTGTGCGGGTCCACGCCGGCTGCGCCGTGGTCGGCCTCGAAGGCAACGGCCGCGTCGAGCGGGTCCTCCTGGCCGACGGCCGCGCCCTCCCCTGCGACTTCGCGATCCTCGCCACCGGGGTCCAGCCCCGGGTCGACCTGGCCCAGCAGGCGGGCCTCGAGCTCGGCGTCACCGGCGCCGTCAAGGTCGACGCGAGCCAGCGCAGCTCGGACCCCCACATCTTCGCGGTCGGCGACTGCGCCGAGAACCGCCACGTGATCACGGGCGAGCCCACCTGGATCCCCACCGGCTCCAACGCCACCCGGCAGGGCCGCGTGGCCGCCAACAACATCTGCGGGCGGGAGCAGCGCTCCCCGGGGGTCGTGGGCAGCTGGATCCTCAAGGTCTTCGACTGGACCGTCGCCAACACCGGCTTGTCCGCGGCGCAGGCCCAGGCGGCCGGCTACGACCCCGTCACCGTCGTCATCGTCGGCCCCGATCGCGCCCACTACCTCCCCACCTCCCAGCACATCCTGCTCAAGCTGGTCGCCGACCGCGACAGTCGCAAGGTGCTGGGCCTGCAGGGCATCGGCCCGGGCGAGGTCGCCAAGCGCATCGACATCGTGGCCACGGCCCTGGCCGCGGGCCTCGATCTGGATCGCATCGCGGAGCTGGACCTGGCCTACGCGCCCCCCTACTCCTTGGCCCTGGACAACGTGGTCACCGCCGCGAACGTGCTGCGCAACAAGCTCGACGGCCTGTTCGAGGGCATCACGGCCCACCAGCTCCAGGCGCTGCTGCAGAGCGACGCCCCGCCGGTCCTGCTCGACGTGCGCCTGCACTCCGAGTACGGCCGCGTGCGCCTGCCCGGCAGCCTCCACATCCCCCTCGGCGCCCTGCGAGGGCGCCGCCACGCGATCCCGCGGGCTCGCCCCCGCGGCCCCCTCGGCAAGATCGGCCAGCGCGCCTACGAGGCGGCCCTCACCCTCGAGCACAAGGGCTTCCCCGATGTCCGCGTCCTCGATGGCGGGCTCGATGCCTGGCCCTTCGAGCTGGAGCAGCTCTAGTCCCCCCCCGGAGTCATCATGTCCGAGCGCAAGAAGATCCTGGTCGTCGATGACGACCCCACCATCTGCCTCGTGTGCCGCACCGTGCTCGAGTCGGGCGGCTATCAGGTGTTCACCGCGTCCACCGCCAGCGAGGGCTTGGCCCTGGCACAGAGCGAACAGCCCGACCTCGTGGTGCTCGACATCATGATGGAAGAAGTGGACTCCGGCTTCACCGCCGCCAAGAAGCTCCAGGAGCTGCAGCCCGAGCTGCCGATCCTGATGCTGTCCTCCATCGCGGGGGCCTCATCACAGGTGTTCGACACCTCATCCCTGCCGGTCAAGCAGCTGGTGGACAAGCCCATCCAGCCCGCGGTGCTGCTGCGCAAGGTGCAGCTGCTGCTCGGCTGAACCGGGCTTGCCAAGGGGCCCTGGGCCCAAGTATGACAGGGGTGGCGCGCCTCCCCTCCCGGCGCGTTCGAGGTCGGTGATCGGTGCGCCAAGACCCCCTCCGCCAGGCCCTTCAGCGGGCGAGCTTCTTCTCCGGCGTCGGCCACGAGGAGCTCCATCTGCTGCAGGCGACCATGCGCCCCCGCCGCCTGGACGCTGGGGCGCAGCTGTTCCGGCAGGGCGAGCCCGGTGAGTCCCTGGCCCTGCTGAGCCACGGCCGCCTGTCGGTGCAGGTCGCAGACCAGGGCGGCGCCCCGGTGGAGATCGACGTGGTTCAGCCCGGCGACGTCGTCGGCGAGATGGCCTGCATCGACCCCGCTCCGCGCTCCGCCAGCGTCCTGGCCCTCGAGCAGAGCCTGGTGCACGAGCTGGACCGGCACCTGCTGGCCTATCTCCGCCGCGAGGCCCCCAGCCTCGTCGCCGCGGTGACCGGCTCGGTGATCGCCCAGCTCACCGAGCGCCTGCGGGCCACCCACGCCCGCATCGAAGAGGAGCTCCACCGCCTCGCGGGGGGCCAGGCCGCGCCCGTCGCGAGGCCGCCCCGCCTTGATCCCGGCCCGCCCCCCCAGCGCCACCCCGGCAAGGTCCCGATGGTGGGCCTCGACCCCCTCCGGGGCCTGAGCGAGCAGGACCTGGACCGGCTGTCATCGGTCGCGCCGACCAGGGTCTGGCAGGACAAGTCCCTGCTCTGCCACGAGGGCGACTGGGGCTCGTCCTGCTTCCTGTTGGTGGCCGGCGAGGTCGATGTGGTGCGCACCATGCGCGGCAAGCGTCGCCGCCTGGCCACCCTCCCCCCCGGCTCCCTGGTGGGCCAGGCGGCCCTGGTGGACCACTCGCCCCGCTCGGCCAGCCTCCGGGCCCGGGGCACCGTCATCGCCTACGAGCTCGACCGCTCCACCTTCGAGCGGCTCCTGGCCAAGGTCAGCCCCCTGGCGCTGCGCTTCCAGGAGGAGATCGCGGTCAACGGCATCCGACAGCTGCGCAGCGCCAACGGGCGCCTCGTGAAGCTGCTGGGCAAGAGGCGCGGCGTCAACAGCCCGCCCCCCAGGCCCACCACGGCCGCCGCGCGGGATCCCCTCTCCGCCATCCAGGCGTCCCTGAGCGAGTGGGGCATGCGCGTGGAGGACCTCGACGAGATCGAGCTGGTCAAGCCCGACGGCCTGGCCTCGGCCTCGGAGGCCGCCGCGCGCAAGCGCCACGGCTGATCCCTCGCCGGTGGTTCCGGCGCGACGCCCTACATTCGCCCCGGGGCAAGGGTTTTGTGAGCTACGCCGCATCGGCTGGGCATCCCACGAGCCACACTCCACGATGAGGGTCATATCCAAAGGCACCCAGTCATCGTGGAGCGAATATGCTGCGACGCCAACAAGGCCACCGAGTGTGGGAAGAGAGCGCAGGCCTGCTGCGCACCGTCTCCCACCCCGTACGACTCTGCGTCCTCGACGTGCTCCGCGCGGGCCCCAAGAGCGTCGCCGACATCAACGCCGTCGTGGATGTGGTGCAGCCCAACCTGAGCCAGCACCTCGCCGTGCTCCGTGAGGCGGGCCTGGTCGCGTCCCACGCCGACGGCCCGCGCAGGCTCTACTACCTGCTGCGCCCCAGCTTCGTCGAAGACCTGCTGACCCTGCTGGGTCAGGAGCACCCCACGCAGCAGCTCCCGCGGGCCGCCGTGGTGGCCGCGGTGAACGGCGCCGCCTGATCGTCAGCCCTCGAGGGCCTCGAAGCCCGGGGGTCGGAGGCAGCCGAACCCGACTCGCTCCGCCTGCGCCATCACCGCGAGCAAGTCTCCGAGGCCGCCAGGACGCCCCACCAGCTGCAGCCCGACGGGCATGCCCCCGACCTGACCGGCGGGCAGCGACCCCGCGGGCAGATCGCAGAGATTGGCCGCGAAGGTCGTCGCGCACATGCTGTGGTTGTCGCCCTCGTCGAGCAGGGCGCCATCTGCGGGGAGCGCCAGCGGAGGCGCCGGCGCGAGCGTGGTGGGCAGGGCCAGGAGGTGGACCTGCTCGAGCAGCCCCAGCAGCTCGGCCGCCAGCGCGCGCCGCAGCCCTGGGATCAGCCCGGGAGGGGGCCACGGCCCGTGGCTCAGCCGCTGCACGGCGAGGGCGGCCGCGGGGCCCAGCTCACCCACCGCGGCCGCGGCCTCGAGGGCCAGGCTGCTCTCGGCGAGCACCACCGCGACCCCCAGACCCCGGGCGTCCGACAGCGCCGGGCACGACAGATCGCGCAGCTCCGCGCCCTCCGCCGCGAGCGCGGTGAGCAGCTCCTGGCCGCGGCGAGCCACCGCCGGTTCCGCCATCGCCCAGGCCTCGGCCACGACACCGACGCGACATCCCCGGACCCCGCGCCCGATGGCGGCGGCGTCACAGCCGTGGCCCAGGGCCGACAGCAGCGGCAGCAGATCCTCGGCACAGGCCGCGACGGGCCCGTTGGCTGTCAGGCTCCCCCGCCCGAAGAGATCCCCCTGCAGGCGGGGCTGCCGGAGCTGGGGCTTGATGGCGAACAGGCCCAGCAGCGCGGCGGGGATCCGCACCGAGCCCCCGGCGTCGGACCCGATGGCGGCCGGGGTGAGCCCCGTGGAGACCGCGACCCCGGCCCCGGTGGATGAGCCCCCGGCCCCGCGGGCGGGGTCGAAGGGGTTGCCGGGCAGGAGGACGTGATCCGATCGCCCCACCGGGCACAGCCCCCACTCGGTGCTGTGGGTCTTGCCGGGCACCACGGCCCCGAGGGCCTCGAGGGCGCCCACCAGCTCCCCGTCCCGGCGGGCCGGGGTGTGGCGGGTGCTCACCCCGGCGCGCGTGGGCAGGCCGCGGATGTCGTGCTGGTCCTTGAGGGCCACGGGGACGCCGTCGAGGGGCCCCAGGGGGGCCGCGCTGCGCCAGCGCTCAGCGGAGGCGCTGGCGAGGGCCCCCGCCCGCTCCAGGCAGAGATCCGAGAACGGGTCGGGAGCGCCCGACTCCAGGCGCAGGGCCAAGCGCTCGAGCACCCGCACCGGATCCGTCTGTCCCGCGTGGAACGCCGCCCGCAGCGCGGCGATGGACCCCGCCGGGGGCGAGGGGGGGGAGAGCCCGGCGTCGTGCCAGCCGACCATGGCGCGCGGCTATGGCGCGACCGGGAAGGAGGTGACGACCTCGTTGCCGTTCTGGAGCACCACGCGCAGGGTGCTGACCTGATCGTTGCTGCCTTCCTGGCCGCCGACGTAGCCGATGACCTTGTCCATGGGCACGTCGTAGACCTGCCGCTTGCCCTGGTCCTCGGCGTGGTACTCGGCCGGGTCCGCGGCGATGCGGGCGTAGGCGTCGTCGATCATCGGGAAGACCTCGTCCTTGGTGATCGTGAAGACACCCTGGCTCGACTTCTCCGCCGACTCCTCGAAGTGGTCCAGCACGTGGGCCGCCCGGTTCCCGTAGCCCAGCTCGGTGGGGTAGCTGACGCCGCCGGGCGAGACGTAGGAGCCGTCGCTGTTGCGGGACAGGTAGCTGGGGATCTCGACCTCGGCGTCCACGTGGCCCGCGGGGGTCCAGTTGGAGGAGGTGTCGCCGTAGTCGCCGGCCATGACCGTGGCGCGACCGGAGTCGGGCACATGCATGGAGCGGTTGGGGCCCGGCTCCCACTCGACGGAGCCGTCGGCCTTGATGGTGACGAACTTGTACTCGACGTCCGATCCCGCGGGCAGGCGCAGGTGACCGGCCCAGGCCGGGAAGAGATCGTCGGAGGTCTTGAGCTCCACACCGTTGTGCGGGTTCCAGTTGCCCAGGGCCGGGTCGTTGCCCACCACGAAGACCCGATCGCCCCAGCCGGTGCCGTCGTGCTCGGCGTGGAACATGACCGGCGCCGCCTCGCGGTCCGAGGGGCTGTCGATGCCGCCGTAGACGTGCTGCAGGTCCTCGAAGTTGTCCTGGTACTGCAGGGCCAGGGCTTCCGACTCGACGATGAGGATGTCCTCGTCGGAGTAGCGGGTGCCGTTCTTGGTCCAGTTGCAGGCGCCGGTGATGAGGCGCTTGCCGTCGACCACCGCGTACTTGTGGTGCATCGCCGAGAAGGGTCCGGTGCGGTTCGCCGCCCGGATCACGTGGGCCCCCGCCTGCTCGACCTTCTCGTCCAGCGCGGTCTTGTTGGCCATCTTCTGCTCGGTGACGATGTTCACCTGCACGCCGCGCTCGATGGCCTTGATGAGCTCCTTCTGGACCTTGCGGTCGGTGAGCCCGAACATGGCGATGTCGATGCTCTCCTTGGCCTTGCGGATCTGGCTGGCGAGCACGGAGTCGAGGCGCTCGTCCGGGGCGAAGTGCAGGGAGAAGAAGTCGTTGATCTTCCCGCCCTGGAACTCCGAGGGGCCGTCGCCGATGATCTCGAGGATCTCCTGCCGGTAGGCTGCGGCCAGGTCCTTGTCGCGGACCACCAGCATGTTCTCGTCGTTGGCCAGCGCCGCGGTGGCGTTCCAGTTGTAGGACCCGGTCATCACCGTCTCGCGGTCGATGACGGTGGCCTTGAAGTGCATCAGGGCGCGCTTGCCCGAGGGCTTGGTGCGGATGAGCTCGATGCCGGCCTGCTCGAGCATGTCGTCGCCGATGTTCCACTCGCGGCCGGCGTTCTTCTTGTCGACCGCCACGCGGACCTTGACGCCCCGCTCGTGCAGCTCGATGAGCTTCTCGAGGATGGACTCGCGCCGGATGTTGTAGTGGGCGATGACCACTTCTTCCTTGGCGCCGTCCAGCAGCCGCAGGACCTCTTCCTCGACGTCGTCGTAGGGCGCGAAGAAGG
Source organism: uncultured Enterobacterales bacterium (assembly GCA_964481655.1). Classification (GTDB taxonomy): domain Bacteria; phylum Myxococcota_A; class UBA796; order UBA796; family JAFGLY01; genus CALDOK01. The sequence goes on along the minus strand of CAYZVO010000095.1, from coordinate 3,290 downwards.
GCTGAGCGGGCCCCTTGCCCGCCACCTCGATCGCGTCGGTGACGAGCTGGACATCATCGAGGATGTCACACTCGGGCTGGTTGCACGGATCCTGCGCCTTCGAGGGGGCGATCAGGAGTGCGAGAGCGATGAGCAGCAGCTGGAGCATGGACTCTCCGAAGTCTGTCGCCCATATGCCCGGCTACGACGGAAAAATCAAGCGCTTTCGGGGGGTTGATGACCCCCGGCTGACCCCCGCTGGCCCCTCAGTTCAGGTAGCTCGACCCCCCCAGCCATCCCGAGTCCGGGTAGTAGCCGAAGACCAGGCTGCCGCCCTTGATGGTGTCGATGACCTTCTTGGAGATCTCCGGACGCAGCGCCGGGCAGCCCCAGGAGCGCCCCAGGCGCCCGTTGGCCCGGATGAAGGCCTCGCTGACGTAGTCGGCGGCGTGGATGACGATGGCCCGTGGACGGGCCTTGTCGTTCCAGCCGGCCTCGAGGCCGTCCAGCCTCAGGGAGTAGCCGTGCTTGCCGTGGTAGGTCTCGGCGGTCTTCATCAGGCCGATGTTGGACTGGTGGCTGCCGTTGCGGTTGGAGAAGCGGGTGGGGGTGTTGCCGCCGCTGCCGCTGCCGTGAGCCACGTACTCGTGGAAGAGCAGCCGGTTCGAGTCGAGGTCGATGACCCACATGCGCTTCTCACTCGAGGGCATGGAGTAGTCGATCACGGTGATGATCTTCCTGCGGGTGTCCCCGCGATCCCAGGCGGTCTGGAAGGCCCGCAGGGCCTGCTCGAGGACCTCGGGACGCAGCCCGCTCGAGGCGAAGGCGTCGCTGGCGAGATCCGGGGTGCCGCTGCTGCCGACCGCCGCCGTGGCCGCGGCGGACATGGCGAGGCGGAGATCCGTGGTGCAGTCCGTGTCCGCACCGCAGGGGGGCGCGGACCGCACAGGCAGGACGAGGAACAGGGCGAGGACGAGGGCGGCGATGCTCATGACCCGCTTCATGCGCAAGCTCCGTGCCAACGGGAAAAGGCGGCATGTCCAGGGGTCGACACCCCAGCTGGGACGTTCATGCCCGGGGAGCCAGGGGACATTGGGTCTCAGAGGTCGCGCCTACTCTCCCACCAGCAGCATGCCGCCGTCGTGGACGATGCAGTCCCTCATCTGCACCCCCGCCGGCGCGGCGCAGCCGTCCCAGACGATGGTGTTCTCGAGGCGGGTGCCCGCGCCCACGCGCGCGCCCTGGCCGATCACCGTGTAGGGGCCCAGGACCACTTTCGGCTCCACCACCGCGCCCTCGCCGATCCAGACGGGGCCCTCGATCACGGTGGAGGGGGCCAGGTCGCAGCGGGTGCGGTTCCCGACGATCACCCGCTCACCGGCGACCCGACGCCAGCCGTAGGCCGCCCGGGTCCAGGGATCGAGGGCCAGGGGCACGCCGCCATCCATCACGGCCCGGTTGGCCTCGAGGTAGACGCTGGGGTTGCCCACGTCCAGCCAGGTGCCGGGGTGCACCCGACCGACCACCCTCCCCTCGGGGATCATGGCCACATAGGCGCTGCGCACGATGCAGGCGAAGCCGTCGGCGGGCACGTGGTCCAGGGCCGCGGGCCGCAGGGCGTGGATGCCAGTGAAGTGGGTGTCCTCGGCCACAGGGGGCGAGCCCTCGAGCCGGGCCAGGGAGGTCAGCCGCGCGATGCGGTCCTGGGCGTCCACGGCCACGATGCCGTGGGTGGCCGCATCCGGCGCCCGCCGCAACAGCATGGCCGCGAGGGTGTCCCCCTGCCGGCAGGCCTCGAGCAGCCCACCCAGGTCACCGTCGCAGAGCACGTCGCCGTTGACCACGGCGAAGGGGTCCGCCAGGCGAGCTCGGGCCAGCTGCAGCCCGCCGCCGGTGCCGAGGATGTCCGGCGTCTCGACCTGCACATGCAGATCCATGGCCTCGTAGGCCTCGCACCAGCGCTCGATGAGGGGCGCGAGGTGGTGGGCGTTGACCACGGCGCTGGTGATCCCGTGCTTCGCGCAGAGCGCGAGGGACTGCTCGAGCACGGTGACCCCACAGACGGGCACCAGGGGCTTGGGGCGGTGCAGGGTGAGGGGCCGCATGCGGGTGCCGAACCCGGCGGCGAGGACGAAGGCGGACGCGGCCATGGGGCGCTCCTTGGATCACATCTCGCGGCGGTTCTGCAGCGCCCGCGCGAGGCTGAGCTTGTCGGCGTACTCGATCTCGGTCCCCACGGGGATGCCGTGGGCCAGGCGGGTGATGCGCACCCCGAGGGGCTGCAGCAGGCGCGCCAGGTACATGGCGGTGGTGTCACCCTCGACGTCGGGATCCGTGGCCAGGATGATCTCCTGGACCTCACCCTGCTCGATGCGCTTCAACAGCGGGCCGATGCGCAGCTGCTCGGGCCCCACGCCATCCAGGGGGCTGATGGAGCCGTGGAGCACGTGGTAGTGGCCCCGGAACACGCCGCCGCGCTCGATGGCGGGGATGTCCTGGGGCTGCTCCACCACGCAGATGAGCCCCTCTTCGCGGCCGGTGTCGAGGCAGCGCGGGCAGGGCGAGCTGGTGACGAGATCGCAGCAGCGCTCACACTCGGCGATGTCCCGCCGCAGATCCACGATGGCCGCGGCGATCTCCTCCGCCACCGCCGGCGGTGCGCGGAGCAGCCAGTAGGCCAGGCGCGTGGCGGTGCGCTCGCCGATGCCGGGGAAGCGCGACAGCTGCGCGACGCAGCGCTGCAGGGGATCCATCGTTAGATGAGTCCCGGGGGCAGCGGCAGGCCACCGGCCATGGCGGAGACCTTGTCGGCCATGGCCTCCTTGGCCCGGGACAGCGCGTCGTTCACCGCGGCGGTGACCAGGTCCTCGAGCAGCTCGCGATCCTCGATGGCCTCGGCGCTGATGCGCACCTCGAGCAGCTCCTGCTTGCCGTTGGCCTTGGCGGTGACCAGGCCGGCACCGGCCTGACCCTCGGCGGTGATCTCGGCCGCCTCGGCCTGCATCTGCTGCATGCGCTGCTGCACGTTGCCGAGCATGGCCTGCAGGTTGTTCATGTCGAAGCCGCCAGCGAAGGGGTTGTCGAAGCCGTCGCTCATGGGGTGGTCTCCCTGGGATCCGTGGGTACGAAGTCGTCGCGGGCGCGCGCGCGCGCGCGCCCGGGGCGGGCGATGGGGGGGGGGTGTTAGGCGCAGCCGCCATTCCCGTCCGCGCATCCCACCACTCCCCAAACAGTCCCCGCCCGCCGCCGCCACCCGCCACCACACCACACGCGCAATGGCGACCATCACGGGCGCAGACGTCTTCCCGCAG